>NZ_JBEZLW010000016.1:0-160446 GCF_040652395.1 Streptomyces sp. NPDC048269
GGAGGAGGGAATCGACGCGGTGGGGGCACCTCCCAGCGGTAGCTGGGGGACGTCGGTGACCGACGACAACGCGGCGAGCGTGCGTGCCAGGCCCCTCCAGCCAGACGGGACTTTGACGACACGACCTGAGGACGCGGCGCACTGCTCCGCGCCCTGGCCGGGCATGACCTGGTCACCCGGGCCGTCCCCTCGCCGGGCGCGCAGCCGTCACCCAGACTGGTCAAGCACGGGAACGGGCGATTTGTCACCCGCATGGCTCTAGACACAGCCCTGCCCCCGGGCCGCTCCCGCAGCCCGGGGGCAGGATCGGCAGTGGCCGTGCTCACCCGTACGGCCGCGGTCGCATCGGCGAGGGGACGGACGCCAGTGACGGACAGCGCAGGCATACCCGGCGGGACCGACCCGGCCGGAGGCGCCCCGAAGCCTCCGCGCAGCCGTCGGCGCCGACTCCTGCGCTGGATCGGACTCGGGGCGGCCTGCACGGTCCTGACGGGCTCGGCCTCCGGCTGGTGGCTCTACAAGAAGCTCGACGGGAACATCACCGAGGACACCTCGGCGGCGGCCGAGCTGCTGCGCTACGAGCGCGACCGCCCGGCGCACTTCGCGGACGGTGCCCAGAACATCCTGCTGATCGGCTCGGACTCGCGCTCCGGCAAGGACAACGCCCGGTACGGGCCGGACCAGAGCGGGCAGCGCTCGGACACCACGATCCTGCTGCACCTGCCGGCGGACCGGCGGAGCGCGACGGCGGTGTCGATACCGCGGGACCTCATGGCGGACGTCCCCGCCTGCCTGATGACGGACGGGCGCCGCACCCCCGAACAGTTCGCGCAGTTCAACTGGGCCTTCCAGTGGGGCGGGGCCGCCTGCACGATCCGTACGACCGAGAAGCTCACCGGCATCCGCATCGACCATCACATGGTGATCGACTTCGGCGGGTTCAAGCAGATGGTCGATGCCATCGGCGGGGTGGAGGTCTGCCTCAAGCAGCCGGTCGACGACTCCGAGGCGAAGCTGAGGCTGCCCGCCGGGCGGCAGACCCTCCAGGGTGAGCAGGCGCTCGGCTTCGTACGCGCCCGTTACAGCCTGGGCAACGGCAGCGACACGGAGCGGATGGAGCGCCAGCAGCAGTTCCTCGGCTCGCTCGTCAAGAAGGTGCAGAGCAACGGGGTGCTGCTGAACCCGGCCCGGCTGTATCCGCTGCTGGACGCGGCGACCTCCTCGGTGACCACCGACCCGGGGCTGGCATCGCTGCGCGGCCTGTACGAACTCGTACGGGGCGTACGGGACATACCGACCGACCAGGTCAAGTTCCTGACCGTGCCGCGCCGGCCGTACTCCGCGAACCCGAACCGGGACGAGCTGGCGGAGCCGGACGCGGCCCGGCTCTTCGAGCAGTTGCGGACGGACAAGCCGGTGACGGTCGCCCCGCCGAAGCCCGAGAGCGCGATCGAGCCGGCCGAGGCCACGCCGAGCGTTACGGATCCGGCCAAGGCCACGCCGAGCTTTACGGGGCCGGCCGAGGCCACGCCGAGCGTTACGGGGCCTGCCGAGGCCCGGCCCCGCGCAGCGGAGCCGTCCGGACCGGGAGAGACGCCCGGGGGAACCACCACGCCCCCCGCACCCGTCCCCACCTTTACCGGGACCACGGCGGGCATCGCCGACTGCCGGTAAAGCAATCCCAAAAGCCGGTGACCGAACCGAGCGGGATGGGCGGTTCGCCCCGTTATAAGGGGAGTGGAATTTGTCACCAGCATGGTTTGCAGCCGAACCTGACGGATAAGGTGAGCGATCCGGTGCCCCGGCCGGACCAGAGGCCGGGCACCAGCAGCCGGATCGTTGACCGTGCGCCTTGGGGGAGGCGCGTCGCGAGGCACCGACGGAGGATTCGAGCAACCGTGGATGCGCAAAGCCGTGGGCGGGCCGACGAGATCGACCCCGCAGACCAGTGGGTGCTCAATCCCCGCACAGGCCACTACGAACTGCGACTGGCCGACTCCGCTGCGCAGCAGCGGCCCACTGTCGGCGCCCCGCGCAGAGCGCCATCGGCGCCCACCGCCCCTTCCCCTTCTCCTTCCCCTTCCGTACCGAAGCCGCGGCGCGCCGACGGGCCGCCGCCCGGCGGCCGGCGCGGTGGCCGTTCCCGCAAGGGCGGAGGCGGCGGGCGGCGCAAGAAGGCGCTGCTCATCACCGGCGGGACGCTGGCGTTCCTGCTGGTCGCGGGCTCGGTGGGCGCGTACCTCTACTACGACCACCTGAACGGCAACCTCAGCGTCACCGACATCGCGGGCGCGGGCACCGGCGGCTTCAAGAAGGACCAGGCCATCAACATCCTGGTCATCGGCACCGACAAGCGCAGCGGTGCGGGCAACGAGGGCTACGGGGACAAGGACAGCGTCGGCCACGCCGACACCACGATCCTCTTCCACGTCGCCAAGGACCGCTCCAACGCCACCGCGCTGTCCATCCCGCGCGACCTGATCACCAACATCCCGTCCTGCCCGACCAAGCAGCCGGACGGCACGACGAAGGAGATCAAGGGCACGCGGGCCACCCGCTTCAACAACAGCCTCGGGCAGGAGGGCCGCGACGCGGGCTGCACGATGCGCACCGTCAAGGACCTCACCGGGATCGAGGTCGACAACTTCATGATGGTCGACTTCAACGCGGTGAAGACCCTGAGCACCGCGGTGGGCGGGGTGCCCGTCTGCCTGGAGAAGGCCGTCGACGACGAGGACTCCAAGCTCAAGCTGTCGGAGGGCGAGCACCGGCTGTCGGGCGAGCAGGCGCTGGCGTTCGTACGGACCCGCCACGCCTTCGGCAACGAGAGCGACCTGGACCGGATCAAGACCCAGCAGCAGTTCCTCGGCTCGATGATGCGCGAGATGAAGTCGAAGGAAACTCTGACGAGTCCGAAGAAGTTCTTCTCGCTCGCGGAGGCGGCCACCAAGTCGCTGACCGTGGACCAGGGCCTGGGCTCCATCGACAAACTCACCGACCTCGCGGGCGAGTTGAAGGACATCGACCTCAAGAACATCACCTTCACGACCGTGCCGGTACTCGACAACCCGGACGAGCCGCCGAACCGCAAGGCCACCGTCGTCGTCAACCAGGCGCTGGCCGATCCGCTGCTGCAGATGATCCGGGGGGACGTCTCGCTCACGGAGGTCGAGAAGAGGGAGCAGGCCGCGAAGGAGTCGGCCGACGCGGACGCGAAGGCCAAGCAGGACGCGCTGCTCCAGGGCAACAAGGCGCCCGCCGCGGACGTACGGGTGGACGTGTACAACGGCGGTGGCCCCCAGGGCTCCGCCTCCACCACCTTGAAGTGGCTGCAGATCACCAAGGGCGTGCCCAAGGCCAGCAACCACGGCAACGCCCCCGCGAAGGTCGCAGCCACGCAGCTGGAGTTCGCGCCCAACCAGGCGGACCAGGCCCGGGCGCTGGCGGAGATGATGGGGCTTTCGGCCTCCGCGATGAAGATGGGGACGGCCGATGCCGGGGCGAAGACGCCCATGAAGCTGACGCTGGGCCCGGACTTCAAGGAGCCGGGCGCGCCGCTGGCGCCGCCCGTTCCGCAGGAGTTGCCCAAGGACGTCCAGCAGGCCCAGGCCGACAAGGCGATCTGCGCCAAGTAACGGGCCGTAGCAGGTAATACCGGCACAACGCCGGGTCATCAGGATCTTTAGGGGGAGTACGCGTGAGGCACAGCAGCGTGCGGGGGGAGGGGGCGACCGCCCGCGCCGCCGACGACACGTCAGGGGACATGTCCGGCGGCGGTACGGGCGCCGCGGGCTCGGTGCCGCGGCCGCGGGACGGCTCCCGGGCCGCCCGCCGGGCGGCGGGCGGCCCCGGGAGCAGGCGGGGCCGCCGGCGCGTGCTGCGCTGGGTGGCCTCCGTACTGTCCCTGCTCATACTCGGGACGGCGGCGGCCGGTTACCTCTACTACCGCCATCTGAACGGCAGCATCAAGACGGATCCGCTGAACCTCGGCGAGACCAAGCTGGGCGGCTCCAAGCCCAACGCCTTCGGGCAGACCCCGCTGAACATCCTTCTCATCGGCTCCGACGCGCGCAACGACGCGGCGAACCAGGCCCTCGGTGGTGCGACGGACACCTTCGACGGACCGCCGCTGGCGGACGTGCAGATGCTGCTGCACCTGTCCGCGGACCGCAGCAACATGTCCGTGGTGTCGATGCCCCGCGACACGATGCTGATGATGCCCAAGTGCACCGAGCCGAACGGCAAGGTGCACCCCGCCAGCAAGGGGCTCGTCCAGACGAACGAGTCGCTCCAGCGCGGCGGACCGGGCTGCACGGTCGCCGCCTGGACCGAGCTGACGAAGATACCCATCGACCACTTCATGATGATCGACTTCAAGGGCGTGGTCTCGATGGCGGACGCCATCGGCGGCGTCCCGGTCTGCGTCGAGCAGAACGTCCTCTCCCGCACCCGCGACGGCAAGGGCTCCGGCCTGAAGCTGCCGGCGGGCACGAGCGTCATCCAGGGCGAGACGGCCCTGCAGTGGCTGCGCACCCGCTACGGCTTCGAGGACGGCACCGACATCGGCCGCACCCACGCCCAGCACCAGTACATGAACTCGATGGCCCGTGAGTTCCGCAAGAACGCCAAGCTCACCAACCCGGTCAAGCTCAACAGCCTGGCGCAGGCGGCGATCGAGGCCATGGTCGTGGACCCCGGCCTGAACAAGATCGACAAGCTGTACGACCTCAGCATGGAGCTCAAGAAGGTCCCGCCGGGGCGCATCACCATGACGACCATGCCGTGGGTCTACAGCACGAAGCCCGGGTTGGACGGCCGGGTCGAGCCGATGGCGGGCGAGGCCGAGGACGTGTTCCGGATGGTCCGCGAGGACATCGCGCTCGACGGCAAGGGCACGGGCTCGGGCGCCCCCACGGCCGCCGCCTCCCCGTCGGCCGCCGCCACCGCCCCGGCTCCCCCGGCCCAGGCGCCGACCACCGCCCCGGCCGCGCCGGCCGCACCGCCGGCGAAGATCGCGGTCAGCGTCCGCAACGCCACCGGCGGCAAGGACGGCGCCCAGGCCAAGGCCAAGGGCAGGGCGAACGAAGTCGCCACGCTGCTGACCGGCAAGGGCTTCACCAGGGCCAACGCCGACACCCAGACCGGGGCCGAGGACACCACGGTGGTCCGCTTCGCCACCGACGGCCAGGCGGCCGACGCCGCCGCCGTGGCCACCGCGCTCGGCCTGCCGGCCTCCTCGGTGCAGAAGACCGACGAGGTGTCGGGGATCACCGTGTTCGTCGGCAAGGACTGGCGGACCGGCGACGCGCCGACCCTGCCGCCGCCCGCCCCGACCAAGGCCCCGGACTCCGCCCACGCGCTCAACGGCGACAACGACAAGGCGTGCATGCCGGTCCAGCCCGGGTTCACCTGGTAGGCGCGCACACGAAAGGGGCCCGGCGCGACGGCTGTGATCTACGCAGCCGCCGCGCCGGGCCCCTTCGTACGTCTCGTCTACCTCTGGACCTGCGGGGCGTCCTGGTGCACGGCCGGACGGCGGCTCGCGATCAGCTTGTTCGCGAGCGAGCGCGGGCTCGTCAGGAAGCCGTAGCCCCAGCACAGGTGCATGGTGGCGAGGGCGAGCGGGATCTGCGCCCGCGCCTTGAGGGATAGGCTCTTGCCCGCCGGTACGGAGCCCACGGCGATCGCCGCGAGGTAGCCGGCCGGGACGGCGAAGCCCAGCGGGGTGACGGCCACGCCCACGACCACGCCCGCCGCGATCGCGCAGACCAGGGTCGGCGGGGCCAGGTAGCGCACGTTGATGGAGCCCGCGTGGTAGCGGGCCACCACGTGCCGCCACCGGCCGTAGTCCTTGTACTGCTTGGCCAGGGCCCGCACGGAGCGCCGCGGACGGTACTGGACCTTCAGCTCCGGGGAGAACCAGATCAGGCCGCCGGCCTCGCGGATCCGGAAGTTCAGCTCCCAGTCCTGGGCGCGGATGAACTCCTCGTTGTAGCCGCCCTGCCGCTCCAGCGCCTCGCGGCGGAAGACACCGAGGTAGACGGTCTCGGCCGGTCCCGCCTGGCCTCCGGTGTGGAACGGGGCGTTACCGACGCCGATCTTGGAGGTCATCGCGGCGGCGACGGCGTCTTCCCAGGCGTTCTGGCCCTCGGCGTGCATGATGCCGCCGACGTTCTGCGCACCGGTCTCCTCCAGGAGGCGCACGGCGGTGGCGATGTAGCTCGGAGAGAGCATGCCGTGGCCGTCGACGCGTACCACGATCGGGTGACGCGAGGCCTTGATGGCGGCGTTGAGCGCCGCCGGGGTCCGGCCGGTGGGGTTCGGGACGGTGTGGACTCGGGGATCCTCGGCGACGAGCTCAGCGGCGATCTCGTCGGTGCGGTCCGTGGACGGCCCGAGTGCGATCACCACCTCCATCTCGCCCGCGTACTCCTGTTCCAGGATGTGGCGGACGGAGTCGCGGAGGTAGTGCTCCTCGTTGAGCACCGGCATGATCACCGAGACTGCGGGCTGCTGGGCGGGCATGTGGTCCTTCAAGGTCGGGTATCGGTGTCACGTTACCGCGTACGAGGGAACCGGGTGCGCGCCGAGTGAGCGGTACGGACAGAGGCTGATCGTATGGGCCTACTGTTCTGACTAATCAGACCGATCTGGCCCGACCGTCGACCGGCCCGTACTGCTGATCCCCGCGGAGGTGTCCAACCGTGCCCCAGCCGCACCGCCCCACCCGTCCCGCCAGGCCGCCCCAGCCGCAGCGCGTACGGCGCGGCGGTACGGGCGGTCCGGCCCGGCGCCGGGGCGACAGACCCCGGTGGGGGGTGCGGATCGCGGCCGGGCTGTCGGTGGTGGTGCTGGGCTCCGGGGCCATCGGACACGCCGTGATGACCGGGCTGGACACGGGGATCGAGCGGGTGGACCCGTTCAAGGACATGAAGAACCGCCCCCGGGCCGGGCACGGCCTGAACTTCCTGCTGGTGGGCACCGACGGCCGGGACAAGATCAGCCCCGAGGAGAAACGCGAGTACCGCCTCGGCGGGGCGCCCTGCCACTGCACCGACACGATCATGCTCGTGCACCTGTCGGCGGACCGGGAGCGGGCGAGCGTGATCAGCCTGCCCCGCGACAGCTACGCCGAGATCCCCGAGCACCAGGACCTGGTCAGCGGCAAGCCGCACAAGGGGCACCCCATGAAGCTGAACGCCGCCTACGCGGAGGGCGGGCCCAACCTGACCGTGCGGACCGTCGAGAACATGACCCGGGTGAAGATCGACCACTACCTGGAGGTCGACTTCACCAGCTTCATGAAGACCGTCGACGCGATCGGCGGGGTGGAGGTCTGCACCGCCAAGACCATGCGCGACGCGAACACGGGCCTCGACCTGCTGCCCGGCACCCACCGGCTGGCCGGCGGGCAGGCCCTGCAGTACGTACGCTCGCGCCACATCGACGGGGCCTCCGACCTCGGCAGGATGCAGCGCCAGCAGCGGTTCGTCGCCGCCCTGATCCAGCAGGCGACCGGCGGCGGAGTGCTGCTCAACCCGGTGAAGTTCAAGCAGGTCAGCTCCACGCTGCTCGGCTCGGTCCGGGCCGACAGGGGCTTCGGCTCGGAGCAGATGCTCGCGCTCGGGCAGGCCATGCGGGACTTCACGCCGTCCTCCTCGGAGTTCGCCTCCGTGCCCGTCGGCGACCCCTCGTACCCCGTCAAGGGCTTGGGATCCACCGTGAAGTGGGACGAGCCGGAGGCCGCGAAGCTCTTCGAGGCGGTGCGGCAGGACCGGCCGCTCGCCCCGGCCCGGCCCGGGAAGCCGGGGGGCCGGCCGGCGGCGGTCCCGGTGGACGTGCCCCCGCAGCAGATCCGGGTCCAGGTGGAGAACGGGACCCGGATCGACGGGCTGGGCGGCCGGGTCGACGCGGCGCTGCGCGCCACCGGCTTCGACACCACCGGGGCGCCGGGCAACGGCGCCAGCCGCGACGTGAGGCGCACGGTGGTCACCTACGACCCGCGCTGGGACCGCTCCGCCCGGTCGGTGGCGACCGCGCTGCCGGGCAGCGCGCTGCGGGCGGTGGCGGGCCAGGGCCGGACGGTGCTGGTGATCGCGGGCGCGGACTACCGCAAGGTGGTGCCGGTGCGTGCGGAGGACCCGTACCAGGCCGGCACCGCCGGGGTGGTCACGGGCGACGACGTGGTGTGCGGCAGCTAGACCCCGTCGTCATTTCCGCCTGGCCCGCGGCGCCGGGAGGCGGCCGTCACGCGGCCGGCCCGCGGCGCCACGGCGGTCGTCACTCGTCGAAGCCCTGGGCCGCCCGCTCCTCGCGCAGGGCCATGATCGCCTTGCGGCGGGCGAGCCGGTGGGTGCGCCGGATCTGGGCCTCCTGGTAGCGCCGCTCGTCCTGCTCCGTCTCCGGGAGGACCGGCGGGACCCGGCGGGGCTTGCCCTCGGCGTCCACGGCCGCGAAGACGAGGTAGGCGCTGCCGACCTGGGTGGCGGGGGTGGACTCGTTCCACCGCTCCGCGAGGACCCGTACGCCGATCTCCATGGAGGAGCGGCCGGTCCAGTTGCACTGGGCCTTCACGTGCACGAGGTCGCCGACCCGTACGGGGGCGAGGAAGGCCATCTCGTCCATCGACGCGGTGACCGCCGGGCCGCCGGAGTGGCGGCCGGCGACGGCGCCCGCCGCGTCGTCCACCAGCTTCATGATCACACCGCCGTGCACCGTGCCGAGGAGGTTGGTGTCGTTGGCGGTCATGATGTGGCTGAGGGTCGTACGGGAGGCCGCGGTCGGCTTCCCCGGGATTTCGCCCGGTATCTCTGTCATACGGACACCTTAGATGCGTACCAGAGGCATCAGCTCTGCAACAGCCCCGGTACGGATCGCCCCCCGGGCTGTCGGACGACGCGCCCGGGCAGGCATCCTTGGGCGCATGAATGACTGGCCAGAAGGGTGGAGCGGCGACCGCGACGAACGTGGCCGCCGTGACGACGGGTACGGGCGCGGCAGCGCGCAGGCGCAGCCCGAGGGCGCGCAGCGGATGCGGCACGTCCAGCGGCAGCAGCCCACGCGCCCGGCGGTCCCGCCGCCCGCCCGGCGGCCCGGAACGCCGCCGCCCGCCCCGGGTGTGCCTCCGCAGCAGACGCAGGGCCCCGACGCGTACGGCTACGACAGCGGCTACAACACCGGCCAGGTCTACGGGTCGCCCGCGGGGCCCGGCGGGCCCGCGCAGCCGCCGTCGGGCCCCGGCCGCCCCGGGCGGGCGCCCGGGCCCGCCCCGGACTGGCGCAAGCGGATCAAGGTCGGCTCGATCGTGCTGGTCTCCGCGCTGCTGGTGACCTCGGTCGCCACCTACTTCTGGGCCGACTCCAAGGTGCGCCGGGAGGTGGACCTCTCCAAGGTCATCGAGCGCCCGAAGGAGGGCGACTGCACGACGTACCTGATCGTGGGCTCCGACAGCCGCGAGGGCATGTCCGACGAGGAGAAGAAGAAGCTCCACACGGGCTCGGCCGAGGGCAAGCGGACCGACTCGATGATGATCCTGGCGAAGTGCTCCAGCGGGAACACGATGATCTCGCTGCCGCGTGACTCGGACGTGGAGATCCCCTCCTTCGTGGGCTCCCAGTCGGGCAAGAAGTTCCCCGCCCAGGGGCGGCGGGTGAAGCTGAACGCGGCGTACGCCGAGGACGGCCCCGAGCTGCTCGTGCGGACGGTCGAGCACAACACGGGCCTGCGCATCGACCACTACGCGGAGATCGGCTTCGCCGGCTTCGCGAACATCGTGGACGCGCTCGGCGGTGTGGAGCTGGACATCGAGGAGGGCTTCAAGGACGAGAAGTCGGGCGCCGACTTCAAGGCCGGCAAGCAGACGCTGAACGGCGAGCAGTCGCTGGCCTTCGTACGGACCCGGTACGCCTTCGCCGAGTCGGACCTGCAACGGACGAAGAACCAGCAGAAGTTCCTGTCGGCGCTCGCCGGCCAGGCGGCGACCCCGTCCACGGTCCTCAACCCGTTCGAGCTGTACCCGGTGCTGGGCGCGGGCCTGGACACCTTGATCGTGGACAAGGACATGGGTCTGTACGACATGGGCCAGATGTTCTTCGCGATGAAGGGCGTCAACGGCGGTGACGGCGTCTCGATGAACATGCCGATCTCCGGCCAGCGGGGCGGCAACCTGGTCTGGGACAAGGCGAAGGTGCAGCAGCTGGTGAAGCAGATCCAGAACGACGAGAAGGTCACCGTCCGCGGGAACTGACCGGGGCGGTCCGGGCGGTTGGCGCGCCGGCTGCGTCACCCGCGCCTGGCCTGCGTGACCTGCGTGATCCGCCTGATCCCCGGCCGCCGGGGATCAGGCGTCCGGGATCAGGCGTCCGGGGAGAAGCGGATCGCGGCGGCGGGCAGCTGCGCCCCGCACCACACCCGGGCGCCCGCGCGGAGCTCGTTGTCGGCCCCCACGACGGCGTCGTCACCGATGACGGCGCCGTCCAGCACGGTCCGCGCGCCCACCGAGGCGCGGGCCCCGATCAGGGCGGCACTCACCTGCGCGTCGGCGCCGATGACCGCGTCCTCCAGCACGATGGAGCCCTTGACGACCGCTCCCGCTTCGATCCGGGCGCCGGCGCCCACGACGGTGCCCCCCGACAGCTTGGCCCCGGCGGCCACCTGGGCGCCGTCCAGCACGAGGAACTCGCCGCGCCGTCCGGGGACGGCCGGGGAGGACACCACACCGCGGACCAGGTCGGCGGAGGCCTGGACGATGAACTCCGGCTTGCCGAGGTCCATCCAGTACGTGTTCTCGGTGACGCCGTGCAGCGTGGCGCCGGAGGCGAGCAGACCGGGGAAGGTCTCGCGCTCGACGGAGACCGGGCGCCCGGCCGGGATGGAGTCGATCACGCTGCGGCGGAAGACGTAGCACCCGGCGTTGATCTGGTCGGTGATGATCTCCTCGGGGGTCTGCGGCTTCTCGGTGAAGGCCAGCACCCGCCCCTCGGAGTCGGTGGGGACCAGACCGAAGGCGCGCGGGTCGTCGACCTGCACCAGATGCAGGGAGACGTCGGCGTCGGCCGTTTTGTGGGATGCCACGAGGCCGGCGATGTCCAGTCCGGTGAGGATGTCGCCGTTGAAGACGAGGACGGCGGAGTCCGGGCCGCCCGTGAGCAGCTGCGCGGCGTTGCGGATGGCACCGCCGGTGCCGAGCGGCTCCTCCTCGACGACGTACTCCAGGTGGACGCCGAACTCGGATCCGTCGCCGAAGTAGGGCTCGAAGACCTCGGCGAGATAGCAGGTGGCCATCACGATGTGCGTGACTCCGGCCGCAGCGGCCCGAGCTATCTGGTGGGCGAGGAACGGGACGCCTGCTGTGGGGACCATCGGCTTCGGCGTGTTCACCGTCACGGGACGCAACCGCGTCCCTTGTCCGCCGACCAGCAGGATCGCTTCCGTCATTGCGTTCTCCCCAACCGATTCCGGCGTACGAAGGTCCAAATTTAGCCCATCCGAGTGCCACCCAAGGGCCTCGGGCGGATGTGTTCGCCCACCTCCGGCACCGTGGCCCACCCGTACGGCCGAAGCGCTCGGTGTGTCCCCCAATGACGCGGCGGTGCTCGCCGTAGCGCCGGCCCCGCGCAACAGCCCCCCGACAGTGCGTCGGGGGGCTGGCGCCTGACCTGCTGCGAAGGCTCTACGGCAGGTTGCGGGCCATGACGATCCGCTGGACCTGGTTCGTGCCTTCGTAAATCTGCGTGATCTTGGCGTCGCGCATCATGCGCTCGACCGGGTAGTCGCGGGTGTAGCCGTAGCCGCCGAGGAGCTGGACGGCGTCCGTGGTGACCTCCATGGCCACGTCGGAGGCGAAGCACTTGGCCGCGGCGCCGAAGAAGGTGAGGTCGGCGTCGACGCGCTCGGACTTGGCGGCGGCCGCGTACGTCAGCTGGCGGGCGGCCTCGATCTTCATGGCCATGTCCGCGAGCATGAACTGCACGCCCTGGAAGTCGCCGATCGGCTTGCCGAACTGCTTGCGTTCCTGGACGTAGCCCTTGGCGTAGTCCAGGGCGCCCTGCGCGATGCCGAGCGCCTGGGCGGCGATCGTGATGCGGGTGTGGTCGAGGGTCTTCATCGCGGTGGCGAAGCCGCTGCCCTCGGCGCCGATCATGCGGTCGGCGGGGATGCGGACGTTGTCGAGGTAGACCTCGCGCGTCGGGGAGCCCTTGATGCCGAGCTTCTTCTCGGGCGCACCGAAGGAGACGCCTTCGTCCGACTTCTCGACGACGAACGCGGAGATGCCCTTGGAGCGCTTCTCCGGGTCGGTGACGGCCATGACCGTGTAGTACTCGGAGACGCCCGCGTTGGTGATCCAGCGCTTGACGCCGTTGAGCACCCAGAAGTCCCCGTCGCGCACGGCGCGGGTCTTCATGCCGGCGGCGTCGGAGCCCGCGTCCGGCTCGGAGAGCGCGTACGAGAACATCGCGTCGCCCTTGGCGAGGGGGCCGAGGTACTTGGCCTTGAGCTCCTCGGAGCCGGAGAGGATCACCGGGAGCGAGCCGAGCTTGTTGACGGCCGGGATCAGGGAGGAGGAGGCGCAGACGCGGGCCACCTCCTCGATCACGATCACCGTGGCAAGGGCGTCGGCGCCCGCGCCGCCGTAGGTCTCGGGCACGTGGACGGCGTGCAGGTCGCTGGCGACCAGGGCGTCCAGGGCCTCCTGCGGGAAGCGGGACTCCTCGTCGACCGCGGCGGCGAACGGGAGGATCTTCGCCTCGGCGAGCGAACGGACCGACTCGCGGAGCATGTCGTGCTCCTCGGCCGGGCGGTACAGGTCGAAGTCGGCAGAACCCGCCAAGATCTCTCACTCCCCAGGGTGATGCGTGTGCTAACTACCGTTAAGTAACCCAAGCTTAGTGGTCCGGTCACGGATGGCGATATGGACGGCCTACGTGAGTTGCGTGACAGCGGGCTCCTCCTGGGGAACGTCCCCCCTGGTGGGCCCGACTATGCTCAGTGGCCGCAAACGGCCCCGCACCTCTGGAGCACCCATGGCCCCCCTCAGGATCACTGTGATCGGCACCGGCTACCTCGGCGCGACCCACGCCGCGGCGATGGCGGAGCTGGGCTTCGAGGTGCTGGGGCTGGACGTCGTGCCCGAGAAGATCGAGATGCTGGCGGCGGGCCGGGTGCCGATGTACGAGCCCGGACTGGAGGAGCTGCTCGCCTCGCACGTGGCCGGGCTGCCGGGCTCGACGGGGCGGCTGCGGTTCACGACCTCCTGGGAGGAGGTCGGGGAGTTCGGCGACGTGCACTTCGTGTGCGTGAACACTCCGCAGAAGCACGGCGAGTACGCCTGTGACATGTCGTACGTCGACTCGGCGATGGCGTCGCTGGCCCCGCACCTGACGCGGCCGGTGCTGGTGGTCGGCAAGTCGACGGTGCCGGTGGGGTCGGCGGAGCGGCTGGCGGCGAAGCTCGTGGAGCTGGCCCCGGCGGGCGCGGACGTGGAGCTGGCCTGGAACCCGGAATTCCTGCGGGAGGGCTTCGCGGTGCAGGACACCCTGCACCCCGACCGGATCGTGATCGGCGTACAGGGCGAGCGCGCGGAGAAGCTGCTGCGGGAGGTGTACGAGACCCCGATGTCGGAGGGGACCCCGCTGGTGGTCACCGACTTCCCGACCGCCGAGCTGGTGAAGACCGCCGCCAATTCGTTCCTGGCCACCAAGATCTCGTTCATCAACGCCATGGCGGAGGTGTGCGAGGCCGCGGGCGGTGACGTGGTGAAGCTGGCGGAGGCCATCGGCTACGACGAGCGGATCGGCGCGAAGTTCCTGCGGGCCGGGATCGGCTTCGGCGGCGGGTGTCTGCCGAAGGACATCCGGGCGTTCATGGCGCGGGCCGGTGAGCTGGGCGCCGACCAGGCGCTGACCTTCCTGCGGGAGGTCGACTCGATCAACATGCGGCGCCGCGGGCACATGGTGGAGCTGGCCCGGGAGGCGGTGGGCGGATCCTTCCTCGGCAAGCGGGTCGCGGTGCTGGGCGCCACCTTCAAGCCGGACTCGGACGACGTACGCGACTCGCCCGCGCTGAACGTGGCAGGGCAGATCCACCTCCAGGGCGGCCAGGTCACGGTCTACGACCCCAAGGGCATGGACAACGCCCGGCGCGTCTTCCCCACGCTGGGCTACGCGGACTCCGCGCAGGAGGCGGCCCGGGGGGCGGAGGTGGTCCTCCACCTGACCGAGTGGCGGGAGTTCCGCGACCTGGACCCGGCGGAGCTGGGCCGCGTCGTCACCGACCGGCTGATCCTGGACGGTCGCAACGCGCTCGATCCCCAGCTCTGGCGTGCGGCGGGGTGGACGTACCGGGCCATGGGCCGGCCCCGCGCGTAGCGCCTGGCGGGACCCGCGCGTGGCGCGGCAGGCGGACCCGCACGGCGCGGCAGGGTGGCCGCCGGGCCGCCGCACGGGGGCTCCCCCACCCCTTCTCCCCGGCTGCCGCTGTGACGGGCAACCCGGGCGAGCCCGCAGATGACGGCTCCCGGGGCCGGGCTGCTGCAGATGCCGGCTCCCGGGCCGGGCTGCACGTGCCCGGCCCGGCCCCCGGCGGACGGAGGCCGGCGCGGCGGTGCGGGGCCGGGGAGGCCCGCCCGGGCCGAGCCGTGCGAGGGGCGGCCTAAGAAGTGCCGCGGCGGTGCTGGGCCGCGCGGGAGATGAATTCCGCGTCGCGGAGGACTCGTTGGGCGTTGCCCCAGGTCAGGAGTTCGAGGTCGGATTCCGGCCAGCCTCGGTCCAGGAGTTCCGCGATCAGGCGGGGGTAGCCCGAGGGGTCCGTGAGACCGGCCGGGCGGGCGGTGCCCTGTTCGGTGCCGAAGGCGGCGCCCAGGCCGACGCAGTGCGGACCCGCGACCGCGCGGACATGGTCGACGTGGTCCGCGACCGCGTGCAGGGAGTCCCCGGTCCGCATGGCGTCGAAGGTGACCATCGCCAGGCCGTCCGCCTCCCGCAGCGCGAGCAGGACCTCGTCCGTGACGTTGCCGGGATACGGGTTCAGGGCCGCGGCCGCGGTGCTCGAGATGATCACCGGGGCCTTGGAGGCAGCCGCGAGCTGGCGGGCCACCGTCGGTTGGCAGCCGGTCAGGTCCAGCACGATGCCCAGCCGGTTGGCCTCCAGGACCACCTCGTGGCCGAAGGCCGTCAGGTCATGCTGGGCCCAGGCCGCTCCCGCGGGCGCGAAGATCCGTACGCCCAGCGCGTGGAAGGCGTGCAGCGCGCCCAGCGAGTCGGTCAGTGTCCGGCCGGGCACCGGGCCGAGGAACGAGGCGATCCGGCCGCGGTTGCGGGCGTCGGCCATGTCGTCGGCGGTCAGCGCCAGGCAGAGGCTGTCCGGGTAGCGGCGGATCAGGGCCAGTGCCACGTCGATCTGTTCCAGGGTGTCGGAGACCACCTGGTCGGTCGGGGCGCCGGTCTCGTGCGGGCTCAGCAGGGACCAGAACTGCGCGCCGACTCCGCCCGCGCGCAGTCGGGGGAGGTCGGTGTCGACACCGCTGTCCCCTGGTTTGTCGATGTCGTGGTACGGGCTCTGGCGCAGCGTCCAGACGAGCGTGTTGCACCCGTCCGCGACGGGATGCACGGACAGCAGCGCGGCGGCCCGTTCGAGGGCGCCGGCCGCCACCGTGGATGCTGCGGGCAGGTCTTCTGCTCCGATGCCCACGGAGTGGGGTTCATCCTGCAGGTCGGCCATGGCGTTCGCTCCGGTCTCGGCGGCAGCAGGGAGAGATGGTGCCACCGTGACATGCGGGACGGCCTGGCCGCCCGGCAGATGTGGCAAACGGGTGTAACCCGAAGGTCACACCCGTTGCCCCGGTCGCCCGGCCTGCTAGATCACCGCGTTCGAAGGACCGCGGGACGCCGAGAGGTCCCGCGCCACCGCCTCCGCGTCGCGCAGCGCCCGTACCGCGTTGGACCAGGTCAGCTTGGCCAGGTCGGCCTTGGACCAGCCGCGCGTCAGCAGTTCCGCGATCAGGTTCGGGTAGCCCGCCACGTCGTCCAGCCCGGACGGGGTGAAGGCCGTGCCGTCGTAGTCCCCGCCGATGCCGATGTGGTCGATGCCGGCCACCTCGCGCATGTGGTCCAGGTGATCGGCGACCGTGGCGGCCGTGGCCACCGGGCGCGGGCGCTCCGCCTCGAAGGCCCGGTGCAGGGCCATCGCCTCGGGCGTGGTGTCCAGGTGGTGGAAGCCGTGCGCCCGCAGGTTCGCGTCCGCGGCCAGCGTCCACTCGACCGCCGCCGGGAGGATGAACTTCGGTACGAAGGTGGCCATCGCCACCCCGCCGTTGGACGGCAGCAGCGCCAGCACGTCGTCCGGGACGTTGCGCGGGTGGTCGCACACCGCGCGGGCCGAGGAGTGCGAGAAGACCACCGGCGCGGCCGAGACGGCCAGCGCGTCGCGCATCGTCGTCGCGGCGACGTGCGAGAGGTCGACCAGCATGCCGACGCGGTTCATCTCGCGGACGACCTCACGGCCGAAATCGGTGAGGCCGCCGTGCCGGGGCTCGTCCGTCGCCGAATCCGCCCAGTCGATGGTGTCGTTGTGCGTGAGCGTCATGTACCGCACGCCCAGCTGGTGCAGGGCGCGCAGGGTGGCGAGCGAGTTGTTGATGGAGTGGCCGCCCTCGGCGCCCATCAGCGAGGCGATCCGGCCGTCGGCGCGGGCCGCCTCCATGTCGTCCGCCGTCAGCGCGCGCACCAGGTCGTCCGGGTAACGGTCGATCAGCTGGTCCACGGCGTCGACCTGTTCCAGCGTGGCGCTGACCGCCTCGTCGCCGGTCAGCTCGGTACTCACGTACACCGACCAGAACTGTGCGCCGACGCCGCCGGCCCGCAGCCGGGGGATGTCGGTGTGAAGGTACGCCGACTGGTCTGCGGCGATGTCCCGCTGGTCCAGGTCGTAGCGCACCTGCTTGCGCAGCGCCCAGGGAAGGTCGTTGTGGCCGTCCGCGACGGGGTGCTCGGCCAGGAGTGCTCGCGCCTCGTCCAGGCGCTGCGCCGCGCTCACTTGCCGAACCCGAAGGACTCCGTGCCGGCGACCTTCGTGCGCAGCCGCTTGCCCTTCTCGGTGGCCTGGTCGTTCAGCTCCTGCTGGAAGTCGCGCATCCGGGCCAGCAGCTCGGTGTCGTGCGCGGCCAGCATCCGTACGGCCAGCAGGCCTGCGTTGCGCGCCCCGGCGACCGAGACGGTGGCGACGGGAACCCCGGCGGGCATCTGGACGATCGACATCAGCGAGTCCATGCCGTCGAGGTACTTCAGCGGCACCGGGACGCCGATGACCGGCAGCGGGGTGACGGAGGCGAGCATGCCGGGCAGGTGGGCGGCGCCGCCGGCCCCCGCGATGATCGCCTTGAGGCCGCGGCCGGCGGCCTGCTCCCCGTACGCGATCATCTCGCGCGGCATCCGGTGGGCGGAGACGACGTCGACCTCGTACGGGATCTCGAACTCGTCCAGGGCCTGGGCGGCGGCCTCCATGACCGGCCAGTCGGAGTCCGAGCCCATGACGATGCCGATGACGGGACCAGCTGTGGGGGTGCTCATTCCGTGACCGTCCCTCTGAGGTAGTCGGCAGCGTGGCGTGCGCGCTTCAGCACATCGTCCAGGTCGTCGCCGTAGGTGTTGACGTGGCCGACCTTGCGGCCGTGCTTCACGTCCTTGCCGTACATGTGGATCTTCACCTGCGGGTCGCGGGCCATGCAGTGCAGGTACGCCGCGTACATGTCGGGGTAGTCCCCGCCCAGCACGTTCGCCATGACCGTCCAGCGGGCACGCGGGCGCGGGTCGCCCAGCGGAAGGTCCAGGATCGCCCGTACGTGGTTGGCGAACTGGGAGGTGATGGCCCCGTCCTGGGTCCAGTGGCCGCTGTTGTGCGGGCGCATGGCCAGTTCGTTGACCAGGATGCGGCCGTCGACGGTCTCGAACAGCTCCACGGCCAGGTGGCCGGTCACGTCGAGCTCCTTCGCGATGCGCAGGGCGAGCGCCTGGGCCTCGCCGGCCAGCTCCTCCGAGAGGTTCGGTGCGGGGGCGATCACCGTGTCGCAGACGCCGTCCACCTGGACGGACTCCACGACGGGGTAGGCCACCGCCTGGCCGTGCGGGGAGCGGACGATGTTGGCCGCGAGCTCGCGGACGTACTCGACCTTCTCCTCCGCCAGGACGGGGACGCCCGCTCTGAAGGGCGCCTCCGCGTCGTCCGGGGTGCGGACGAACCACACGCCCTTGCCGTCGTATCCGCCGCGCACCGTCTTGAGGATGACCGGGAAGCCTCCCACCTCGTCCGCGAAGGCCGCCACGTCCGCCGGATCGCGCACGATCCGGTGGCGGGGGCTGGGCGCGCCGATCTCGTCGAGCTTGGCGCGCATCACCCCCTTGTCCTGGGCGTGCACCAACGCGTGGGGCCCCGGGCGGACGGGGATGCCGTCCGCTTCCAGGGCCCTGAGGTGCTCGGTGGGTACGTGCTCGTGATCGAAGGTGATCACGTCGCAGCCGCGCGCGAAGGCGCGCAGCGTCTCCAGGTCGCGATAGTCGCCGATGACGACGTCGCTCACGACCTGGGCCGCCGAGTCCTGTGGGGTGTCACTGAGGATCTTGAATTTGATGCCGAGGGGGATGCCCGCCTCGTGGGTCATGCGGGCGAGCTGTCCGCCGCCGACCATGCCGACTACCGGGAACGTCACTCCTCCAGGGTATCCGGCGGTATTCCGCCATCCGGACGTGACCCTGGCTCGGACCCGTCGGTGTGCCGTCCGGGTGGTGCCGGTGTGCCGTGCGTCGCACGGTGTCCGAAGGCACAGACGGGCCACAGGGGGGACACTTAACATGTGGGGGTTGACGGAGAAGACCGGACGCCCCGAGGCGGGGCGGTAACCGACAGGGACTGCCATTCACATGAGCACGCCGGGGAACGGATCTGTTCTCGAACGCGTACGCGGTCTCGTTCGGGAGGTCGCCAAGTTCGGGGCGGTCGGCGGTCTGGGCGTGCTGGTCAACCTGGGTGTCTTCAACCTGATCCGCAACACGACCGACCTCCAGGTGGTGCGCGCGAGCGTGATGGCCACCGCCGTCGCCATCGCCACGAACTACCTCGGCTTCCGCTACTTCGCCTACCGGGACCGGGCCCAGGGCGGCCGCACCCGCGAGCTGACCCTGTTCGCCGCCTTCAGCGCGATCGGCCTGGTCATCGAGAACGGCGTGCTGTACGCGGCCACGTACGGCCTCGGCTGGGACGGCCCGGTCGCCACCAACGTCTTCAAGTTCATCGGCATCGGCACCGCCACCGTCTTCCGCTTCTGGTCGTACCGGACCTGGGTCTTCAAGGCCCTGCCCGTGGCCGCGCCGGGCGTCGCGCAGTCCGAGCCGATGCCCGATCCGGCGCCGCTGCCCAAGCCCGGGCCCAGGCCGGAGCCGATGCCCGACCCGCTGCCGGATCCGGTGCCCGATCCGATCCCCTCGCCCGCGAACTAGGGCCTGTCCGGGCGGCCTTCGCGGGCCCGCGCGGATCGCCCGGATCGCCCGGCTCGCCCCGCCAGGACCCGGCCGCGCACACCCGGCCCGGTCCCCTACCGGACCGTGGCCTGCTCCGGCTCGGTCCGCCGCGGTGCCGTGCGGCTGAGGAAGAGCGCGAAGACGGGCGGCTGCGCCTGGAGCAGTTCGAGGCGTCCGCCGTCCGCCTCCGCGAGGTCCCGGGCGACGGCCAGGCCGATCCCGGTGGAGTTGCGGCCGCTGATGGCCCGCTCGAAGATCCGGTTGCCGAGGTCGGGCGGGACCCCCGGTCCCTCGTCCGTGACCTCCAGCACCGCCTGGTTGCCGACCACCCGGGTGCGCAGCGCGACGGTGCCGCCGCCGTGCATCAGCGCGTTCTCCACCAGGGTCGCCAGGACCTGCGAGACGGCTCCCGGGGTGCCGACGGCCCGTACGCCCTGCTTGCCGGAGCGCACGATGGCCCGGCCCGCGCTGCGGTAGGCGGGGCGCCACTCCTCCACCTGCTGTTTGACGACCTCGTCGAGGTCGAAGGGGACCGCCGAGCCCGTCCGCGGGTCCCGCGAGTTCGTGAGGAGGCGCTCCACGACGTCCGTGAGCCGCTCCACCTGGGTGAGGGCGATGGTCGCCTCCTCCCGTACGGTCTCCAGGTCCTCGGTGACCGTGATCTCCTCCAGCCGCATCGACAGCGCCGTGAGCGGGGTCCGCAGCTGGTGGGAGGCGTCCGCGGCGAGGCGCCGTTCGGCGGTCAGCATCCGTCCGATCCGCTCGGCGCTGGAGTCCAGTACGTCCGCGACCCGGTCCAGCTCGGGGACCCCGTACCGCTTGTGCCGGGGCCGCGGGTCGCCCGAGCCCAGCCGCTCCGCCGTCTCGGCGAGGTCGGTGAGCGGGGAGGCGAGCCGGTTCGCCTGCCGTACGGCGAGCAGTACGGCCGCCACGACGGCCAGCAGCGCCACGGCGCCGACCACGGCCAGGGTCCGCCCGACCTCCTTGGTCACGGTGGAGCGGGACTCCTCGACGACCACGATCTCGCCCTGCTCGCCGCGCGCGGTGCCCCGGATGACGTCGCCGTCGATGCGGTCGGCGACCTCCACGGCCGGCCGGCCGGGGATGGTGATCCTGGCGTGGTGGCCGATGTCGAGCTGGTCGGCGAGCGCCTGGGGGTCGACGGGCTGCTTCTCCAGGACGTTCGCCTCGACGATGCCCACCAGGCGCAGCGCCTCGGATTCGATGCGGTCCTGGGCGCTGCTGGTGATGGTCCGGGTCTCCACGATGACCAGGGAGACCCCGAAGACGGCGATCACGACGAGCACCACGGCGAGCGTGGATTGGATCAGGCGGCGGCGCATGGCTCAGTCAACGCTCAGCTCTTCTCGAAGCGGAAGCCGACGCCGCGGACGGTGGCGATGTAGCGGGGGTTGGCGGCGTCGTCGCCGAGCTTCTTGCGCAGCCAGGAGATGTGCATGTCGAGGGTCTTGGTGGAGGACCACCACGTGGTGTCCCAGACCTCGCGCATGAGCTGGTCGCGGGTGACGACCCGGCCCGCGTCGCGGACCAGGACCCGCAGCAGGTCGAACTCCTTGGCGGTGAGCTGGAGCTCCTCCTCGCCCATCCAGGCGCGGTGCGACTCGACGTCGATGCGCACGCCGTGGGTGGCGGGGGGCTGGGCGGTCTCGTTCGCGCCGCGCCGGAGCAGGGCCCGGACCCGGGCCAGCAGTTCGGCGAGGCGGAAGGGCTTGGTCACGTAGTCGTCGGCGCCTGCGTCGAGGCCGACGACCGTGTCGACCTCGTCCGCGCGGGCGGTGAGGACCAGGATGGGGAAGCCGTGGCCCTCGGCGCGCAGCCGGCGGGCGACTTCCAGGCCGTCCATGCCCGGCAGGCCCAGGTCCAGGACGACCAGGTCGACGCCGCCCTGCAGGCCTGCGTCCAGGGCCGTCGGGCCGTCCTCACGGACCTCGACCTCGTACCCCTCCCGGCGCAGGGCGCGGGCCAGGGGTTCCGAGATGGATGCGTCGTCCTCGGCGAGCAGTACACGCGTCATGTGGGTGATGGTAGTCCGCGGCGGCTGCAAGGAGGGGCATGCCTGCGGGACCCTCCTGATCTGTGGTTATGAGCGAGGGGGTGCCTTCGAATATGGTCGATCGGTTCCCGGGTTACCTGTGATGCATATCTCAAGTCCTTCCATATGCCGCAGTGTCGTGTCGTATGGTGGCGAGACGCCTGATGCACTACCCAGGGGATCTTTGTGCCGAAAAGCGAGCCAAAGACCTCAAATTCTGCTCTGGTCGGTTTGTCCGGCCCAGATGACAGTGAATGACCTGTGGGCCGGGCCTTGTCGCCACGAAGCTGCGCGACAGGGCGTGGATCCCGGTTACGGCTGACCTTTCGCTTCCGATCCGTCGGAGGCGGGACCCCTGGGCGTGGGGTGGGTCACCCGCTGCCGGTGCCGGCCACCCCCCACCGGGCGCTGAACAGCTCACGAAGCGAAGCGCGTCCCGACCAAGCAAGGATCGACCATGGCTTCCAGCCTGACGAGGGACCCGGCGGATCCGTCCGCCGAGAAGACCTTCTTCGGCCACCCCCGTGGCCTGGCCACTCTGTTCATGACCGAGATGTGGGAGCGTTTCTCCTACTACGGCATGCGCGCACTTCTCGTGTACTACCTGGTCTCGGGCGGCGCCGACGCGGCCACGGGCAGCCAGGGCGGCGGTCTGGCGATGACCGCGGCCACGACCACGGCCATCTACTCCGTGTACGTCTCCATGGTCTACCTGATGGCCATGCCGGGCGGATGGTTCGGTGACCGCATCTGGGGCGCCCGCAAGACGGTCGCCATCGCCGGCTTCGTGATCATGGCCGGTCACCTCTCGCTGGCCCTTCCCGGCCAGGCGATGTTCTTCGTCGGTCTGATCCTCGTCGCGGCCGGTTCCGGTCTGCTGAAGGCCAACATCTCCACGATGGTCGGCCACCTCTACGACGGCCCGGACGACCCGCGCCGTGACGGTGGCTTCACGCTCTTCTACATCGGCATCAACCTCGGTGCCTTCGTCGCCCCGCTCGTCGTCGGAACGGTCGGCAAGGAGCACAACTGGCACCTGGGCTTCGCCCTTGCCGCCGTCGGCATGGGCCTGGGCCTGACCCAGTTCCTGCTCGGCACCAAGCACCTGAGCCCGAAGAGCAGCCAGGTCCCGAACCCGCTGACGCCGGAGGAGCGCAAGGCCGTCCTCACCAAGGTCGTCTTCGCCGTTCTGGGCATCGCCGTCTTCTACGGTGCCGTGGTCGCCCTCGGCGCCTACACCCTGAACTGGGCCCTGGTCCCGCTGACGCTGGCCGGCCTGTTCATCCCGATCGCCGTGCTGACGCGCATCAAGCGCGACAAGGACCTGTCGGGCGCCGAGCAGTCGAAGATGACCGCGTACATCTGGTTCTTCGTCGCCGCCGCCGTCTTCTGGATGATCTACGACCAGGGTGGCTCCACGCTGTCCCTGTTCGCCGACGACAAGACTGCCGGCACCCTCTTCGGCTTCGACTTCTCGGCCACCTGGTACCAGTCGCTGAACCCGCTCTTCGTGATGGCGCTGGCCCCGGTCTTCGCCTGGCTGTGGGTGTGGCTGGCGCGCAAGAACCAGGAGCCGAACACCATCGTGAAGTTCGCGATGGGCCTGGTCCTGATCGGTGCCTCGTTCTTCGTCTTCATCGTCCCGATGGGCATGGCGACGGGTGACGCCAAGGTCTCCCCGATGTGGCTCGTCTCGATCTACATGATCCAGACCATCGGTGAGCTGTGCGTCTCCCCGGTCGGCCTCTCGGTCACGACGAAGATGGCGCCGCAGAAGTACGCCTCCCAGATGATGGGTGTCTGGTTCCTCGCGGTCACCGCCGGTGACTGCACCACCAGCCTCCTGTCCATCGGCGGTGTGGACCTCAACGGCACGTGGGTGATCGGCTTCCAGGCCGCCGCCGCGGCCCTGGCCGGCTTCGCGGTCTACGCGTACCGCAAGAAGGTCCAGGCGCTGATGGGCGACGTGCACTGACGCACCCCCCCGCAACGCGCGCGGCGGCCCGGCACACCTCCTGGTGTGCCGGGCCGCCGCGTTGTACGGGCTACCGCGTGCCGCGCAGGCGGCGCCACGGGGTGAACGTGAAGACCGCGCCGCCGAGCAGGATCACCGTGCCGGCGACCAGGGCCAGGGCCCGGATGCCGCCCTCGTCCTCGGCGCCCGTGTCGGCGAGGCCGCCGGAGGTGGTGGTGCTGGTCGAGGAGCCGGAGCCGCCCGCCTGGGCGGTGGTGTCCAACTCCAGCGAGACACCGCTGCTGGCCGCCTTGCAGGGCACGTTGATCGGTGTGGCGCCCGGGGCCATGGTGACGTCGATCGTCAGCTGGTCAGGGCTGAGCGTCACCTTGCCGGTCTTGCCGGGCTTGTAGGTGCCGGTCATGTCGCTGAGGCTGACCGGGCCCTTGTCCGGGATCGCCTCCGCGTTGGCTGGGCCGGCGACCTTGACCGTGCCGCTGTCGGCGCCGCCGAGCTTGACGTCCATCGAGGGCTTGAGCGCTCCCGCCGGCAGGGCCATGGGCGCGGCCATCGCACCCTTGGCGGTCTTGACGGTCAGGTCGTAGCTGCCGCCGTTCTTCTTGGCGTTGATGGTCACCGGCGTCTTGATGCCTCCGGGGACGACGGGACCGCAGTCGAAGGAGACCTCGACGGGCTTGCCCGGGAAGTCGGTCTGCCCGCCGCCTCCCCCGGTGGTGGAGCCGCCCGAGGTGGTCGTGGAACCGCCGGTCGTGGTGGAGCCGCCGGTGGTCGTGCCGCCCGAGGCCGTGCCCCCGCTCGTCGTGCCCCCGCTCGTCGTGCCCCCGCTCGTCGTACCGCCGCTCGTCGTACCGCCGCTCGTCGTGCCCCCGCTCGTCGAACCGCCGCTGGAGCCGGCCGACACGTCGATGGTCGCCCCGCCCTTCACCTCGCCCACCGGCGCGCACTTGGTGACGAAGGTGCCGAAGGAGAACGTGACGGCGACGTCGTACTTGCCGGGGGTCAGGGTGATCTTGCCGGCCTTGGTGAGCTTCAGTTTGCCCTTCATCGGGGACATGACCATGGGGGCCTTCTTGGGGATCGGCGGGTTCTTCTTCTCCCCGACCACCTTCAGCTCGCCCATCCCCCCGCCCAGCGCGATCCAGCCGGTGGGCTGGACCGCGTCCTTCGGGATGTCCATCAGGTCCGTGTTGTTCGAGGCGGGCTTGACGGTCTCCCAGACCACGTCGACCTCGTCGCCGACCTTGGCCGTGGCCGGGGCGGTGATCTTGGCGGTGGTCTCGCCCTCCACCGGGTCGCCGCCGCCGGCCGGCGGAACGCATTTGACCTTGTACGTGGCCTCGGCGGCCAGGGCGGGAGAAGCCGATGTGGCGATACCCGCGCCGCCGAGCAGCAGCGCGACCACGGCCGCGCTCACCCTCCGTTGGGTCTTCACGAATGTCCCTTCGTCGTCGAACGGTTCTCAGACGGTGCGGACGTCTGTGGTGCTGTCTCCGGCGCGCTGTCCGGGGTGAACCACGGCAGGACCGCCGTGGTGGTCTCAGGGGGCTCCGGCGGCCGCTCGGAGCGGGCCGGGACGGGACCCCGGTGGCGGCCTCCGGCGGCCGCGGGGCGCGGCCGGACCTTGTCGACGACGGCCATGCCGACGCGGAAGACGGCGGCCGGGACCACCAGCAGGAGCAGGCCCCAGAAGAGCAGGACCCCGTACGGCCGGTCCACGCCCCACGGCTGGGTGGCCACGACGGTCTCGCCGTACTTGAGGGAGATCGTGTAGTCGCCGTGGGCGCCCGCGGTCAGGCCGACGTCCAGGGCGATCTCCGCCTTGCCGCCCGGCGGGATGGTGCCCTTCCACCGGGCCTCCTCCCACAGGGGCGCGAACACCCCGTGGGCGGTGCCGAGCTGGAAGACCGGGTCGTTGACCGGGGCCGAACCGAGGTTGCCGACGGTGACCTTGAACTTCCGGCTCGGTGGGGCCCCGAACCAGGTCAGCACCCCGTCCTCGCCTTCCAGCCGGACCCCGGTGAGCATCGCCAGGCGGGGCGTGCCGGATTCGGCGGGCAGTTCGGCCACCGCGTGGTCGGTGATCTTCAGGGGCGCGGCGACGGTGGACTGGTCGCCGTTGACGGAGGTGACGTTGACGACGCAGGGGCAGGGCTTGGGCGGGGCCACCACGGGCAGCTGCGCGGTGAAGTGCCCGTCGTCGGCGACCGGGACGGCCGCGCCGTCCGCGTTGGCGCAGCTGTTGGTGCCGCCGATCATGTTCTGCCCGCAGACCAGCAGCATCACCAGCGTCTTGGGCCGCCAGCCGGTGCCGGTGACGGTGATCTCGGTGCCCTTGGCCGCCTCCTGGAGCGAGAGCGCCACGGCGGGCTTGCCCTCGTCGGCGGCCGCCGGGGACGCCGGGAACAGCGCCGGCGCGCACACCGCCAGCACTGCGGCGAGCAGGGCTCCGAGTCTTCTCACCTGGAGGCTCCCGTCAGTTCGTGTTCCGGTGCGGGGGTCGGGGCGGGCTGCCGGTCCTCCGACGCGTCGCCCGGCGGGTCCTGGCGGGGCCGCCGGCCACGTGCGAGGAACAGCGCGGCCGCGGCGGTCCCGCCGAGGCCGAGCAGGCCGAGGCCCGTCCAACCGGCGAGGTCCCGGGGCACGAGCCAGCGCGCTCCGGCGCCGACGGCCCGGGCGCCGCCGGGGGCGGTGACCGTGAGGGTGACGCGCACCCGGTCGGCCACGGGGGCGCCGGGCCAGGGCTCGGTCAGCTCCACCCGCTGGCCGGGGAGGAGTTCCACGGGCAGGGCGCGGGAGCCGCGGCCCGGGACCTCGCCGAAGAGGCCCTCGGCGTCGAGCGCGAGCTCGGGGGCGAGGGCCACGTTGCCCCGGTTGACCAGGGTGTACGTGACGACCGCGGCCGGGCCCCGGCCCCGTACGGCGACGTCCTCGACGGTGAGGGCGGCCAGGGTGGGGCCGCTGACCCGCAGATGGACCCGTACGCCCACCTCGTGGCCGCCCTCGGTGGCGACCACGGCGGCGGGGTGGTCGCCGGGCGGGGACGCGGGCGGCACGGTGACGGTGAAGGGGACCACCGCGCGGGTGCGGGGCGGGATCGTCACCGTGGCACCGGCGCCGAAGCTGATCCAGGCTCCTGCGCCCCTCGATTCCCTGGCCGGGCGCACCGCGAAGGCGCCGTCGGCGGTGTTGTAGGCGTCCGCCCCGCGCAGGGTGACGGTGCGCTCCCGGTCGGTGGTGTTGGCCAGGGCGAGGCGGTCCTCCAGTACGGTGCCGGCGGTGCCCGCCATGTAGTAATACGGGCGCGCGAAGTACGGGTGGACGCCGCCGTGGCGGGCCGCCGTCCCGGCGGCGGGTTCGGCGGTCCAGCCGGGGTCGTCGGCCACAGCGGGGGCCGCGGCGGCCGCGTACAGCGCGGTGGCCGCGAGGAGCAGCACCCCGAGCCGGCAGAGCCTTCGGGGGGTTCGGAGCACGCGCATGGCCGGGGGTGCTCCGTTCAGGACCGGGCCCGCTGACCGCGCCGGGTCAGCCAGAGCACGCCGGCGGCGCCGGACAGCAGCACGGTGCCGCCGAGGGTGCCGAGGGCGAGGGCGGAGTCGGTGGGGCCGGTCTGCGGGAGCGTGCCGTCCCCCTCGCCGTCGCCGCCGGACTGCGCGGCGGCGCCGCCGGGGGCCGTGACGTCCAGTTCCAGGGACGGTCCCGGGCTGTTGCCGGGGGTGCAGGTGGTCGTGGTGCCCATCGCCTTGATGGTGAGCACGTCGGCGGTGAAGGTGACCTTGCCGCTCTTCTTGGGCGTGTAGGTGCCCGACAGGTCGGTGATCTTGATGGGCGTGTTGGCGGGCGCGGCCTCGGGGTTGGGCGGGCCGGAGACCGGCACGGAGACCTTCTCGGCGCCGCCGACGAGGATGACGGCGCTGGGGTTCATCGCGCCCTTGCCGAGTTCGATCGGGCTGGACGAGACACCCTTCTGGAAGGTCATCGTCAGCTTGTAGCCGTCGCCTTCCTTCACGGCCTTGATGTCGATGGGCGATACGGCCGACTTGTCCCCGATCGGGGTCTTGCAGTCGTACGCCACGTCGACGACGGCGGCGTGGGCTGCGGGGGCGGCCAGCAGGACCGCCGATCCGGCCAGCGCGGACGCCAGCGCGAGCGCGGTGGAGCGTTTCCGGTCGGACACCTTCGCCTTCCCCTCGGGCCACAAGTTACTGACGACACATCAGATTGGTGGCTCAAGGTACGCCCGGGGCCTTACGGAGGGAAGACAAAGGACAGGCCCGGATTGACCGTTCGTCAGTGGACGCGCAGACCCTTCTGCCACACCGCGGAAACGAGCGGGACGCCGGGGCGGTAGGCCAGGTGGACGTGGCTCGGCGCGTCCAGAAGGGCCAGGTCGGCGCGCGCTCCGGGAGTGACGGCGCCGATGTCGGTGCGGCGCAGGGCGCGGGCGCCGCCGGCGGTGGCGGACCACAGGGCCTCGTCGGGAGTCATCCGCATGTCGCGGACGGCGAGCGCGATGCAGAACGGCATCGAACTGGTGTAGGAGGAGCCCGGGTTGCAGTCCGTGGACAGCGCGACGGTGGCGCCCGCCTCGATCAGGCGGCGGGCGTCGGGCCACTGGGCGCGGGTGGAGAACTCGGCACCGGGCAGCAGGGTGGCCACGGTCGTGTCGGCGGCCTGGGCCAGGGCGTCGACGTCGGCGTCGGTGAGGTGGGTGCAGTGGTCGGCGGAGGCGGCTTCGAGCTCGACGGCGAGCTGGACGCCCGGGCCGTAGGAGAGCTGGTTGGCGTGGACGCGCGGGATCAGTCCGGCGGCGGCGCCCGCGGTGAGGATCGCGCGGGCCTGGTCCCCGTCGAAGGCGCCCTTCTCGCAGAAGACGTCCACCCAGCGGGCGTACGGGGCGCAGGCGGCCAGCATGTCGCCGGTGACGAGGTCGACGTAGCCCGCCGGGTCCTCGGCGTAGTCCGGGGAGACGATGTGCGCACCGAGGTAGGTGACCTCCTCGGTGTGCGCGGCGGCGATGCGCAGGGCGCGGGCCTCGTCTGCGGTGGTGAGGCCGTAGCCCGACTTGGTCTCGAAGGTGGTGGTGCCCTGGCGGCGGGCCTCGTCCAGGTGGCGCACCAGGTTGGCTTCGAGCTCGGCGTCGGTGGCGGCGCGGGTGGCGGCGACGGTGGTGCGGATGCCGCCTGCGGAGTAGGCGCGGCCCGACATCCGGGCGTTGAACTCCTGGGTGCGGTCGCCGGCGAAGACGAGGTGGCTGTGGCTGTCGACGAAGCCGGGGATCAGGGCGCGGCCGTCGGCGTCGTACGTCTCGTCCGCCGCCGGGGCCTTGCCGGCCGGGCCGACCCAGGCGATCTTGTCGTCCTCGATGACGACGGCCGCGTTCTCGACCAGGCCGAGGGGGCCTTCGCCCAGGGCCGGGTCGTTGGTGACGAGGCTGCCGATGTTGGTGATGACGGTGGTGGTCATGGGTTCCTCTCAGGGGGGTTCCTCCCCCACCCCGCCCCTTCCCGTAACCGGGTCTCCGCCCCGGACCCCGTACGGGCGCTTCGCGCCCGTGCCCTCAAACGCGGGGCGGGCTGGAATTCGCTCCGCAAATCCAGCCTCGCCGGTGTGAGGCGAAGCCAGACCCAGCCTCGCCGGAGTTTGAGGCGCGGGGCGGAGCCCCGGTCTTTCAGCCTCGCCGGCGTTTGAGGCGCGGGGTCCGGGGCGGAGCCCCGGGTCTTCGAGCCGCGCCGGCGATGGGGGGCTGGGGGCTGAGTCCCCGGTTACGGAAAGGGGCGGGGTGGGGAAGCGGCGTCAGCCGCGGACGGCGGCGATGGACTCGGCCAGGGCCGACGGGACGTCGGGGACCAGGGTGTGGGCGCCGTCGCGGACCACGTGGCGTCCGCCCACCACCGTATGGCGGACGTCGGCCGCAGAGGCGGCGAACACGGCCGTCTCGGCCCCCAGCCGCGGCAGCGGGCCCGCCGTGCGCACGGAGTCAAGGGCGATCGTGGTGAAGTCCGCGAGCGCACCCGCCTCCAGGCGGCCCGCGTCGGGCCGGCCGAGCGCCGCATGGCCGTCGGCGGTGGCCGCCGTCAGCAGGGCGTTCGCCGTCCAGTGCCCCCGCGTACGGCTGCGCAGCCGCTCGTTCAGCTCCATCGCGCGGGCCTCTTCGAGCAGGTCGATGACGGCGTGGCTGTCGCTGCCCAGGGAGAGCGGGCTGCCCGCGCGCTGGAGGCGGGTCGCCGGGCCGATCCCGTCGGCGAGGTCGCGTTCCGTGGTGGGGCACATGCAGGTGCCGGTGGCGGTGCCGCCGAGGAGGGCGATGTCCTCGTCGGTGAGGTGGGTGTTGTGGACGCCGGTGGTGCGCGGGCCGAGCACGCCGTGGTCGGCGAGGAGCTGGGTCGGGGTCCGGCCGTGGGCGGCCTGGCAGGCGTCGTTCTCGGCCGTCTGCTCGGAGAGGTGGACGTGCAGCGGGGCCCGGCGCTCCTGCGCCCACGCGGCGACCGTGGCCAACTGCTCCGCCGGGACGGCGCGTACCGAGTGGATCGCGGCGCCGATCAGGGCGTGATCACGGCCCTTGAGGGCGGAGACCCGCTCCGCCCAGGCGTCGGCGGTGCCGTCGGAGAAGCGCAGCTGGTGCGGGTTCGGGGCCTCTCCGAAGCCCGCCGAGAGGTAGGCGGTGTCGAGGAGGGTGATCCGGATGCCGGCCTCGGCGGCGGCCTCGATCAGGGCCTCGCCCATGGCGTTCGGGTCGGCGTACGGGGCGCCGCCGGGGGCGTGGTGGACGTAGTGGAACTCGCCGACGTTCGTGACGCCGGCCAGCGCCATCTCCGCGTACACGGCGCGGGCGAGCGCGAAGTACGTGTCGGGGGTGAGGTTCTGGGCGACCTTGTACATGAAGTCGCGCCAGGTCCAGAAGGTGCCCGAGCCGACCTGGACGAGGGAGCGCAGGGCCCGGTGGAAGGCGTGGCTGTGGGCGTTGGCCAGACCCGGGAGGGTGAGGCCGCGCAGGATCTCCGCGCCCGGGGGCGGGCTCTCGACCCCGGTGCGGACCGAGGCGATCCGCCCGTCGGCCGCTCCCGCGGCGGAGCCGCCCGTGGACACGGTCAGGGCGACGCCCGGCTCGACATGGGTGCCGAGCCAGGCGTGCTCCAGCCAGTACGTCTTGTGCGCGGTCAGCGACACGCCAGGCCTTCCAGTACGTCGGCGAGGGCGAGGACGCCGGCCACGCAGTCGTCCTCGGCGGCGAACTCCCGCGGGGAGTGGGAGACGCCGGTGGGGTTCCGTACGAACAGCATCGCGGTCGGGACGGCCGCGGAGAGGATTCCGGCGTCGTGTCCCGCCCCGGTTCCGAGCACGGGGACGGCGCCGCCCAGGATCCGGTTCAGCTCGTCGCGCAGGGCGTGCTCGAACTCGACGACCGGGGTGAAGGACTCCCGGACGACGCCGAGGTCGATGCCGTCCTGGTCGGCGCGCTCGCGGGCGGCCTTCTCGATGGCGGTGACGACCGTGTCGAGGGTGGCCTGGTCGGCGGCGCGGGAGTCGAGCCAGCCGCGCACCAGGGACGGGATCGCGTTGACCCCGTTGGGCTCGACCGAGACCTTCCCGAAGGTGGCCACGGCCCCGGCGAGGGCTGCCTCGGTACGGGCGGCCAGCACGGTCGCCGCGTACGTGAGCATCGGATCGCGGCGGTCCACCAGGCGGGTGGTGCCCGCGTGGTTGGCCTCGCCGCGGAAGTCGAACCGCCACCGGCCGTGCGGCCAGATCGCGGAGGCGATGCCGACGCGGTCCCCGGACAGGTCCAGGGCCCGGCCCTGCTCCACGTGCAGCTCGACGAAGGCGCCGATCCGGCCCAGGCGTCCGGGGTCGGCCCCGATGCCCTCGGGGTCGTACCCGGCGGCCTCCATGGCCCGGGGCAGGGAGACGCCGTCGGCGTCGCGGAGCTCGTACGCCTTCTCCTTGGTCAGCTGCCCGGCGGCGAGCCGGGAGCCGACGCAGGCGAGGCCGAAGCGGGCCCCTTCCTCGTCACCGAAGTTGGTGATGGCAAGGGGCCTGGCGAACTCCGCGCCTCTCCTGCGGAGTTCGTCCAGGGCCGCGAAGGAGGACACCACCCCGAGGGGGCCGTCGAAGGCCCCGCCGTCGGGGACGGAGTCCAGGTGCGAGCCGGTGACCACGGCGTCCCCCGCGAGGGGGTCGCCGAGCCAGGCCCACTGGTTGCCGTTGCGGTCGGTCTCGTACGTCAGCCCGCGCGCCTGCGCCTGCGCCTGGAACCAGCTCCGGCAGTCGGTGTCGGCACCGCTCCAGGCGTACCGCCGGTACCCGCCGGTGCCGGCGTCGCGCCCGATGGACGCGAGTTCCGCCCACATGGTGTGGAAGGAGGGAGCCTCGCTCACGCGGTGTCACCCTCGCGCATGGGGACGCGGACGCCGCGCTCGTCCGCCACCGTCTCGGCGATGTCGTAGCCGGCGTCGACGTGGCGGATGACGCCCATGCCCGGGTCGTTGGTGAGGACGCGGCGGATCTTCTCGCCGGCGAGCGGGGTTCCGTCGGCGACGGTGACCTGGCCCGCGTGGATGGAACGGCCCATGCCGACGCCGCCGCCGTGGTGCAGGGAGACCCAGGAGGCGCCGGAGGCGACGTTGACCATGGCGTTGAGCAGCGGCCAGTCGGCGATGGCGTCGGAGCCGTCGAGCATGGCCTCGGTCTCGCGGTACGGGGAGGCCACCGAGCCGCAGTCGAGGTGGTCGCGGCCGATGACCAGCGGAGCGGCCAGTTCGCCGCTCGCGACCATGTCGTTGAACCGCTCGCCGGCCTTGTCGCGCTCGCCGTAGCCGAGCCAGCAGATGCGCGCGGGCAGGCCCTGGAAGTGGACGCGCTCGCCCGCCATCTTGATCCAGCGGTGCAGGGACTCGTTCTCCGGGAAGAGGTCGAGGATCGCCTTGTCGGTCTTGTGGATGTCCGAGGCCTCGCCGGACAGGGCCGCCCAGCGGAACGGGCCCTTGCCCTCGCAGAACAGCGGCCGGATGTAGGCGGGGACGAAGCCGGGGAAGGCGAAGGCGCGGTCGTAGCCGGCCAGCTGGGCCTCGCCGCGGATGGAGTTGCCGTAGTCGAAGACCTCGGCGCCGGCGTCCATGAAGCCGACCATGGCCTCGACGTGCTTGGCCATGGACTCGCGGGCCCGCGTGGTGAAGCCGGCCGGGTCCTTGGCCGCGTACGACGCCATGTCGTCGAAGTCGACGCCGGTCGGGAGGTAGGCCAGCGGGTCGTGCGCGCTGGTCTGGTCCGTCACGATGTCGATCGGGGCGCCCTCGGCGAGCATCTGCGGAAGCAGGTCGGCGGCGTTGCCGAGCAGGCCGATGGAGAGCGGCTTGCGGGCGTCGCGGGCCTCGACGGCGAGCTGGAGCGCGTGCTGGAGGCTGTCGGCCTTCACGTCCAGGTAGCGGTGCTCGATGCGGCGCTCGATGGCGCGCGGGTCGACGTCGATGCAGATCGCGACGCCGTCGTTCATCGTCACGGCCAGCGGCTGGGCGCCGCCCATGCCGCCGAGGCCGGCGGTCAGGGTGATGGTGCCCGCGAGGGTCCCGTTGAACTTCTTGGCGGCGACCGCGGCGAAGGTCTCGTACGTGCCCTGGAGGATGCCCTGGGTGCCGATGTAGATCCACGAGCCGGCGGTCATCTGCCCGTACATGGTCAGGCCGAGCTGCTCCAGGCGGCGGAACTCCTCCCAGTTGGCCCAGTCGCCGACGAGGTTGGAGTTGGCGAGCAGGACGCGCGGCGCCCACTCGTGGGTCTGCATCACGCCGACCGGGCGGCCGGACTGGACGAGCATCGTCTCGTCCTGCTTGAGCGTCTGGAGGGTGCGGACCATGGCGTCGTACGAGCGCCAGTCGCGGGCGGCCTTGCCGGTGCCGCCGTAGACGACGAGCTTGTCGGGGTGCTCCGCGACCTCGGGGTCGAGGTTGTTCTGGAGCATCCGCAGCGCGGCCTCCTGCTGCCATCCCAGGGTGCTGAGTGCGGTACCGCGCGAGGCCCGTACGGGGCGAGGTCCTGACATGGCTGTGCCTCCTCCGATGTTGGTTAATCCATTCACATCCTCGCCTTCTGAATAGATTCAGTCAACAGCTGCGGGCGGCCGCGCCGGGTGATGAGATGGCGGACATGGCTGCCGACAGGGACATGCGGGGCGCCGCCGAGCGCCGGGATCTGGCGGTACGGGCCGCGGTCGAGCAGGGCCTGGTGGGCGGCCACGACTCCGCGCAGCCCCTGGTCTGCCTGCTGGACACGGCCGGGATCCGCGCCTCCGCCACCGCCCTGACCAGCGCATTCGCGGCGGCGCTGGCGCCCGGCACCCCCGTCCTGCACGCCTTCGCGGTCAAGGCCGCCCCGATCGTGCCCGTCCTGCGGCTGCTCGCCGGCGCGGGGCTCGGCTGCGAGGTGGCCAGCCCCGGCGAGCTGGCGCTGGCCCGGGCGGCCGGGGTGGAGCCGGAGCGGACCGTCCTGGATTCCCCCGCCAAGACGGCGGACGAGCTGGGCGGGGCGCTGGCCCTCGGCATCGCCGTCAACGCCGACAACCGGCAGGAGCTGGAGCGGCTGGACGCCCTGGTCGCCGCGGCCCCGTCCCCGCCCCGGTCCCCGATCGGCGTCCGGATCAACCCCCAGACCGGGGCCGGCGCCATCGACGCCCTGTCCACCGCGACGGCGACCTCGAAGTTCGGGATCGCGCTGCGCGACCCGGGCGCACGCGAGTGGCTCGTACGGGCGTTCCTCGACCGCCCGTGGCTGACCCGGCTGCACGCCCACTCGGGCTCGCAGGGCGTCCCGCTGCCGCTGATCGCGGAGGGGGTACGGGAGCTGCACGCACTGGCGGAGGAGATCAACGCGGCGGCGGGCCGCCGCCAGGTCGACACCCTCGACATCGGCGGCGGCCTGCCGGTGAACTTCGCCTCGGACGAGGAGACCCCGACGTACGCGGAGTACGTCTCCGCCCTGCGCGGGGCGGTCCCCGCCCTCTTCGACGGCTCGTACGGCCTGGTCACGGAGTTCGGCCGGTCCCTGCTGGCCAAGCACGGACTGGTCCTCGCCCGGGTGGAGTACACCAAGACCACCGGGGCCCGCCCGATCGCCCTCACCCACGCGGGGGTCCAGCTGGCGACCCGGACGGTGTACGCCCCGGCGGCCTGGCCGGTGCGGATCCTGCCGTACGACGCGAAGGGCGCCCCGAAGGACGGTGACCTCCTCGCCCAGGACATCGCCGGCCCGGCCTGCTTCGCGGGGGACCTGCTCGCCACGGCCCGGGAGCTGCCGCGGCTGGAGGCGGGCGACCTGATCGGCGTCCCGGACACGGGCGCGTACTTCTTCACCGCCCACTACGGCTACAACAGCCTGCCGCGCCCGGCGGTCCACGGCTTCACGGTCGCCCCGGAGGGGGAGGTCCGCTTCACCCTGGCCCGCCCGGCGCAGTCCCTCACGGAGATCGTCGCGGAGGCCGGCGGCGCGTTCGCGGACGCGCTGCTCCGGGACAGCCCTTAGCCGTTGACGATCTTGTCGTAGCGCAGGGCGACGTACCCCGAGGCGGCGTGGCCTGCGATGCGGCCGTCGGTGCCGCCGTTGAGGTAGTCCTGACCGCGCATCATGTCGTCGTTGGTGTTGGCCTCGTGGATGTACGAGAACTTGCCGGCGGCCTTGTCGACCCACTTCTCGAAGAGCACGACGTGCCCGTCCTGGGTGTTCAGCGCGTCGCCCGGCTGGAGGTCGGACTTCGAGATGACGCTGCTGACGCCCGGCAGGCTGTACGTCGTGTAGCTGGTGTTGGCGTGCCAGGCCATGGAGACGAAGCCGGAGCAGTCGGTGCGGTAGGTGTGGTCGCCGTCCGGGTCGCCGGCGTAGGCACCCTGGTTGTACGGGATGTCGCGGTTCAGCCAGTTCACGGCGCGGCTCATGACCTCGCTGCGCGCGATCTGACCACCCTGGCTGGAGGGGGTGGGGGTCGGGGGCGCCGGCGGCTGGTAGGTGCAGTCGCTCGCGTAGGCGGAGAGCAGGCTCTGGGTCCAGCCGCTCGCGTCGACCGGGTCGTCGGAGTGGTAGGCGATGTCGGTGCCCTTGCCGTCGGTGGGGTCGGCGTCGTGGTACCAGTACATTCCGCCGTTCGTACGGCCGTAGTAGAGGCCGCCGCCGGGCGAGACCAGGTTGTCGACCGCCGACCAGCCGGAGCCCTTGAGCTCCGAACTCTCCCAGTCCCCCACGCCGTTGACCTGGTAGGAGAGCAGCCTGCCGTCGGCCGTGCTGGCGATGAGGACGTCGTCGCCGGCGGCGGCGAGCGTCTTGAGGACGAAGCCCTCGTCGATCACCGCGTGCTTGGCGATGTGGGCGGGCCCGGAGGGCTTGGCCTGGGAGACGTTGTAGCGGTGGAGCTGGCCGGCGACCGTGCCGTAGAGGTGGCCGTAGCCGTCGTAGGTCATCTTGTCGAAGGTCCAGCCGCTGTCCCAGATCTTCGTGACGCCGGCCAGGGCCAGCGCGTTGTCGTTGGTCTGGATGTCGACGCGGTACAGCTCGCCGGCCGTCGACGTCACGAGGACGGTGTTGAAGTTGAGCGTCGCCATCGCCTTGGGCGTGAAGCCGAGGTTGGGGCCGATCAGGGTCTTGACCCGGTCGCCGGTGTTCGGGGATATCGCCGTGTAGGTGAGGCGTCCGTCGGCGAGGGTGCCGTAGATCGACACGTCACCGCCGCAGATGGCGGCGGCCTGGGCCGGCGTCGAAGTGAGGGTGACCATGCCCAGGGTGGTGGCACCGAGGGCGAGGGTGGCGGCGGACCGGCGAAGGGCGCGGCGGAGCGACATGGCTTTCTCCTGCGGAGAGAAGTGGGGAGGGGCGCGGGAGGTCCACCCGACCGACGACAGCTGCCCTGCAGGTACAGCTGTGCGGTCCGTTGCGGGTGTGGCGCCCGGTGACATCCACTAATCTCGTTGCCCGGCACGGCAGTTGGAAGGGCGAACGGCTGGACGGAAGCGGCCCTGGCCGGTTCGGCTCCGCCGACCGGGTGAAGGCCGGGGCAGGGCCGGGGTAGGGGCGGGGCGGGGCAGAGTCAGGCCGGGTCAGGGCCCGGACGGGGCATGGCGAAGCCCGGGCAGGACGACGGGGCAGGACCGGGCAGGGCCCGGCAAGGCAGGGCACGGCAAGGCAGGGCAGGGCTCGGACAGGGTTCCGCCAGGCCCGGACCGGGCTCAGCCGGCGAGCGTGACCGCGAGGGCCGGGGCCAGGCCCGCGACGAGGTCGTCCGGGGTCAGGGCGGCCACCGCGGGGAGCCGCAGGAGGTAGCGGGTCAGGGCCAGGCCCAGCAGCTGGGCGGAGACCAGGCCCGCCGCGCGGGCGGCACGCTCGGGACCGAGGGCGGCCGCCAGCGCCGGGGCGACCTGGGCGGCGAACACCTCCCGCATCCGCTCCGCCGCACGCTCGTTCGTCACCGCCGAGCGCAGCAGCACCAGCAGGGCGTCGTCGGCCGGGTCACCCTCCCACCGCTGCACGAAGTGCCGGACGAGGGCGGCGGGGAGCTCGGCGGCGGGCACGGCGCTCAGGTCCGGCAGCCGCAGGTCGACCGCCAGGGCCGCATCGAAGAGCTGCTCCTTGCTGCCGAAGTAGCGCATGACCATCGAGGGGTCGATCTCCGCGTCCGCCGCGACGGCCCGGATGGTGGTGCGCTCGTACCCCTGCGCCGCGAAGCGCTCCCGGGCCGCGCGCAGGATCGTCGTCTTGGTCTCTTCGGAGCGCCGCGCCGTCATGCCAACAACCGTAGGCCAACAACCGTTGACATGCCAGCCCAGCGGGCGCACTCTTGTGTCAACAGCCGTTGGCCAACAAACGTTGGCCCCGCCGGAGGAGGCCCGCATGACCGGCAACGCCGTACTCCCGCAGTCCCGCCCGCTCCCCGTCCGCACCGAGGTCGCGATCGTCGGCGCCGGCCCCACCGGGCTCGCCCTCGCCGTCACCCTGGCCGGGGCGGGGGTCGACTTCGTCCTCCTCGACCGGCAGGGCGAGGGCGCCAACACGTCCCGCGCCGCCGTCGTGCACGCCCGGACCCTGGAGGTCCTGGACGAGCTCGACCCGGCCGGCGCCCTCTCGGCCGAGCTGATCGGCCGCGGCGTCCCCGTCAGCCGGTTCCGGATCCGCGACGGCGTCCGCCCGCTCGCCGAGATCCCCTTCGACGGCCTGCGGACCGCCCACCCGTACGCGCTGATGGTCCCCCAGTACGAGACCGAGGCCGTGCTCCTCCAGCGCCTGCGCGCCCTCGGCGGGGACGTCCACCGTCCGTACGAGGTCACCGAAGTCGCCCAGGACGCGGACGGGTCCGGGGTCACCCTCACCACGGCCACCGGCGAAACCCTGCACGCCTCTTACGCCGTCGGCGCCGACGGCGGGCACAGCACGGTCCGCGAAGCCGCCGGGATCGGTTTCACGGGCAGTGCCTACGAGGAGTCGTTCGTCCTGGCCGACGTCGCCATGGACTGGGCCCCGGGCCCCGGCGAGGTCTCCCTCACCTTCGGCGCCGCCGGGCTGACCGTGGTCGCCCCGCTGCCCGGGAAGCACTACCGGATCGTCGCGACCGTCGCCGACGCCCCCGCCGAGCCGGACCTCGCCTTCGTGCAGCGCCTGCTCGACGAGCGCGCCCCGGGCCAGGCCACCGTTACCGCACTCGCCTGGTCCTCCCGGTTCCGGATCCACCACCGGGTCGCCGACCGCTACCGCGCCGGACGGCTGCTGCTCGCGGGCGACGCCGCCCACGTGCACAGCCCGGCCGGCGGCCAGGGCATGAACACCGGCATCCAGGACGGCTACGCCCTCGGCCGGGCCCTGGCCACCGGGCAGCTCGACGCCTACGAGGCCCGCCGCCGCCCGGTCGCCCTTCGGGTGGTCGCCCTCACCGACCGGATGACGCGCGTCGCCACGACCCGGAACCCGGCGCTGCGCGCCGTGCGCAACGCCGTGCTCCCCGTCCTCGCCCGCGTCCCGGCGCTGCGCGACCGCCTCGCCACCGAACTGGCCGAGCTCGACTACCGGTGAACCGCCCTCACTCCACGAACAGCCCGCGCGCGGCGGCCCGCGCGTCGAAGGCCTCCAGCCGGGCCTGCGCGTCCGGCAGGGCGTCCGCCATCGCCTCCAGCAGCACCCGGCCCAGCAGCATCGGCGCGCACGCCGTGTCGAAGGCCAGCCCGGTCCCGACCGGCGCCGGGATCAGCAGGTCCGAGTGGCGGGCCACGGGCGCGAAGACCGAGTCGGCGACCGTCACCACGGTCAGCCCGGCCCGCCGGGAGCGCTCCAGGGTGTCCACGACCTCCCGGGGATGGCGGGGCAGCGCGAAGCAGAGCAGCGCCGAGGCGCCCGCGCCGGCGGCCGCGTCGATCCGGTCCTCCAGCATCGAGCCGCCCTCGTCGAGGAGCCGTACGTCCGGGTGGACCTTGGCGGCGAAGTACGCGAACCCGCGCGCCTGTGAGGACGCCGCCCGCAGCCCCAGGACGGGCAGCGGGGTGGAGGCCGCCAGCAGCCGCCCCGCCTCCTGGACCGGCGCGGGGTCGGCGAGCATCGCCGCGAGCTGCCGCAGGTTCTCGATCTCGCCCTGGACGGCCTGCTGGTACTCGTTGTACGCGTCCTCGTGCCCGGCCTCGGTCCGCTCCCCTGGGGCCACCTCGCGCAGGTGCCGGCGCAGCGCCGGGTACCCGTCGAAGCCCAGCGCCACCGCGAACCGGGTCACCGACGGCTGGCTCACCCCGGCCAGATCGGCGAGCTCCACGCTCGACAGGAACGGCACGTCCGCCGCTCCGCGCACCATGCAGTGCGCGATGCGCCGCTGGGTCGGCGTCAGCCGGTGCCCCTCGAAGAGCTTCTGCAGCCGCGCGGCCGGGCTGTCGCTCATGCCCGTCCCCTCCGTCCCGGTGAGATATTCAGTCACCGAGCACTCTGCATGTGGTTATGCAGCACGGCAAGCCGCTCCCGCGATCCGGATACGGGGGCTACCCCCAGTGCCGGGGGCTCCGGCGGTTCCTACGGTGGGGGCATGGACGCGTACGCCCGAGAGCTGAAGAAGGAACTCGACGCCACGCTGGACGCCCGGCGGGAGCTGGGCCCGGAGTACGAGGCCGCGCTGGTGGACTCGTTCGTCGACAAGGTCGACACGCAGCTCCGGCGGCGGCTCGCGGAGGACCGGCTGTCCGCAGCGCGGGGCCCCGCCGGTCCGGCCGCCCTTGCGGAGGGGGGTTTCGGCGAACGCTTCGGCTTCGCCGTCGTCACGCTGGTCCTGGCGGTACCGTTGTCGGCGATCGCCGCGGCCCATGCCCATCTGAGCGGACTCGTGGTGGCCTGGGCCGGGATCCTGGGCGTGAACTTCATCCACGCCTCCAAACGCCTCCGGCGGGGGTCGGCCGACTGACGCGGGTGCGGCTCCGTTGCGGCTGCGCCGGATCCCGCGCCGCGAACGCCGGCGGGACCGGGGAATGGTGAGGCGGGGACCGCCGCACCCCGGTTGCCCGGGGGCGGGACGACGGCGGTCCCCGCGAAGGACACGGGCCGGGTCAGGGCCGTCCGCGTCCGGTGGCGTTCCACGCGGTCCGGGAGCCGCTCCGGAGGCACGCAACGCCGTTCGGTGGTGCCGGCCGGGTCCCGGTCTCCCGGACTTCCCCGCCGACAACCACCACTGTGCCGGAGCCGTGTTAAGCCGGTGCTGCCGTCACGTGTCGGGCCCGTACCGTTTGTGCGACGGCCGGGCCCCGCTCCGTAACCGCTACTTCGCGCCCTTGGCGAGGAACGCCAGCAGGTCCTGGCGGCTGACGACGCCCGTCGGCTTGCCCTCGACCAGCACGATCGCCGCGTCCGCCTCGCCCAGCACCGTCATCAGCTCGGACACCGGCTCGCCGGAGCCGACCTGCGGCAGCGGCGCGCTCATGTGCTTCTCCAGCGGGTCGCTCAGCGCGGCCTGCTTCGCGAAGAGCGCCGCCAGCAGCTCCTTCTCCACGACCGAGCCGATGACCTCGGCGGCCATCACGTCCGGGTGACCCGCGCCCGGCTTGACGATCGGCATCTGCGAGACGCCGTACTCGCGCAGGACGTCGATTGCCTCGCCGACCGTCTCCTCGGGGTGCATGTGGACGAGGGAGGGGATGCCGCCCTCCTTGTCGTTCAGCACGTCACCGATGCGTGCGGCGGGCCCGGCCTCCTCCAGGAAGCCGTGTCCTGCCATCCACTCGTCACTGAAGATCTTGCTCATGTAGCCGCGCCCGCTGTCCGGCAGCAGGACGACGACGACGTCGTCCGGGCCGAGGCCCTCTGCGGCCTTCAGCGCGGCGACGACCGCCATGCCACAGGAGCCGCCGACGAGGAGGCCCTCCTCCTTGGCGAGGCGGCGGGTCATCTGGAAGGAGTCCTTGTCGGACACCGCGATGATCTCATCGGTGACGTTCGGGTCGTACGCGGTCGGCCAGAAGTCCTCGCCGACCCCCTCGACGAGGTACGGGCGGCCGCTGCCCCCGGAGTACACCGAGCCCTCGGGGTCGGCGCCGATGACCTTGACCTTCCCGCCGCTGACCTCCTTGAGGTAGTTGCCGGTACCGGAGATCGTGCCGCCCGTGCCGACGCCGGCGACGAAGTGGGTGATCTTCCCGTCCGTCTGCTCCCACAGCTCGGGACCGGTGGTCTCGTAGTGCGAACGGGGGTTGTTCGGGTTGCTGTACTGGTCGGGCTTCCAGGCGCCCGGCGTCTCGCGCACGAGGCGGTCGGACACGTTGTAGTACGAGTCCGGGTGCTCGGGGTCGACGGCGGTCGGACAGACCACGACCTCGGCACCGTAGGCGCGCAGGACGTTGATCTTGTCCATGGACACCTTGTCAGGGCAGACGAAGATGCACTTGTAGCCCTTCTGCTGGGCCACGATGGCGAGTCCTACACCCGTGTTGCCGCTGGTCGGCTCCACGATGGTGCCACCGGGCTTGAGGGCTCCGCTCTGCTCGGCGGCCTCGATCATCCGTACGGCGATCCGGTCCTTCACGGATCCACCGGGATTGAAGTACTCGACCTTCGCAAGGACGGTGGCCTGGAGGCCTTCGGTCACACGGTTGAGCTTCACCAGCGGGGTGTTGCCGACGAGGCTGATCATCGAGTCGTGGAATTGCACCATGTTCTCCAAGGAGGGGACTCCACGGGTTCTCCGGGAGGCACGGCCAGACTATGCGGAAAGGGATTGGCCGACCGTACGTACGGGGCAGGAAGGTCATCGAGGCCCGACAAGAGAGCGAGGTGGCCTGAAGGGTGTCCAGGGCGAGAACGGCCCGCCGGATCGCGGCGGGGGCAGCGTACGGCGGGGGCGGACTCGGACTGGTCGGGGTCGCCGCGGTGGGTCTGGTGCTGGCGGAGGTGCAGTTCGCCAAGCGGACGGTCGGGTCGGGGCTGCCGGATCCGCCGCGCGCGGACGGGCTGTACGGGAGCGAGTTCAGCGGACCGGAGCAGAGCCCGGGCCCGCTGCGGCTGGGCATGCTGGGCGATTCCACGGCCGCGGGGCTGGGCGTACGGCGGGCCCGGCAGACTCCGGCGGCCCTGCTGGCCTCGGGGCTCGCGGCGGTGGCCGAGCGGCCGGTGGAGCTCCGCAACGTGGCCCTGTCGGGTGCCATGTCGGACGACCTGGACCGGCAGGTGGGCCTGCTGCTGGACGGTGACGCGCCCGCCCCGGACGTGTGCGTGATCATGATCGGCGCGAACGACGTGACCCGGCGGATGCCGCCGACCCAGTCGGTGCGGTGCCTCACCGGGGCGGTGCGCCGGCTGCGGCTGGCGGGCTCCGAGGTCGTCGTGGGCACCTGCCCGGACCTGGGCACCATCGAGCCGGTGTACCAGCCGCTGCGCTGGATGGCCCGGAGGGTCTCGCGCCAGCTGGCCGCCGCGCAGACCATAGGGGTGGTGGCACTGGGCGCCCGTACGGTCTCGATGGGGGACCTGCTGGGCCCCGAGTTCGCCGCGAACCCGCGCGAGATGTTCGGCCCGGACTCCTACCACCCGTCGGCGGAGGGCTACGCGACGGCCGCCATGGCCATGCTGCCGACCGTGTGCGCGGCGCTCGGGCTGTGGCCGGAGTCCGACCGGCTGGACGTGTCCCGGGACGAGGACATGCTCCCGGTGGCCGAGGCCGCGTCGGCGGCGGCCGGCCAGGCGGGTACGGAGGTCACGGCGGCCCGCGGCCCCTGGGCCCTGCTCAAGCACCGGCGCCGCCGCCGGGTCCCGGGCGAGGACCTCCCGGCCGCCCACAAGGCCGGGGCGACGGGCGCGGCGGCCCCGGAGACCGGGACCCCGACGCCCCCGCGAGCTGCGGAGCGACCGGCATCACACCCCAAGGCCGGTGACCCCGACCGTACGGGGCGGTAACTTCGCTTGCGGTCCGGATAGAGCCGCAACACACCCTTGGAGCCTTCGATGCCCGAAGCCGTCATCGTTTCCACTGCCCGCTCCCCGATCGGGCGCGCCGGCAAGGGGTCCCTCAAGGACGTCCGCCCGGACGACCTGACCGCGGCGATCATCCAGGCCGCCCTCGCCAAGATCCCCGAGCTGGACCCGCGCGAGATCGACGACCTGATGCTCGGCTGTGGCCTCCCCGGCGGCGAGCAGGGCCACAACCTGGCCCGCATCGTGGCCGTGCAGATGGGCATGGACTACCTGCCGGGCACCACGATCACCCGCTACTGCTCCTCCTCGCTCCAGACCTCCCGCATGGCGCTGCACGCCATCAAGGCCGGTGAGGGCGACGTCTTCATCTCCGCGGGCGTCGAGACGGTCTCCCGGTTCGCGAAGGGCTCCTCGGACGGCCTTCCGGACACGCACAACCCGCTCTTCGCCGATGCGGAGGCCCGTACGGCCGCCGTCGCGCAGAGCGAGGGCTCCTCCTGGCGCGACCCCCGCGAGGACGGCCTGATCCCGGACGCCTACATCTCGATGGGGCAGACCGCCGAGAACCTGGCCCGCCTCAAGGGCGTGACCCGCCAGGACATGGACGAGTTCGGCGTCCGCTCCCAGAACCTGGCCGAGGAAGCCATCAAGAACGGCTTCTGGGCCCGCGAGATCACCCCGGTCACCACCCCCGACGGCACGGTCGTCTCCGCCGACGACGGCCCGCGCGCCGGCGTGACCCTGGAGGGCGTCTCGGGCCTCAAGCCCGTCTTCCGCCCCGACGGCCTGGTCACCGCCGCCAACTGCTGCCCGCTCAACGACGGCGCCGCGGCGCTGGTCATCATGAGCGACACCAAGGCGCGCGAGCTGGGCCTGACCCCCCTGGCGCGGATCGTCTCCACGGGCGTCACCGGCCTCTCCCCCGAGATCATGGGCCTGGGCCCGGTCGAGGCGTCCAAGCAGGCCCTGAAGCGGGCCGGCCTGACCGTCGGCGACATCGACCTGTTCGAGATCAACGAGGCCTTCGCGGCCCAGGTCATCCCGTCCTACCGGGACCTGGAGATCCCGCTGGACAAGCTGAACGTCAACGGCGGGGCCATCGCCGTCGGTCACCCGTTCGGGATGACCGGCGCCCGCATCACCGGCACCCTGATCAACAGCCTGCAGTTCCACGACAAGCAGTTCGGTCTGGAAACCATGTGCGTGGGCGGCGGCCAGGGCATGGCCATGGTCATCGAGCGCCTCAGCTAACGGGGCGGCCCAGTCGCCCCAAGGGATCCGGCCGGATCCCCGGCCCCGTACTGACGCCGAATCTAATCCCGTCGCGGCCGACCTGTGACCGAATCTCCCCCAGGATGTGACCTACGTCCTGGGGGAGTGGCATGTGCGCAGGTCAGAGTCGGTGCGCCCGGGTCAGGTGTGACCAAAGCCCTGTCCAATTCGTGACGTAATGCACTGCGCGCCATTCCCAGGTCAGGACACTCTGATGTAGGAAGTCGGGGGATCGAATCACCTCAGGAGTTAGTCAGTGAGCGCCATGTCTCTTGCCCTGCTGCTGACCACGGCCGCTGCCACGGCCGTGGGCGCTGCTGCGCTGCACGCCGTCCACGGCCTCCGTAAGCAGGTCACGGCCCTGCGCAGCGAACTGGCCGTGCCGGCCCACGCCCGCGCCGCGACCGTCCCGCACGCCCGGGGCGCCGTGGAGTCACCCGCCGCCGAGATACGAGCCGCCGTCGCCGAGGCCCTCGCCGAGGAGCGCGAGCGCGAGCTCGCCGAGGCGCGCGCCTTCTGGGCCGCACAGGAGGCCCGCGACTCCGCCGACGCGCCCTCGCTGCTGGGCGGCCTGCCCGGCCTCGGCGAGGACAGCCCCGTCTTCCTGCCCCGACAGGCCGACATGGTGGGCCTGGAGCCGCTGCTCGGCGAGGAATCCGTGGAGGAGTACCCCGAGGATTCGGCCGAGCTGGCCGCGGCCCGCCGGCGCCACCCCTCGCACCCCGACTTCGTACCGGTCCAGGCCTCCGCCCCCGGCGCGGACCACGAGCGCACCGTCAGCCGGCTGGAGGAGCTCGCGGAGGCCCGTACGGCCCTCGCGGATGTCCGTCCCGGCCCGCTGGGCACGCTCGACGTGTACGTCTTCACGGACGGCACCACGCTCTGCATGACCCCCGGCCACCGGGAGACCGCGGAGCGCCTCGCCGAGGCCCTGCGCTCGGGCACCGCGCCGGTCCTGCTGGGCGGTTCGGGCATCTCCGGCGCCTACGCGCTCACGTTCTCCTGCGGTGACTCCGAGGACCCCGACAGCAACGTCTACATCCTCGCGGACCGCGTCATCGCATCGCTCTGACTTCCGTCTGCTCCACCAGGCGCACGGCCTCGTCCAGCATCTCGGACGGGGCCGTTCCGCTGTCCCCGGCGCGCACGGCGCGCAGCGCCTCGGCGAGGTCCAGCCCGGCCACCGCCACCTGGTCGCCGACGACGAAGATCCCCGCGTCCGGCACCTCCCGTACGGGGGCGCCCTCCAGGGTCTGCGCCCGCAGGGCGAGTTCGCGCGCCAGCTCCAGCGCCGCAGCGGCGGCGCCCTGCTGCAGGCGGCTCTGGGGGGCGGCCCGCAGCCGGTCGGCGAAACGTTCCACGACGGCGGTCAAGGGTGAGGTATCGAGCACCCGGCCGACCCTACGCGCCGCCCCGGCACCATTGCCAACGGGCGAACTCTCCGGCACGGTGGCGTGAAGAGAACAGCACGGCGATACCTCCGGAGGCGCCCATGTCCGTAGAGTTCTCCGAGCAGACCCACCGCAACATGATCGACAGAATCCCCCAGGCCACCGGTCGTGAGCTCTCCGACTGGCTCCGCACCGTCGACGAAGGCCCCTCCCTCGTCCGGTTCGAGGAGAAGGTCAGCTGGCTGCGCGGCGCGCACGAACTGTCGTACGGCCAGGCCAAGGCGATCATCCACGAGTACGACCTGCGCAGAGCCGCCCGCCGGTTCGGCTGAGCCCTCTCCACTCCCCCGACTTCGACTCCGACCCCCAGATGCGGGAAGGCCCCGCGAGCGTGTGCTCGCGGGGCCTTCCCCATGCCGTGGACGGCAGCCGCAGCGGCTGCCGGTCCTGCTAGTCGTCGCCCGAGAGGATCTGGAAGATGCGCAGCATCTCCAGGTAGATCCACACCAGGGTCATGGTGAGGCCGAAGGCCGCCAGCCAGGACTCCTCGCGCGGGGCGCCGTAGGCAACGCCGTCCTCGACCTGCTTGAAGTCCAGGGCGAGGAAGCACGCACCGAGGATGACGCCGATGGCACCGAACAGGAGGCCCAGGCCGCCGCTGCGGAAGCCGAGGCCGTCACCGCCGCCGAAGACCGAGAACAGCAGGTTCGCGACCATGAGCAGCATGAAGCCCATGGCGGCGGCCATCACGAAGCCGGCGAAGCGCCGGTTGACGCGGATCCAGCCCATCTTGTAGGCGAGCAGCACGGCGGCGAAGACGCACATCGTGCCCAGCACGGCCTGGATGACCACGCCGGCGCCCAGGTAGGTGCTGGTGGCCGCGCTGATGACGCCCAGGAAGACACCCTCGAACGCCGCGTAGCCCAGGATCAGCGCCGGGACCGGCTTGCGCTTGAACGACTGGATCATCGCCAGCACGAACGCGACGAGGGCCGCGCCGACGCCGATGCCGTACGACTTGTTCAGGTTGGCCGGGTCGACGGGCAGGAGGACCCAGGCGAGGGTCGCCGTCAGGATGACCGTGCCGAGCGTCATTGCCGTACGGCTCACGACGTCGTCCATGGTCATCACGTTGGCGCGCGCCGGCGCCTGCGGCATGCCCGTGGCCTGGTCGGTCGCGTACGGATTCGTCGCGTACGGGTTGGTCCCGGCCTGCTGGTGCTGCTGCGCGTCAAACCCCGCGTAGCCACCGTTGTCGCGGCTGAACCCCCGTCGCGAGAAGACCGGGTTACTGCTCCTCATCTCACTCCTCCGTGGCCACCGAGCGCGGCCTTGCATCAAGAGTAATGCGCTCGCAAAAAAAGCACCCTACTGCTGGAGGAGGATCTTAGGAGAAGGCATGGCGAAGCGCAGGTGTTAAAACGGAGGGAGCTTCACGGAGCCCCTCCGGGCCTCGCCGATCCGTGGAGGGAGCTGCGGAGTGCCCGGAGCCGGACTTGAACCGGCACGGCCCGAAGGCCAGCGAGGTTTAAGCTCGCCGTGTCTGCATTCCACCATCCGGGCAGGGCGTGGCGGCCCCCGTGTAAAAAGCCTTCAACGCTGCGCCGAGCCTATCCGGAACGCCCTAGCGGCCAACGGGCCGTCTTTCCGATGTTGTCTGATTTTATTGGCGCTTGAGGGTGCGTCAGGCCCGAGAACGCACGGTGGGCCCCTTCTCTGCGACGATCACGCGCGACCTGGGATTGACGGGATTTCGATGGCCGCGCCACCCCGCACGCCACCCTCCGCGCCACCCCGCTCCCCCGCCCGGCCCCCGCCCGGCCTCCCCCCGGCCGTCAGGGCTGCTGTCATACCAAAGGAGGAGACGGGCGCGCCCGCGGTCAGACTCCAGTGGGCCCGGGAACGGGCACCGCGGCTGATCCGCAGCGGGGGTGGGCGCGGCGAGGATGGAAACGTCCCGCCGCTGAGCGGACCGTGGCCGTAGCCGGTCCGCGGTCCCCGCCCTGACAGGAGTCGCTTCCGTGACCACCACGAACTACGCCCCGCGCACCACCCAGGCCGTGGCCGCCCGCGCCACCGGCCTCTCCAAGGTGTACGGCCAGGGCGAGACCCAGGTGGTCGCCCTGGACAACGTCTCCGTGGACTTCGCCCAGGGGCAGTTCACCGCGATCATGGGCCCCTCGGGCTCCGGCAAGTCCACCCTGATGCACTGCGTCGCGGGCCTGGACACCTTCTCCTCCGGCTCCGTGCGCATCGGCGAGACCGAGCTGGGCTCCCTCAAGGACAAGCAGCTCACGCAGCTGCGCCGGGACAAGATCGGCTTCATCTTCCAGGCCTTCAACCTGCTGCCGACCCTGACGGCCCTGGAGAACATCACGCTCCCCATGGACATCGCCGGACGCAAGCCCGACAAGCAGTGGCTGAACGCGGTGATCAGCATGGTCGGCCTCTCCGACCGCCTCTCCCACCGTCCCACCCAGCTCTCCGGCGGCCAGCAGCAGCGCGTGGCCGTGGCCCGCGCCCTGGCCTCCCGCCCCGAGATCATCTTCGGCGACGAGCCGACCGGAAACCTCGACTCCCGCTCCGGCGCCGAAGTCCTCGGATTCCTGCGCAACTCGGTGCGCGAGCTGGGCCAGACCGTCGTGATGGTCACCCACGACCCGGTCGCCGCCTCCTACGCGGACCGCGTCATCTTCCTGGCCGACGGCCGGATCGTCGACGAGATGCTCAGCCCCACCGCCGACGGCGTGCTGGACCGCATGAAGGCGTTCGACGCCAAGGGCCGTACGAGCTGATCCGGGGCCCCGCCCCCGCCCCGAAGCCCTCCTCCAGACTTCCAGCCCCAGGACTGAGACCCCATGTTCCGTACCGCCCTGCGCAACGTACTCGCGCACAAGGCCAGGCTGCTGATGACGGTGCTCGCCGTCACCCTCGGCGTCGCCTTCGTCTCCGGCACCCTCGTCTTCACCGACACCCTCAGCAACGCCATGTCCAACCAGTCCGCGAAGTCGTACGACGGCGTCGCGGTCTCCGTCACCGACCGCGGGGCCTCCCGGAACGAGGACGGCGAGAAGCAGGGCGACCCCGGCATCAGCCAGCAGACCCTCGACAAGGTCAAGGCGCTGAAGGGCGTCGACTCCGTATCCGGCCGGGTCACCGGCTTCGCCGGCGTCGGCGACGAGCACGGCAGGCTGATCGGCAGCGGCTGGGCCAACGCCGGCTCCAACTACGCCCCCGTCAAGGACGGCAAGGACCCGCGCTACGACTTCACCGAAGGCACCGGGCCGGCCACGGCCGCGCAGGTCGCCCTCGACAAGGAGACGGCCTCCAAGGGCAAGTACAAGGTCGGCGACAAGATCCGCGTCGCCACCAACGGCCCGGTCAAGGAGTACACCCTCTCCGGCGTCTTCACCACGGAGGACGGCGCCGTCAACGCGGGCGGCAGCCTGGTCCTGTTCGACACCGCCGTCGCCCAGGAGCTCTACCTCCAGCCCGGCTTCTACAGCGAGCTCTCCGTCGGCGCCAAGGCGGGCACCACCGCGGACCAGTTGCTGACCGAGATCAAGCCCCTGCTGGGCAAGAACTCCGAGGCCAAGACCGGCGCCGCCCTCGCCGCCGAGCAGGCCAAGGCCATCGAGCGGGCCATGTCCGGCATGAGCACCGGCCTGCTGATCTTCGCCGGGGTCTCCCTCTTCGTCGGCATCTTCCTCATCTACAACACCTTCACCATGCTGGTCGCCCAGCGCACCAAGGAACTGGCCCTGCTGCGCGCCGTCGGCGCCAACCGCGGCCAGGTCAGGCGCTCGGTCCTGCTGGAGGCCGGTGTCGTCGGCCTCCTGTCCTCGGCCATCGGCATGGTCTCCGGCATCGGACTGGCCGTCGCCATGCGCTCCGCGATGGGGCTCTTCGACGCCAAGATCCCGGCCGGTTCGCTGATCATCGCCCCCGCCACCGTCGTCATCGCGCTGGTCATCGGTGTCATGGTGACCATGCTCGCCGCGCTGCTGCCCGCCTGGCGGACCTCCAGGATCGCCCCGGTCGCCGCCATGGGCAGCGCCCACCTGCCCGCCACCATGAAGTCCCTGGTGCTGCGCAACTCCATCGGCAGCGTCCTGGCCCTCGCCGGCACCGGCGTGGTCTTCCTCGGCGTGAGCCAGAAGAGCGACGGCCGCATGACCATCGCGGCCGGCGCCTTCCTCCTCCTCATCGGTCTCTTCGTCCTGCTGCCGATGCTCTCCCGCCCGGTCATCGCCACCGTCCGCCCGCTGCTGGAGAAGGTCTTCGGCGTCGCCGGCAAGCTGGCCGCGCAGAACGCGGTCCGCAACCCGCGCCGCACCGCCGTCACCGCCGCCTCCCTGACGATCGGTCTGACCCTGGTCACCGCCATGTCGGTGATGGGCATCACCGTCGGCCAGGCCGTCGACAAGGCCACCACGCAGAACATCAGGGCCGACTACCGGGTCACGATGGCCGGCGAGGGCATGAACCTCGACACGTCCGTGCTCCCCGCCCTGGAGAAGGGCAAGGGCGTCACCGCCGTCTCCCCGAAGACCAGCGAGATCGTCAAGCTCGCCGGCACCTCCCAGCTGGTCAACGGCGTCAACCCGGCCGCGCTGGCCGCCGTCCTGGACGTCAAGACCACCGGCGGCAGCCTCGCCGCGCTGGGCGAGGGCAAGCTGATGGTCTCCGCGAAGGAGGCGGAGAAGAAGGGGCTGCAGGTCGGCTCCACGGTCGACGCCCAGTTCTACGACGGCCAGAAGGGCAAGCTCCAGGTCGGCGCGCTCTTCGACGGCAAGGACCAGCTCGACGACTACGTCCTCGACAACAAGGTCCTCGCCGTGCACAACGACGAGCAGTACCTGCCCGAGGTCCTCGTCAAGACCGCCGGCGGCGCCTCCGAGGCGAACCAGCAGGCCGTCATCGACGCCCTGGGCAAGAGCCCGGCCATCAAGGTCTCCGACAAGGCCGACATGCGCAACGAGATGGCCGGTGAGATGAACACGGCGCTGAACATCATGTACGGCCTGCTCGGCATGGCCCTGATCATCGCCGTCCTCGGCGTGGTCAACACCCTCGCGATGTCGGTCTACGAGCGCCAGCAGGAGATCGGCATGCTGCGGGCGGTCGGCCTCGACCGGCGCCGGGTCAAGAACATGATCCGACTGGAGGCCGTGGTCATCTCGCTCTTCGGCGCGGTCCTCGGCATCGGCGTCGGCGTCTTCCTCGCCTGGGCCGGCGGCAAGACGATTGCGGGCTCGATCCCGGGCTACTCCCTGGTCATCCCCTTCGACCGGATCGGGATCTTCTTCGCCCTCGCCGGACTGGTCGGCGTCCTGGCCGCCATGTGGCCGGCCCGCAGCGCCGCCCGTCTGAACATGCTGACGGCCATCAAGACCGAGTAGCAGGAGCCGCCGCGGGTCGCCGCGACGGATCGCGAAGGGCCCCGGGGCAGCTGCCCCGGGGCCCTTCGCGCTGCGTGTCCTACGCGCCCCAGGTGCGCAGCCTCAGCGGCAGACCGGAGGCCCCGCCGGGCCCGGGGCGTACCGCGAGGACCTGGTTGACGCCGAGCCGCCCGTGCTCGAAGGCGAGGGCGCAGGCCGCCATGTACAGCCGCCAGACCCGGGCCCGGCCGGGCGAGGTGAGGCGCACGGCCTCGTCCCAGTGCTCCTCCAGCCGCCCCACCCAGGCCCGCAGTGTCAGGGCGTAGTGCTCGCGGAGCGCCTCCACGTCGCGGACCTCGAAGCCTGCCCGCTCCAGCTCGCCCACGGTGCTGCCGAGCGGGGAGAGCTCCCCGTCGGGGAAGACGTACGCGTCGATGAACTCGTCGATGCGGTACGCCTCTTCGTCGGGCTCCGGGGGCCGGGCGATCTGGTGGTTCAGCAGGCGGCCGCCGGGGGTCAGCAGCCCGTACAGGGTGCCGGCGTACTCGCGGTAGCGGGCGGCGCCGACGTGTTCGGCCATGCCGATCGAGGAAACGGCTTCGTACGGGCCGTCGTTGACGTCCCGGTAGTCCTGGACGCGGATCTCGATCCGGTCGGCCAGGCCCTCCTCGGCGACCCGTTTGCGGGCGTACGCGGCCTGCTCGCGCGAGAGCGTGATGCCGGTGACCTGGACCCCGTACTCACGGGCCGCGTGCAGGGCCATGGAGCCCCAGCCGCAGCCGACGTCGAGGAGCCGGGCGCCGGGCGCGAGGTCGAGCTTGCGGCAGACCAGGTCGAGCTTGTCGTGCTGGGCCTCCTCCAGGCTGGAGCCGGGGCTCCAGTAGGCGCAGGAGTACACCATGGACGGGCCGAGCACGTGCCCGTAGAACTCGTTGCCGACGTCGTAGTGGTGGCTGACCGCCGCGCGGTCGCGGCCCTTGGTGTGGGCGGCACCGTTGCGGCGGACGCTCACCTCCTCGGGCGGCGGCGCGGGCGCGGGCCACGGGTGGGCCAGCGCCGCGAGGTCGCGCACGGCGGCCCGCACCGCCGGGTCGCGCAGCAGCGCGAGCGTGCCGGAGGCGCTCCCGACGACCCCGGAGGCCCGCGCGGGCAGGTGCGGGCGCAGGGCGGCCAGCTTGGCCTGGCCGGCGCGGGGCAGGGCCGGGGCGGCCGCGGGGGGCTCCCGTTCCCAGAGCAGGCCCCCGACCCGGTCGAGCAGTTCGAACAGGTCGCCTTCGACCGTCAGGTCCCCGGCTACCCAGGCGCGGGCCAGGCCCAGTTCGCCCGGCTTCCACAGCATGCGGCGCAGGGCGCGCCGGTGCGTCAGCACGAGGACCGGACCGCAGGACGGTCCGGCTTCGCTGCCGTCCCAGGCCCGTATGCGCACGGGCAGCGGGGTGCCCAGCAGCGTCTCGGCAAGAGCGGCCAGCCGCGGCGCGGCGTCGGTCATGGCAGGCACCTCCGATGAGTTCCGACCGAACGGCCTACCCATTTCCGGCGGCGGCCAATCGGAAAGCACGCCGAAGGGGCCGTCCGCACCACGGATGGCGGACGGCCCCTTCGGGTCGTGCTGGGAAGTTCCGGTCAGACCCGGGTCAGGAGGCCTTGGCCTTCTGGGCCGGAGCCGCGGCGGCCGGGGCCGGCTTGGCGGCCTCGTAGAACTCCTCGCGGGGGGTCTCCAGCGCACCGAGGGAGACGACCTCGCGCTTGAGGAACATGGCGAGGGTCCAGTCGGCGAAGACGCGGATCTTGCGGTTCCAGGTCGGCATGGCCAGGCCGTGGTAGCCACGGTGCATGTACCAGGCGAGCCGGCCCTTGAGCTTGATCTTCGTCTTGCCCATGACGATCATCGCGACGCCCTTGTGGAGGCCGAGGCCCGCCACCGCACCCTTGTTGGAGTGCGAGTACTCGGCCTGCGGGAAGCCCCGCATGCCCGAGATGACGTTGTCGCCGAGGACCTTGGCCTGACGCAGCGCGTGCTGGGCGTTCGGCGGGCACCAGGCGTTCTCGACGCCGGCCTTGCGGGCGGCCATGTCCGGAACCTGGGCGTTGTCGCCCGCGGTCCAGATGTAGTCGGTGCCCTTGACCTGGAGGGTCGGCTCGGCGTCGACGTGGCCGCGCGGGCCCAGCGGCAGGCCGTAGCGGGCCAGCACCGGGTTCGGCTTGACGCCGGCGGTCCACACGATGGTGTTGGAGTCGACCTCGAGGCCGTTCTTCAGCACCACGTGGCCGTCCACACAGGAGTCCATGGAGGTGTTGAGGTAGATCTCGATGCCGCGGGACTCGAGGTGCTCCTTGCCCCAGGTGCCGAGCTTGGGCCCGACCTCGGGAAGGATCTTGTCGGCCGCGTCGACCAGGATGAAGCGCATGTCCTCGCGCTTGATCGTGGAGTAGTACTTCGCGGCGTCGCGGGCCATGTCCTCGACCTCGCCGATGGTCTCCGCGCCGGCGAAGCCGCCGCCGACGAAGACGAAGGTGAGGGCCTTGCGGCGGACGTTCTCGTCCGTCGTGGACTCGGCCTTGTCGAGCTGCTCGAGGACGTGGTTGCGCAGGCCGATGCCCTCTTCGACGCCCTTCATACCGATGCCCTGTTCGGCGAGGCCGGGGATCGGGAAGGTGCGGGAGACGGCGCCGAGCGCGATCACCAGGTAGTCGAAAGGCAGCTCGTACGCCTCGCCGACGAGCGGCGTGACGACGGCGACCTTGCGGTCCTGGTCGATGCTGGTGACCCGGCCGGTGAGAACCTCTGCCTTGGGCAGCACGCGTCGCAGCGGGACGACGACGTGCCGAGGCGAGATGCTGCCTGCGGCCACTTCAGGGAGGAAGGGCTGGTAGGTCATGTACGAGCGCGGGTCGACGACCGTGACGGTCGCCTCGCCGTAACGCATCTTCTTCATGATGCGCTTGGCTGCGTACAGGCCTACGTACCCACCTCCTACAACGAGGATCCTGGGACGCTCCGTGGTGCTCATGGAACGAGTATCCAGCACCCTCAGGGGTGACGCTCGTGAGCCCCTTCACAAGGTGTGTGAGGGCCTCTGCTACACTCCGCCGCCCACGTGACGTGGGTCATGGTGCGCAACGGGAACCACGGTGTAACGGGAGTCGTTGTAAACCCGTCCTGAGCTGGCCTGTAGCCCCTCAACCGGACTGGACCACCGGCTTTCGTCGATACCTCCGACACGGAACCCGTCGCGTCCATATTTCGCACGAACGCGCGCCGAAAGGGCCCCCAGAGCCCCGGGGAGGGCCCAAACGGCCCTTCCGTTGACGCAACCGGCTTCTTTTCCTTGTGAAGAACTTCACGAAGTTCATGTGGATCAAGGGCCCCAGGGCCCCCTCAGGCCCGCTTTTCCTTCGAAGTCCCGCGCGCGAGCGGAGGATTCGAAGGGTCGTCGGACAGGAAGGCCTACCGGGCCTCCGGCCCGCCCGTAGGCGGCCCGGTACTTCGGCGCCGGACAGGCGCGTGTACACACTCACGCGTACACTGCTGCCATGAGTGAGAACGCTGTGACCGTGCGCGAAGCCCGTGCCCATCTCGCGGACCACATCAATCGTGCGGAGCAGGGCGCGCCGACCATAATCACCCGTAACGGCGCTCCGGTGGCCGCCCTTGTCCCCATCGCGGACTTCAACGCGCTCGAAGAGGCGGCCGACGAACTGCTCGCACGCGAGGCAGAGGCCGTGCTCGCCGAAGGCGGGCCGACCGTGACCATGGCCGAGCTGCTGGCCGACCTGTTCAGCGAACGGGGTGACGGCGCGGCGTGAAGTACGCGTTCCGGTTCACCACCGCGGCACAACGGCAGCTCCGGGCGATCGACAAGCCGGCCGCAATGCGCGTCCTCGCCGCACTGACCGCGTTGGGAGACGATCCGTACCGCGAGGACGCCGACGTGAAGAAACTCAACGGACCGTCCGACCTCTACCGGCTCCGGGTGGGCAGTTACCGGATCGCCTATCAGGTCCTGGACGGCGAGCTCGTCATCCTCGTCGTCAAGGTCGGCGACCGGCGCGACATCTACCGCACCATGTGAGTGCCACGACGACGGCGCTCCGATCAGCCGACCGGAGCGCCGCGGTTCAGCGATTCGACAGGTCAGAACGCCGCTTGTCGGCCTGGGCCTCTTCTGCGGTCTTGATAGCGATGCCGTCGAGGATGTCGTGCTCCGAGACCACGACCTCCGTGGCTCCGGTGCGCTCCATGATGGCCAGCAGGACCAGCGCACCGGCGCCGATCACGTCCACCCGGCCCGGGTGCATGACGGGGATCGCCGCGCGCTCTGCGTGCGTCGACGTCAGCATCCGGCCGGTGATCTCGCGGACCTGGTCGTAGGAGATCCGGGAGTGGTGGATGGCCGCCGACTCGTACTCCGGCAGCCCGAGCGCGATCGCGGCGATCGTGGTCACCGAGCCGGCCAGGCCCACCAGCGTGCGGGCCTCGGCCAGCGGGACCGTCTCGGCCGCCAGTTCCAGCGCCGCCTCGATGTCGGCCCGTACGGCGGCGATCTGCTCCTCGGTCGGCGGATCGGTGACGACCCCGTCCACCACCAGGTGGCGCTCGGTCATCCGTACGCAGCCCACGTCCACGGAACGGGCCGCCCGCACGTGCTCCTCGCCGACGACGAACTCCGTCGAGCCGCCGCCGATGTCCACGACCAGGAACGGCCGCTCCAGGTGCTCGTGCGCGGTGAGCTCCTTGGTGGCGCCCGTGAAGGAGAACTCCGCCTCCTGGTCGCCGGAGATCACCTCGGGCTCGACGCCCAGGATGTCCACTACGCCGCGGACGAACTCGTCCCGGTTCTCGGCGTCCCGGGAGGCCGAGGTCGCCACGAAGCGGACCTTCTCCGCACCCAGGTCCTTGATCACCGCTGCGTACTCGCGGCAGGCTGCGAAGGTGCGCTCCAGCGCGTCCGGAGCGAGCCGACCGGTCTCGTCCACGCCCTGGCCCAGCCGGACGATGGTCATCCGCCGGTCCAGCTCGGCCAGCTCACCGGTGGCCGGGTCCCAGTCGGCGACGAGCAGACGGATGGAGTTCGTACCGCAGTCGATGCCCGCGACCCGCGTCACCGCGACTCTTCCTTCTTCTCGCCGCACGGCGTGACGCAGGCGCCCTTGGCCCACCACTCCGGCAGCATCGCCAGGGCCTCGTCGCCGAACGGGTTCACGCCCGGGCCCGCGGCCAGGGAGTGACCGACCAGCACGTGCAGGCACTTGACCCGGTCCGGCATCCCGCCGGCGCTCGGGAAGCCCTGGAGCACCTCGATGGCGTCGCGGCGCCGGATGTAGTCCTCGTGCGCGGCCTGGTAGGCGGCGGCGAGTTCCGGGTCCTCGGCGAGCCGGGCCTGCATCTCCTTCATCACGCCGTTGGCCTCCAGCGTGCCGATCGCGGAGGCCGCGCGCGGGCACGTCAGGTAGTACAGCGTCGGGAAGGGGGTGCCGTCGGGGAGCCGCGGGGCGGTCTCCACCACGTCCGGCTGACCGCAGGGGCAGCGGTGCGCGATGGCGCGCAGCCCGCGCGGCGGGCGGCCGAGCTGCTGCTCGAACGCCTCGATGTCCGCGTCGGTCGGCTCGGTCCGGTCGGTCTGGGGCGGGGGCGTCTGCATGCCTGGAGGGAATCTCTTCGTTCGCGGTTCTATGACGGGTGGAACTGGTTCAGTCGCCGGGGCGGTCGGCCTTGTCGACGCCGTCCCAGACGTTGGAGTACCAGGGGCGGTCCGAGCCGGCCTGGCCGGTCCGGTGCCGCTCGGCGGCCTGCGCCCCGGGGTCGGTCATGATGTAGCCGATCTCCCCCGGGCGCAGGAAGTGCAGGTGCTTGCGCGCCTGCTGCTCCGCGTAGGCGTTGTCCTGCCAGCGGGCCTTCTCGTCGCGGAGCCGTTCCAGACGGTCCCGCGCGGCGGCGGCGGCCCGCTGCTGCTTCGCGATCTCCGAGCGCTGGGAGACGTACTGGCGCATCGGATACGCGAGTGCGACGACCAGCGTACAGAGGACGAGCACCAGGAGGGCCGCGCGGCCGGTGAGCCGGCTGCGGCGGACCTGGCGGCGCGACTGCGAGCGGTAGACATGGGCGGCGGTCCGCTCGCCGAGCTGCTTGAGCCTGGTCGCGGTCGAGAAGGTGGAGAACCGATCCCGGTTCCCGGCCATTGATCCCGCCTCCCCTATGTACGCACTACGCAATACGTCCCCGCACACGGTACGGGACCGAGTGCGGGGACGTACGGAAGCAAGAGCGTGATTAGCCCTTGAAGCGCGGGACGCCGAGCTTCAGGGCGTCAGCCCTTGAAGCGGGGGAACGCGCTGCGGCCCGCGTACACCGCCGCGTCGTCGAGGATCTCCTCGATGCGCAGCAGCTGGTTGTACTTGGCGACGCGGTCCGAGCGGGCCGGGGCACCGGTCTTGATCTGGCCGCAGTTCACGGCGACGGCGAGGTCGGCGATGGTGACGTCCTCGGTCTCACCGGAGCGGTGCGACATCATGCACTTGAAGCCGTTGCGCTGGGCCATCTCGACGGCGTCCAGGGTCTCGGTCAGCGAACCGATCTGGTTCACCTTCACGAGCAGGGCGTTCGCGGAGCCCTCCTCGATGCCGCGGGCCAGGCGCTCGGGGTTGGTGACGAAGAGGTCGTCGCCGACGATCTGGACCTTGGTGCCCAGGCGGTCGGTGATGGTCTTCCAGCCGGCCCAGTCGTCCTCGAACAGCGGGTCCTCGATGGAGACCAGCGGGTACGCCTCGACGAGCTCGGCGTAGTAGTCGGTCATCTCGGCGGCCGAGCGGGACTGGCCCTCGAACTCGTACTTGCCGTCCTTGTAGAACTCGGACGCGGCGACGTCGAGCGCGAGCGCGATGTCCTTGCCCGGGGTGTAGCCGGCCTGCTTGATGGCCTCGACGATGAGGTCGAGCGCGGCACGGTTGGACTCCAGGTTCGGCGCGAAGCCGCCCTCGTCGCCCAGGCCGGTGGAGAGGCCCTTGGTGTGCAGGACCTTCTTGAGGGTGTGGTAGACCTCGGCACCCCAGCGCAGCGCCTCGGAGAAGGACTCCGCGCCGATCGGGGCGATCATGAACTCCTGGATGTCGACGTTGGAGTCGGCGTGCGACCCACCGTTGAGGATGTTCATCATCGGAACGGGCAGCAGGTGCGCGTTCGGGCCGCCGAGGTAGCGGAAGAGCGGAAGGTCCGAGGCCTCGGACGCGGCGTGCGCGACGGCGAGGGAGACGCCGAGGATGGCGTTGGCACCGAGCGAGCCCTTGTTGTCGGTGGCGTCCAGGTCGAACATGGCCTGGTCGATCAGCCGCTGCTCGGTGGCGTCGTAGCCGACGAGCTCCGGGCCGATCTGCTCGATGACGGCCAGGACGGCCTTCTCGACGCCCTTGCCGAAGTAACGGTTGGGGTCACCGTCACGCAGCTCGATGGCCTCGAATGCACCGGTGGAGGCGCCGGACGGAACTGCAGCACGGCCGGTGCTGCCATCGTCGAGGCCCACCTCGACCTCGACCGTGGGGTTGCCTCGGGAGTCCAGGATTTCCCGGGCTACGACGACGTCGATGGACGGCACGAGCATCTCCTTCTGGGATGTGACGCTGGGTGTGCGGTGGCGTCAGGCCGTGGGATGGCCTTGCCGACTAGAGCCTAACCGGCTCCGGGCACTGGGCCGGCCGACCGCCCGGGTCCTGGGACGAAAAAGGGCCCGAATACCCCTCTTCCATGACATAGGACTCTCGGTCTGCGCCGGATCACCGCGGTTCTGACGGCGCACGCGCCGCCGCCCGGCGCGTGGAGGGAGACGCGCCGGGCGGTGGGGATGGTGCGTGTGCCGTGACTGCTGCGGCTATTGCCGCAGTGTTCAGCTGAGCTTCAGCTTCTGACCCGGGAAGATCAGGTCGGCGTCCGAGACGATGTCCTTGTTCAGCTCGAAGAGCTTCTCCCAGCCGCCCTTGACGCCGTTGGCCTCGGCGATGCTGCCCAGGGTGTCGCCGGACTTGACCTCGTACGAGCCGTTGCCGGTCTTCGGGGCCGGCGCCTCGGAGCGCTCGGAGCGGGTGGTCGGAGCCGGGGCCTCGGAGCGCTTCGTCTCCTTCTTCGGCTCGGTCTTCTTCGGCTGGGTCTTCTTGGTCTCGGTCTTCTTCTCCGTCTGCTTCGGGGTGTCGGTCGTGCCACCGCCGGTGTAGGAGGAGTTCGACAGACCCACGCCGCAGGACGGCCAGGCGCCCTTGCCCTGGCCCTTGAGGACCTTCTCGGCGATGGCTATCTGCTGGGACTTCGAGGCCTGGTTGGCCTGCGCGGCGTACGACTTGCCGCCGTACGCGGCCCAGGTGGAGGACGAGAACTGCAGGCCGCCGTAGTAGCCGTTGCCCGTGTTGATGGCCCAGTTGCCGCCGGACTCGCACTGCGCGACGCGGTCCCACTCGGAAGCGGTGGCGGCGCTGGCGGAGCCCGCGGCCATCAGGGGGGCGGCGACGGCCACACCGGCGACACCGGCGAGCGTGACGATGCGGACGGCCTTGGAACCGCGGCGGTGCTTGCCCTTGCCGGAAAGCAGCATGGAGTTTCTCCTCACCGACGCCTACGAGGTGAGCTGTCGGGTTCGGGCGAGTGAGTTGCCCGGCCGTGCGACCTAGCGCACGTCTTAACCCCTAGCCGGTGGCGTGACCGTCTCTCAACGGCCGCTCCCGGCGCCTACCTTGGTTCCCCCGCTCCTGCCTTCGGCGCTTGACGCGACGACTGTTCCCTCCGTCCGCCGGCAGGATTCGGCGATGCGGTCGAAGGAGCTCGCGGTGGCGAGCGGTTCAGAAGGTAGACAGGTCTCTCCCCGATGTTCAACGACCGCCATCGGGGAGAAACGGCCCCTACTTGCGTCCCTTGTACGGGTGTTTGCGCAGGTGAGGGCGGGATTCGTGGAAGGCCCCGGACGGGACACGCCAGTTGACCGGAAGAGACACATGTCTCACTTGCAGAAAAGGGACAATCAACTCTTACCGGATGGCTGAAGTGCCCTTATTGCGCGGTTAGATCCAGGTTCTGACCGGGCTTGATCAGATCGGCATCCCCGCCGATGACCTGCTCATTGGCCTCGTAGAGCGCGTTCCAGCCGCCCTTGACGCCCTTGGCATCCGCGATGGCCGCCAGGCTGTCGCCCGCCTTCACGGTGTACGTGGGGTCCGACGCGGCATCAGATGTGACCGGCGCCTCGGGCGCGGGCGCTCCGCGGTGCTTGCCGCTGCCCTCGGCGACCGTGGTGGGCGGTGCGGTGGGGTCGGTGGAGGCGTCCGGGGTCCCGGGGGTGGCCGGTGCCGTCGGGTCCACGGGGTCCGTCGTGGCGCCCGGACTCGTGGGGGCCGTGGGATCGGCCGGGGGCAGGCCCGGGGTGGCGGGCGGCGTGGTGGGCGCGCTCGGGTCCACGGGGGCGGTCGGCGCACCCGGGTCCGCCGGGGTGGGGGCCGGGGTCGTCGGCTCGTCCGGCGCGGGCATGACGGGCAGTCCGAGGGACGGCGCGAGCGGGCCGTCGGGGAGCACGAACGACGGGCTGTCCGACGGGCTCGGGGCGGGCTGCGTGGGGGCGCCGAAGTCCGTGGACGGCTTGCCGGTCCCCGTCGAGGGCACGGTGGTGTCCGGCCGGGACGGCGTAGGGGCGGTCACCCCGGAGCCGCCGGGCAGGCCCGGGTCGACGGCCGCGGCGGGGCTCTGCCCGTCCAGACCGGCCGAGGCCGCGCACAGCGGCCAGGCCTGCGGGCCCTGGGAGGCCAGCACGCGCTCGGCCACGGCGATCTGCTGGGAACGGCTCGCCAGGTCGGCCCGCTCGGCGAAGTCGAGACCGCCCGCGCTCTGCCACTGGTCCTGGGTGAACTGGAGGCCGCCGTACTGGCCGCTGCCGTAGTTCGCGCTCCAGCTGCCGCCGCTCTCGCATTCGGCGACCTTGTCCCACGTGGAGGTGTCGGCCGCGGAGGCGTTGGTGGCGGCGAGGAGCGGCAGGGCCAGCGCGGAGCCTGTGACTCCTGCGGTGACGACTATCGCGGGCACCTGACGGGGGCGTCTGTGACGGCCGTTCCCGGAACGCATGAGGCTGCACCTTTCGCATAACGGCTGGGTAACGGCAGAACCTAGCGGCCTTCGAACGATTGTCACAACTCCGGTCGAAAACTGACTGTTGATCAGGCGGTGTTCAGATGTTTCGGGGTGTGAAGCGCACGGGAAGGGTGCGCAGGCCACGCATGATCAACCCGCCGCGCCAGCGCAGGTCTTCCGGCGGAACGGCGAGTTCCAGATCCGGCAGACGCGTGAGCAAAGTCGCAAGCGCCGTCTGTCCTTCAAGTCGCGCGAGCGGAGCGCCCAGGCAGTAGTGGATGCCGTGGCCGTATCCGAGGTGCTGGTTGTCGGTGCGGGAGAGGTCGAGGGTGTCCGGTTCGGCGAACCGCCCGGGGTCGCGGTCGGCGGCCGCGAGGACGACCAGGACCGGATCGCCGGCCGCGATCGACTGCCCGCCGAGGGTCAGCGGCTCGGTGGCGAACCGCCAGGTGGCAAGCTCCACCGGGCCGTCGTAGCGCAGGAGTTCCTCGATCCCGGTCTCCAGCAGGTCCCGCTCGCCCGCGGCGAGGGAGAGCTGGAGGCGCTCGCGCTCCCCGGGGTTCATGAAGAGGGAGTGGACGCCGTTTCCGATGAGGTTCACGGTCGTCTCGAAACCGGCGAAAAGCAGGATGAAAGCCATGGCGGTGGCCTCGGCCTCCGTGAGGTGGTCGCCGTGGTCGCTCGCCCGGATCAGGTCCGAGATCAGATCATTGCCCAGATCATCCCTTTTGCGATGGATGAGTTCCCCGAGGTAGGTCCGCATCTGCTTGACGGAGCGGGCGACCCCGCCGCGCGGACCGCCGCCGTGCCGGATCATCATCCCGGCCCAGTCCCGGAAGTCGTCCTGGTCCTCGCGCGGTACACCGAGCATCTCGCAGATGGCGTAGATGGGGAGCGGGAAGGCGAACTCGTGGATGAGGTCCGCCTCCCCCTTCTCCGAGAACCCGTCGATGAGGTGGTCGGTGAGCTCCTGCACGCGGGGGGTGAACTCGGCGACCCGGCGCGGGGTGAAGGCCTTCGACACCAGCCGCCGCAGCCTGGTGTGGTCCGGGGGGTCGATGTTGAGCAGGTGCGTCATCAGCTCCGCCTTGCGCTCCCCCGGGATCCCGGTCTTGCCCTTCGCGTGCGCGGGCTCCGCGTGGTGCGCCGGGTTCTTGCTGAGCCGCTGGTCGGCGAGGGCCTGACGGGCGTCCGCGTACCGGGTGACCAGCCAGGCCTCGACCCCACTGGGGAGCTTGGTGCGGTGCACCGGCGAGTGTTCGCGCAGCCAGGCGTAGGCCGGGTACGGATCGGTCGCGAACTCCCAGTCGAACAGGGTCGGTCCCTGGCGGGAAGGGGAGGCCGAAGGGGCGTCGGCGGGGTCTGCGGGGGTCTGCTCATGCACCTGCTGACCGTATCCCGGCACCCGGCCCAGATCCCATATGGGTGGTTCGTCGCGGCTGTCCGCAGATCAGCCATCGCTTGACCTCACGTTCCCCGGTGTTCCTACCTTCGGTCCTGTGGATGTGAGGATCTTGAAAAGCAGCTTCGCGGTGGTGGAGAGACGGGCCGAGCACGCGGTCAAGTTCTTCTACTCCCACCTGTTCTGGCACAACCCCGAAGTCCGTGAACTCTTCCCGGCCTCCTTCGAGGACATGGAGCGGCAGCGGGACCGGCTGTTCGCCGCGCTCACCCACGTGATCGCCCGCCTGGAGGACGTCGAGACCCTCGTCCCCTATCTCCGCGAGCTGGGCCGCGACCACCGCAAGTTCCAGGCCGGTCCCGAGCACTACGCGGCCGTGGGCGCGAGCCTGCTCGCCGCCCTCGCGGAGACGTCCGGAGCGGCGTGGACCCCGCCGGTGGAGAAGGCCTGGACCGAGGCGTACCAGGTGATCGCCGACGCGATGACGGCCGGCGCCGCGCAAGCCGAGGACCCGCCGTGGTGGGACGCGGAGGTCGTGCGCCACCTCCGGTACGGGGAGGACATCGGCGTGCTGACCCTGGAGCCGCACGCCCCCTTCCCCTATCTACCCGGCCAGTACACGAGCGTGAGCAGCGAGCGGGTCCCGAGGACCTGGCGCACGTACTCCATCGGCAACGCCCCCCGTCCCGAGGGCACTCTGGACCTTCACGTCAGCCGGATCGAGGGGGGACGGGTCAGCACCGCCCTGGTCCGCGACGTCCAGCCGGGCGACAGGCTGCGGCTCGCCTCCGCCGGCGGGCGGCTGACCTTCCGCCGAGAGGACCGCCCGGCCAGCCTCATCGCCGCCGGGACCGGCTGGGCGCCGGTCCGGGCCATGCTGGAGGATCTCGGGAAACACCCTCCCGATCAGGACATACGGCTCTTCGTGGTGGCGCGGGATCCCGCCCACCTCTACGACCGCCCGCTCATCGACGAGTACGCCGCCGCCTGCGACTGGCTCGGCGTCACCTACATCACGCCCGCGCCCGGGCAGCACCGCAACCAGGCCACCGACCGGCTGGCCACCGCGCTCTGCAACCGGGGCCTGTGGCCCGACCAGGACGTCTACCTCAGCGGGCCGCCGCAGTTCGTCGAGGAGACCTCGAACCTCCTGGAGGAACTGGGCGCCCGCCCCGGCCGGATCTTCCACGACTCCGTACCCGCCACCGGCACGGGCCACGGTCCCCACGGCCGCCCGCTGGGTTTCGGGGAGTGGTTCCTGGCCCGTCCGTCGCCGCACTGGCACAACCCCTCCGGCCGTGCGCCGGAGGAGTACTGAGAACGCTCACCGCTGCTGAGGGCTACTCGCCGACGCCCTCGGCGGCCCGGATCGAGTCCCGGTAGACGCGGGCCGCCGCGCGCAGCGCGGTCTCGGGGTCGATCCCCGCCGCCTCGGCGCGCGCCGCCAGCTCCAGCAGCTCGTACCCGATGCCCTCGCCGCGGGGCAGTTCCACGGCCAGCCCGCCCGTACGGACCCGGCCCGCGAGCTTGGCCGCGAGCGCGAGCCCCGGCTGGCCCACCGGAATCCCGTCCGTGACGGACGCACGCCGCTTCTCGGCCGCCTTGGTGCGCTGCCAGTGGGCGCTGACGTCCTCCGGGGTCTCGGCCTTCTCGTCGCCGAAGACGTGCGGGTGGCGGTGGATCAGCTTCGCCACGAGGGACCCGGCCACGTCGTCGATGGAGAACGCCTCGTCGGGATCCTCGTACTCCTGCGCGATCCGTGCGTGGAAGACCACCTGGAGCAGCACGTCACCGAGCTCCTCGCGCAGTTCCTCCCGGTCCCCGTCCTCGATCGCCTCGACCAGCTCGTACGCTTCCTCGATCGCGTACTTGGCGAGCCCCCGGTGGGTCTGCCGCGAGGTCCACGGGCACTCGCGCCGGACCCGGTCCATCACTTGGACCAGGTCGAGCAGGCGGGCCCCCGGCAGGTCGTACGAGCCGGGCAGCAGTTCCAGGTCGGGCATGGAGACCCGGCCCGAGCCGGCCAGGCGCGCCAGCCCGTCGGTGAGCCGCTGGTCGCCCTCGCCGCCCGGGAGCACCACGACGGTGCGGCCGCCGGCGCAGGCCTCGACCAGCGCCTGCGCCTCCGGGTTCTCGTGGACCACCTCCACGCCCGCCTCCCGCAGGTACGGGAGCTGCGGGTGGCCGGGGTCGGCGCAGACCACCCGGTCCGCGGCGTGCAGGGTCTGCCACGCGGGCCAGGAGAGCACGCCGGGGGCGACCCGGTGGCTGGTGGTCAGCAGGACGATGCGGCCGGTGGGCTCGGCTGGTACGTGGTCGGTCACCCTCCGAACCTACCTCCGTCCGCCGGCCTCCGGCCGGGAGGGGCCCCCGGGCGGTCTCAGGCTCCGGCGGGTGCCTGCTCGGGCCGGGTCCGCTGGGTGATCCAGGGGGTCTCCCCGGTGCCGAGCTTGATCTGCTGGGTGTCCCAGGAGCCGTAGCGCGGGTTGACCTCGATGCGCAGCGCCTTCGCGGCGGCCCGGGCCGGCTCCTCCAGCTTCCCGTTGCCGTACTTGGCGGCCAGCTTGGTGAGCAGCACGCGGTCCCGGAGGAACCGGTCGATCTGGGCGGGGGCCATGTGGCCCTTCTGCAGGAGCAGCGCCTCGAACTGCTCCGCTCCCTTGTTGTCCTCGACGTACGCCTTGTGCTCGTCCTCGATCTCCTTGGGCGAGACCGTGATGCCGGCGGTCGCGGCCATCTTGTCGATGATCCGGTTCTGGAGGATCGAGTCGAGCTGCTCGCGCTCCAGGTTGGGGGTCCTCGCGATGAGCTCGGCGGCGGCCTGCCCCGTCCGGTTCTGCGCCGCGCGCACGTCGTTGACCTGGGCCTGGAGCGCGGAGGTGGTGATGCGTTCGCCGCCGACGACGGCCGCGGTGCCGGGGCGGGCTTCGCCCGAGCAGGCGGCCAGCAGGGGGGCCGCCAGGAGCAGGGCGGCGGAGACGGAGAGCGCTGTGCGACGGTGCAAAGGAGCCTCCAGGGCCGGGAGATTGTGCGTCGGTGCACAAGGGCCGTGCGGTGATCGATGGTATGAGGTCGCGGTGGTCCGGGCCACCTGTTCGACCAACGATTCCCGAGCTGTCGGGGTGCGCCGTTGTTCGTGCCGGGGTCACTCCACGGCCATCCCCCGGCCCTGCGGCGCTGCCAAGGTCGGCGCACCATGTCGACACCGCACCGCTCGCCGTACAACTCACCGCGCCGCACGAGCCTGCTCGGCTCGTCCCTTGCCGCCCTGCTCACGGCGCTGGCCGTGTGCGCGGGCGACGCCGTGGCCCGCGTCTTCCCGTACGGACCGCGCCACCGGAGCATCAACGATCTCGGCAATCAGTTCGTCCCCTTCCACGCGCACCTGTGGGACCTCCTGCACGGGCGTGCGGAAGGCGGGCTGCTGTTCAACTGGCAGTCCGGGTACGGCACGAGCTTCCTGCCCGATCTGGGGACCTACCTGACCAGCCCGTTATCGCTGCTGGTCGGGCTCTTCCCGCGCGCGGACACAGATCTCGCCGTGTACGTGGTCACCGTGCTCAAGACGGCGGCCGCGGCGGCGGCGATGACCTGGCTGCTGCGCACGCACCGCCGCGGGGCCTGGTGGGCGGCGGGGCTGCTCGGGGCCTCGTACGCGCTGTGCGGCTGGTCGGTGATCGAGGCCTCCTACAACCCGATGTGGCTGGACGGGCTGATCGCCTTCCCCCTGCTGTGCCTGACCGGTGAATGGGCCCTGCGCGGGCGGCGGATCGTGCTCGCACCGCTGGTCGTGGCCGTCTGCTGGACGGCGAACTTCTACACCGGCTACATGGCGACGCTGGGTGCGGCGCTGGTGCTGCTGGTACGGGTGGTGCTGACGCGTGGGGGTGCGAGGACCCGGCCGGCAGTGGTCGGGCGGGCGGCCGGGACGACCGTGCTGGGGATCGCGCTCGCGGCGCCGGTCCTGGCGCCCCTGTTCCTCAGCTCCGGGCAGGCCCATCCGGGCTGGGTCAAGGAGTTCAGGCCGGTGTCCTGGGCGGACCTGTTCGCCCGGCTGCTGCCCGCGACGTACTCCTTCTCCTCCCCCGCCGTCTTCGTCGGCACCGGGACGCTGCTGCTGGTGGCCGCGCTGCCCTTCCACCGGGCCGTGCCGCCGCGCACCCGGCTGGCGTGGGCGGGACTGACGGCGGCCGTGGCGCTCTCCCTCCAGTGGGCGCCGACGCACCTGGCCTGGCACCTGTTCGCGACCCCGAACGGAAGCCCGTACCGGCAGACCTTCGTGCTGGCCGGGATCGCCGTGATCGCCGCCTGGACCGGGCTGGCGGCGGGACCGCCGGGGCCGCGGGCGCTGGCGGCCGGAGCGGGCGTGCTGGCGGCCGCGGCGCTGTGGGCGCGCGGGAGCACGCTGGTGACGGTCTGGGGGTACGCGCTCTTCTGCGGCGGGCTGGCACTGGCGGCCGCGGGCTGGTGGGCGCTGCACCTGCGCCCACGCCGCCTGGCGCTCCCCGCGGCCGCGCTGCTGGCGGCCGTACTGGTGGGGCAGGCCGCGGCCACGACCGCGTACGGGCACAAGGGCAAGCTGGGCGGTCTCGACGACTACCCGTCCTGGTCCGCGGCGCACACCGCACGCGCAGGGACGCTGGCCGGCGCCGAGGGCTGGCCGGCGTACCGGACAGACCCTGGCCGGCCGGCCCTGACGGGCAACGACCCGATGCTGCTGGGCGGGGAGGGCGGCTCGTACTACAGCAGCCACACCCCGGCGGTGTTCACCCGGACCATGGTGGCGCTGGGCGCGGGCTGGACCTCGCGCGGGCGCAGCGTCCAGAGCATCGACAGCCCGGTCACGGACGCCGTCTTCGCGGTCGGCGCCCGGCTGCGGCCGGACGGCACGATCGCCCGCGCCGAGGTGCCCCCGCTGGTCACGACCCGGCCGCCGGGCGCTCCCGGCGCCTACGGCGACTCCCCGTTCGCCAACCAGGAACTGCTGCTGGGCGCGCGCGTGTACGAGGATCCGCTCGCGCCGGGAATCTGCCGCGCGGGCACGGAGGCCTACCTGTGGGCGCCGGAGTACAACGCGACGGCCCGCCTCGCCGGCGGACCGCCGCTGCGGCTGAACGGCAACGCCCCGCGCAACCGGGCGGCCGTCCAGCCGCTGGGCGTCTCGCGGGGCGGGTCCTCACCGCTGGTGTTCGACCAGGCCGCGCCCTCCCGGTGGGCGCTGTCCTGCCTGGACCGGGGCCGGCTGGCCGCGGCCGTGGACCGGCTGCGCGCCACGGCCGCCACCTCGGTCGCGGTCGGCTCCGCGGAGGTCCGGGCCACGCTTCCGGCGGGCAGCACGGGCACGGCGGTCGTGTCGGTCCCCGCGATCGCGGGGTGGACCTGCAACGGCCGCCCGGCGTCGGCGTATCTGGGCCTGGTCGCGGTCCCCCTGGAGCCCGGGACCACCCGTCTGGACTGCGTCTTCCGTCCCCCTGGTCTCGTCCCGGGCACGGCCGTGGCCGCGCTGGCCCTGGCGGTCGTCCTGGGCCTGGGCCTCGGGCAACGGCGTCAGCGGACCTGACCGAGCCAGTGCAGGGTGCGGCGGACCTCGCCCGGGAAGGGGTGGTTCGGGCCGTGCAGGCGTTCCGCGTCGAACAGCAGGCGGGCCAGGGTGTCGTGGGCCGCCTGCCGGTCGCCGAGGGAGAGCAGCAGGTGGGCTATCCGGCGGCGGACCTCCAGGGGGAGGCCCGGGTCCGGGTTGGCGTAGTGGTTCTCGAAGAACGGCAGCAGCGAGCGGTACTCGGCCAGGGCCGCGGCCGGTTCGCCGAGCTGTTCCAGGCACTGCGCCGAGTCGTAGCGGAAGCGCAGCGACTGCGGGTCACCGGCCGGGAACTCGTCGGCGAGACGGCGCAGTTCCGGCAGGGCACGGCGGTACTGGCCGTCGTCCATCAGCGTGGCGGCGTACTGCTTGCGCAGCGAGCGGACCACCGGTGAGTGCTCGCCGTGCTGGGCGGCTGCGGCCGGGAGGATGCCGCCGAGGATGTCACCGGCCTGGGTCAGCTGTCCTTGGTCCAGCAGTTTGCGCGCCTCGTCCACGGCGGCGGGGATGTCGGGCTGCTGCTTCGGCGGGGAGGTCGGCTGGGGCGGGATCACCGTGGCCCGGTCCGGCCAGGGTGCGTGCGGACGCAGGAAGGGGCGGGTGGGGTCGAGCGGGCCGGAGGGGGCGCGGCCGCCACGGGCGGGCAGCAGCGGTGCGAGGGCTTCGTAGACCTCCTGCGCGGACGCCGGGCGGTCCTGCGGGTCCTTGGCCAGCAGGCGGAGCAGGACCGCCTCCAGCTCGGCGGGAATCTCCGGGCGCTTCGGACGGATCGGAGCCGGCGGCTCGTACAGGTGGCGGTGGAGCACGCCCAGGGCGGTGGAGCCGGCGAAGGGGACGTTGCCGCTGAGGAGTTCGTACAGAAGCACGCCCAGCGCGTAGAGGTCGGTGTACGGGCCCACCGCGCCGCTCATCGCCTGCTCGGGCGCCATGTACGCGGGACTGCCGATCGGCGTGCCGGTGCTGGTGAGACGGGTGGTGTCGGTGTCCATCACCGAGGCCACGCCGAGGTCCAGGACCAGGACGGTGCCGTCCGGGCGGACCATCACGTTGCGCGGCTTCAGGTCGCGGTGGACGATCGGCACCGCGTGCACGGCCGAGAGGACCGAGCACAGCTGCGCGGCGACGGAGACCGCCCACGGCCAGGGGTACGGGTCGTGCTGGGCGAGGTGGTCGGCGAGGTCGGTGCCCTCGACGTATCCCATGACGAGGAACAGCTCGTCACCGTCGCTGCCCGCGTCGTGCACGGTGACCAGGCCGGGGTGGTCGACCTGCGCCGTGACCCGGCACTCGCGCACGAAACGGCGGCGCAGCTCCTCGGCGACGGTGCCGGGGCCGGCGACCTTGTCGGGGCGCAGCAGTTTGACGGCGACACGGCGGTCCAGGCGCTTGTCGTACGCCGTCCAGACCTGGCCCATGCCGCCCTGTCCCAGGATGCTCGCCAGACGGTAGCGGTCTCCGATGAGCCGGTCGGTCACTGATTCGGGTCCTGGATCGCGGTCGTGTTCGGGTCCCGGTAGGGGCCGCCGGGCGGCGGGGTCTGCTTGCGCAGCAGTTCGCTGAGCTCGTCGAGTTCGGCGCGGACCTGCCCGATGCGCGGGGGCGGGGTCGGCTGCGGCGGAACCTGCGGGGGCACGGGCGTCTGGGCGGGAACCTGGGCGGGCGGGTAGCCGTAGGCGGGGCGCGCGGGCTGCGCCGGGTACCACTGCGCGGAGGGGACGGCGGCCCGCTTCTCGTAGTGCCGGATGTCGGCGACGAGGAAGTAGACACAGGTCGCGAAGCCGGTGAGGAGGGTGCCGAAGGCTCCGGTGTTGCCCTGCCAGCCGTCGGTGTCGGGGGTCGGGTCGAGGCCGATGAGCACGACCCAGCTGACGGAGAGCACACAACTGACGGCGAGCAGCGTCCAGTCGCGGGCCGCGCGGGTCACGATGGCGAGTCTCAGCATCGTGGCCCAGGCCAGGAAGCCACAGCTCAGGATCGGCAGCAGCGTGAACAGCACGCGCAGGGTCACCACGCCCCCGGTACTGGGCTGGTGACCATGCTGCGGCGGGTAGCCGGGGCCGTGCATCGGTGCTCCTGACGGGCCGTGCGGAAAGGATTGCAGGGTCTGAGCGTATACAGCGTTTCCGGCCATGGTGAGGGGATGTGCCCAACCGTTGCACGGTCGCCGCACAGGCCGTCTGAGCAGCGGCTTCCGGACCCCGGCGAGCAGACCACCCCAAACGGGCTTACCGTCGCAAACGGGATACGTGGCGGTCGGGAGTCCGCAGTGCGGGCTCCCGGCCGCCACGGCTGTCAGGAACCGAGGACGGTGGCGAGGAACTCCCCCGTCCAGGCCAGCAGTTCCCGCCCGACCAGCGGCTTCCCGCCGATCTTGCCGGTCTTCGGGCGCGGGATGAGCACCTGGGAGGTGGCGGGCTTGAGCACCGCCCCCGGGTAGAGCCGCTTCAGGCGCAGCTCCTGCGACTCGCGCAGTTCCACCGGCCCGAAGCGGATGTTGGGGCCCTGGAGGGTGATGTCGGCGACGCCGCAGGCGCGGGCGAGCATCCGCAGCCCGGCCACCAGCAGCAGGTTCTCCACCGGCTCCGGCAGCTTGCCGTAGCGGTCGGTGAGTTCCTCGCGCACGGCCTTGACGTCCGCCTCGGAGTTCGCCGAGGCGATGGACCGGTACGCCTGCAGGCGCAGCCGCTCGCCGGGCGCGTAGTCGTGCGGGACGTGTGCGTCGACCGGCAGCTCGATCTTGACGTCCAGCGGCGGTTCCTCCTCCGCCCCGCCCTCGACGGCGGCCCGGTAGTCGGCCACGGCCTCGCCGACCATGCGGATGTACAGGTCGAAGCCGACGCCCGCGATGTGCCCGGACTGCTCGCCGCCGAGCAGGTTGCCCGCGCCGCGGATCTCCAGGTCCTTCATCGCCACGTACATGCCGGCGCCCATCTCGGTGTGCTGGGCGATCGTCGCGAGCCGCTCGTGCGCGGTCTCGGTCAGCGGCTTCTCCGGCGGGTACAGGAAGTACGCGTACCCGCGCTCGCGGCCGCGGCCCACGCGCCCGCGCAGCTGGTGCAGCTGGCTGAGGCCGAAGTTGTCGCCGCGCTCCACGATCAGGGTGTTCGCGTTGGAGATGTCGATACCGGACTCGACGATCGTGGTCGACACCAGCACGTCGAACTTCTTCTCCCAGAAGTCCACGACGACCTGCTCCAGGGCCTGTTCGGACATCTGCCCGTGCGCCGTCGCGATCCGCGCCTCGGGCACGATCTCGCGCAGCTTGGCGGCCGCCCGGTCGATCGACTCGACCCGGTTGTGGATGTAGAAGCACTGGCCCTCGCGCAGCAGTTCACGGCGGACGGCCGCGCCGATCTGCTTCTCCTCGTAAGGGCCGACGAAGGTGAGCACCGGGTGCCGCTCCTCGGGCGGGGTGGTGATCGTCGACATCTCGCGGATGCCGGTCACCGCCATCTCCAGGGTGCGCGGGATCGGCGTCGCGGACATGGTGAGCACGTCGACGTTGGCGCGGAGCTTCTTCAGCTGCTCCTTGTGCTCGACACCGAACCGCTGTTCCTCGTCGACGATGACCAGGCCCAGGTCCTTGAACTTCGTCTCCTGCGAGAAGAGCCGGTGGGTGCCGATGACCACGTCCACCGAGCCCTCGCGCAGGCCCTCCAGGGTGGCCTTGGACTCGGCCTCGCCCTGGAAGCGCGACAGCGCCTTCACCTTGACCGGGAACTGGCTGTAGCGCTCGGAGAAGGTACCGAAGTGCTGCTGCACGAGGAGGGTCGTGGGGACGAGGACGGCGACCTGCTTGCCGTCCTGGACCGCCTTGAAGGCGGCGCGCACGGCGATCTCGGTCTTGCCGTAGCCGACGTCGCCGCAGATCAGCCGGTCCATGGGGACGGACTTCTCCATGTCCTCCTTGACCTCGGCGATGGTGGTGAGCTGGTCGGGCGTCTCCGCGTACGGGAAGGCGTCCTCCAGTTCGCGCTGCCAGGGGGTGTCCGGACCGAAGGTGTGGCCGGGCGCCGCCATGCGCGCGCTGTACAGCTTGATGAGGTCGGCGGCGATCTCCTTGACCGCCTTCTTCGCGCGCGCCTTGGTCTTGGTCCAGTCGGCGCCCCCGAGCCGGTGCAGGGTCGGGGCCTCGCCGCCGACGTACTTGGTGACCTGCTCCAGCTGGTCGGTGGGGATGTAGAGGCGGTCGCCGGGCTGGCCGCGCTTGGCGGGGGCGTACTCGACGAGGAGGTACTCGCGGGTCGCGCCCTGCACGGTGCGCTGCACCATCTCGATGTAGCGGCCGACGCCGTGCTGCTCGTGGACGATGTAGTCGCCCGCCTCCAGGGTCAGCGGGTCGATCGTCTTGCGCCGCCGGGTCGGCATCCGCCCGAGGTCCTTGGTGGCGGAGCGCTGCCCGGTGAGGTCGGTCTCGGTGAGGACGGCCAGTTTGAGGGCCGGGTCGACGAAGCCGTTGTCGATCGAGCCGCAGGCGACGTGGACGATGCTCGGCTCCAGCGCCCGCAGATCGGCCTCCAGGCGGGCCGCGATGCCCTCGCCGCCGAGCACCTCGACGGTACGGGCGGCCGGGCCGTGGCCCTCGGTGAGGTAGACGGTGTGCCAGCCGTCGGCGATCCAGCCCTTGGTGTCGGCGAGCGCGCGGGCGGTGTCGCCGCGGTAGGCCTCGGGGGCGCGCATGCCGAGCTTGAGCGTGTCCCCTCCGGCGGCCTCCTCGTCGGCGGCGAAGGGGGAGACCGACCACCACATCATGCCGAGCTCGCGTGCGTGCTCGCGTACGTCGGCGATGCCGCGCAGCGAGGCCGCGCCGACGTCGATGGGGGCCTCGCCGCCGCCCGCGGTGGCGGCCCAGGATGCCATCAGGAACTCCTGGCTCGTCGCGACGAGGTCCGCGGCCCGGGTCCGTACCCGCTCGGGGTCACAGACGACGGCCATCGCCCCGGCGGGCAGGACGTCGATCAGCAGCTCCATGTCGTCGACCAGGACCGGGGCGAGGGACTCCATGCCCTCCACCGCGATCCCCTCGGCGATCTTGTTCAGCAGCTCGCCGAGCTCGGGGTGGGCCTCGGCGAGGGCCGCCGCCCGCTGCCGCACCTCGTCGGTCAGCAGCAGCTCGCGGCAGGGCGGGGCCCACAGACCGTGCTCCGCGACCTCCAGCGACCGCTGGTCGGCGACCTTGAAGTAGCGGATCTCCTCGACCTCGTCGCCCCAGAACTCGACGCGCAGCGGGTGTTCCTCGGTGGGCGGGAACACATCGAGGATGCCGCCGCGGACCGCGAACTCGCCGCGCTTCTCCACGAGCTCCACGCGCGCGTACGCGGCCGCCGCCAGTGCCTGGGTCACCTCGCCGAGGTCGACGCTCTGCCCCTGCCGCAGGGCCACGGGAACCAGCTCCCCGAGCCCCTTGACCTGCGGCTGGAGCACGGAGCGGATCGGCGCGACGACCACGGAGACGGGCCCGGCGGCCGGGTCGTCCTTGCTCGGGTGCACGAGGCGGCGCAGTACGGCGATCCGGCGGCCGACGGTGTCGCTGCGCGGGCTGAGCCGTTCGTGCGGAAGCGTCTCCCAGGACGGGTAGTCCACCACCTCGTCGGGCGAGGGCATGAGCGAGCGCAGCGCGGCGGCCAGGTCCTCGGCCTCGCGCCCGGTCGCGGTGACCGCGAGGACGGTCCGCCCGGTCTGCCGGGCCAGCGCGGCGATCGCGAAGGGCCGCGCGGCGGCGGGCCCGACCAGGTCCACGTGCATGCGGTTGCCGTCCCCGGCCGCGGTGACCGCCTCGGCGAGGGCGGGATCCCGGGTGACGGCGTCGAGCAGTCCGTGCAGGCTCATGTAGAGGCTTTCCATCCGGTGAAGGTCGTGAAGGGGCAACGCGAAGGACCCGACACGTCGCACGGGCCGGGGGTTCCCACCCTACGACGGCCCCCGGCCCCACGCGCGGGGGATTCGGGTCACCCGCAGGGGTGACGGAGCTGGCGCCCACTGGGCCGACCTGATTACGCTTGGTCCAGCAGTTAGTCCATATCTGCCCTGGAGACCTCATGGAAACCGCCCGGCAGTACAACGTCCACGAGGCGAAGACGAACTTCTCCAAGATCCTGGAGGCGGTCGCCACCGGCGAGGAGGTGATCATCAGCAAGGCGGGCGAGCCCGTCGCCAAGGTGATCCCGCTCGCGGGGAAGGTCTTCCGGACCTCACGCGGATCAGTCAGGGAGCCCGTGGTGTTCGCCGATGACTTCGACGACATGTCCGACGACGCCGGCTTCGCCGAGGCCTTCGGGCTGCTCCCTCACGCCGAGGCCTCCGAGTGAAGCTCCTGGCCGACACCCACGTCATCGTGTGGTGGCTCACGGACTCCCCGCAGCTGTCGGACGCGGTCAAGGACCTGCTCGACACCGAGCGCCTCGCCTACGTCAGCGCGGTCACCCCCTGGGAACTGGCGGTCAAGCAGGCTCTCGGCAAGCTCGACGGCCCGGAGGACCTGCCGGAGCGAGCCCGAGACTGTCAGCTCAGGCCGCTGCCGGTCACCGCGCTCCACGGCATCCGGGCGGGTCAGCTCCCCCTCCACCACCGTGACCCCTTCGACCGGATACTGATCGCCCAGGCTCAGAGCGAAGGGCTGACCCTCGTCACCCGTGACAAGTTCATCCCGCTCTACGATGTCCCGGTACTGACCGTCTGAGCTCGCCGTGTCGCTTTCCGCCGGAGAGGGAGACGCCGGCCGGCCTAGGGAGTCGTCAAAGTAGCGTCGGCCGCCCGGAGGGCGGGGCCCCTCCAGCCAGACGGGACTTTGACGACACGACCTAGGAGCACGAGTCCGTGACGAGCGATGCGATAGCCCGCCCGGTGCCCGCGCCCCGCGCGCCCGTGGCGCCGGGACGGGGGTGGTGGCCCGGGCCGTACGTGGTGGCCGGCGGGCTGTTCCTCGTCTACCTCGTGCTGTCCGTCGGGCGGTTCCGGCGCATGGAGTGGGCCTCCTGGGACCTGGGCATCTTCGAACAGGCGATCCGCGCGTACGCGCACCTGCAGGAGCCCGTCGCAGATCTGAAGGGGCCCGGGGCCAACATCCTCGGGGACCACTTCAGCCCGGTCATCGCCCTGCTCGCCCCCGTTTACCGGATCTTCCCGGGCCCCGTCACCCTGCTCGTCGCGCAGGCCGCGCTCTTCGCGCTCTCCGCCCTCCCCGTCACCAGGGCGGCCGGGCGGCTCCTCGGCAGGCCCCGCGGGCTCGCCGTCGGGATCGCGTACGGGTTGTCCTGGGGGATCCAGCGGGCCGTCGAGTTCGACTTCCACGAGATCGCCTTCGCCGTGCCCGTGCTGGCCTTCGCCCTGGAGGCGGTGCTCGCCCGGCGCTGGCGGGCCGCCCTGCTGTGGGGGCTGCCGCTGCTCCTCGTCAAGGAGGACCTCGGTTTCACCCTCGCCGCCCTGGCCGTGGTCGTCGCCTGGCGGGCCCGGCCCACCCACCGGCGGGCCGCGGTGGCCGCCCTCGCCGTCGCCGTCGCCGCCACCGTCCTCGCCGTCCTGGTGTTCACCGTCTTCATACCGGCCTTCGCCACGGCGGGCTACGGCTACTGGGACAAGATCGACGGCGCGGGTCCCCTCGACGGCGTCGGCACCAAGCTCACCACCCTGGCCTGGGTGCTGATCCCGACCTCCGGGCTGCTGGCCCTGCGCTCGCCGCTGCTGCTGGTCGCCGCCCCCACCCTCGGCTGGCGGTTCCTGTCCGGCGACGACCACTACTGGTCCACCGACTGGCACTACAGCGCCGTCCTCATGCCCGTCGTGGCCCTCGCCCTCGTCGACGCCATCGACACCGCCCGCCGCGGCGCGCGGCCCTGGCTGCGCGCGTACGCCCTCCAGCTGCCCACCGCCGTCCTCGCCGCCGGGCTCGCCCTCAGTGCGACCAGCCTGCCGACCGAGAAGCTCGCGCAGCCCCGTACGTACGAGAAGCCCGCCCGGGTCACCGCGATCGAGGAACTCCTCGACCGGATCCCCGACGGAGCGACGGTGGAGGCCGACACCGGCCCGCTGACCCGGCTGACCTCCCGCTGCCGCGTGCTGTGGATCGGCGGCAGCAAGGGCGTCGTCCCCGACTGGATCACCCTCGACAACTCCTCCAAGTGGGCCGGCGAGGACCCGGCCGGCTATGCCCGCCAGCTGCACCCCGGCGAACGGTTCGCCGTCGTGGGCGAGGCCGAGGGCGTCGTCCTGATGCGCCACGAATGACGCGGGTGGCACGACGCCGGTCCGGGACCCCAAGGTCCCGGACCGGCGCCTTCCCCCGTACTCCCCCGTGCTCCCCCGTCTTCCCCCGTACGAACGCGGCGGCAGGTTCCCCTACTCGCTCGCGATCGCGTTCAGTACGTTCATCCGCCCTGCCCGGAAGGCCGGCACCAGCGCGGCGAACAGGCCCACGAAGGCCGAGGCGGCGAACACCCCGAGGATCGTCGGCCACGGGATCTCCAGCACCTTCAGGCCCTCCAGGGCGAGCAGTTGCTGTGCGGTGGCGCCCCAGCCCATGCCCAGCCCGAGGCCGAGCAGGGCGCCGAAGAGGGCGATGACCACCGACTCCAGGCGGATCATGCGGCGCAGCTGACGGCGGGAGAGGCCGATGGCGCGCATCAGGCCGATCTCGCGGGTCCGCTCGACCACCGACAGGGCGAGGGTGTTCACGACGCCCAGCACCGCGATGACGATGGCCAGGGCGAGGAGCCCGTAGACCATGTTCAGCAGCTGGCCGACCTGGTCCTTCAGGGACTGCTTGTAGTCGGCCTGGTTGCGCACCTTGTACTGCGGGTACTCCGCCAGCGCCGCCTTGACCGCCGTGTACGCGGTCGCGTCGGACTGCCCGTCCTTCGCGCTGGCCAGCAGCATGAAGGGGCGCGGCATCCGGTCGGCCGGGACGTTCGCCTCGGCGACCGCCGTGCTGACGTACTTCATGGTCTTGTCGAGGTTGCCCTCGTCGCTGGTGATCGCCGCGACCTTGAGCCTGACGGTGTTGCCGCCCGTGAAGGCGACCGTCAGCTCGTCACCGAGCTTGATGTGGTGGGCGGTGGCGTACTGCGAGCCGACCGACATCGAGTCCTTGCCGTACGCCGCCGCGTGCTCGCCGGCGACCATCTTGCGCCGGATGTCCTTGGCGTACGTCGGATCGGTGGCGCCGAGTCCCACCGTCTCCGTGGCGCCGTCGGGTGCGGTGACCTTGGCGTCCACCTCGCGGTAGGCGGTGACGTGGTCGAGGCCGGGGGCGCTGCGCAGCGCCTGTTCGACCTGGGGCATGACGGGCTGGCCCGTCTCGGAGTTGACGATGTAGTCCGCGCCGACCGACTTGTCGAGCTCGTCGGTGGCGGAGGCCACCATCGAGGAGCCGACCACCGACAGGCAGGCCACGACCGCGAGGCCGATCATCAGCGCTGCGGCGGTGGCGCCGGTACGGCGCGGGTTGCGCAGGGCGTTGCGCTCGGCGAGCCGGCCCACGGACCCGAACGGCCGCAGCACCGCTCCGGAGAGCACCCGCACCACGCCCGCGGCGAGCAGCGGGCCGATCACGATGAAGCCGATGAGGGTGAAGACGACGCCCAGGCCAAGCCACAGCGATCCGGGTCCGGCCTCCTCGGCGGCGGTGGCGAGGTAGAGCCCCGCGCCGCCGACGCCGGTGAGGACCAGGCCGAGGACGGCGCGGACGACGCCGGCCTTCCTGTCGCCGGGGGTGCCGGATTCGCGCAGGGCGGCCATCGGGGAGACCTTGCCGGCCCGGCGGGCCGGGATGAAGGCGGAGACGAGGGTGACGAGGACACCGAGGACGAGACCGCTGACCGGGGTGTACCAGGCGACCGTCAGATCGTCGGTGGACAGGTGCATGCCCATCTGGCCCATGAGCTTCATCAGCCCGACGGCCAGGCCCACGCCCACGGCGATGCCCAGGACCGAGCCGACGACGCCGAGGAGGAAGGCCTCGACGATGACGGACTTGAGGACCTGCCCGCTGTCGGCGCCGATGGCGCGCATCAGGCCGATCTCGCGGGTGCGCTGGGCCACGAGCATGGAGAAGGTGTTGAAGATGAGGACGATACCGACGAGGAAGGCGATCAGCGCGAAGCCGTACATGGCGTACTTCATGACCTTGAGGAAGGAGCCGACGTCCTTGCGGTTGGCGTCCGCGGCTTCCTTGGCGGTCTGGAGCTTGTAGGTGTCCGCGCCGACGGCGGTGGCGACGTTCCGCTTGAGCTGGTCGTCGCTCACCCCGTCCTTGGCGGTGACGTTGACGTGCGTGAAGGCGTCGGGGGCCCCGAGCAGGTGCCGCTGGGCGGTCGGGGTGTCGAAGTAGACGACGGCCGCGCCCGGGTTGGTCACGGTGAAGGTGGCGATGCCGGTGATGGTGGCGCGGACGTCGCCGGTGACCGCGATGGTGCGCAGTGCGTCACCGAGCCCCAGGTGGTGCTTGTCCGCGGTGTCGGCGTCGATCATCACCTCGGTGGGCCCGCGCGGGGCGTGACCGGCGGTGATCTTCATGGACTTCAGCTCGTTGTCGGTCCAGTTGCCCGCGATGGTCGGGGCGCCGCTGGTCGAGCCCATGTTCTCGTTCTTGGCGTTGACCACCGTGACGGACATCGAGACGACGCCGCCCTCGGCGCTCTTGACTCCCTCGGCCTTCGCCACCTGCGCGACCACCGAGCCGGGCAGCATCTCGGGCTTGCCGCGGTCCGGGGTCTCCTCCCCGTCCTTCGCGGCCTTGGGGCTGACGGTCACGTCGGAACTGGTGACGGCGAACAGCTTGTCGAACGTCGCGTTCATCGTGTCGGTGAAAACCGTGGTGCCGCAGACGAAGGCGACGGACAGCATCACGGCGACGGCCGACAGCGCCATCCGCCCCTTGTGGGCGATGAAGTTGCGCCGCGAGGTCTTCAGGACGGCGTTGCTCACGAGGTCCGCCCGCGCGCGTCGAAGTCCTTCATGCGGTCCAGGACCTGGTCGGCCGTGGGCCCGTACATCTCGTCCACGATCCTGCCGTCGGCGAGGAAGATGACGCGGTCCGCGTACGAGGCGGCGACCGGGTCGTGCGTGACCATCACGATGGTCTGGCCGAGCTCGTCCACCGAGCGGCGCAGGAAGCCGAGGACCTCGGCGCCGGCCCGCGAGTCCAGGTTTCCGGTCGGCTCGTCGCCGAAGATGATCTGCGGGCGGGCGGCGAGGGCGCGGGCGACCGCCACGCGCTGCTGCTGGCCGCCGGAGAGCTCGGTCGGGCGGTGCTTGAGGCGGCCGGCCAGGCCGACGGTCTCCACGACCCGGTTGAGCCACTGGGCATCGGGCTTGCGGCCCGCGATGTCCATGGGGAGCGTGATGTTCTCCAGGGCGTTCAGCGTGGGCAGCAGGTTGAACGCCTGGAAGATGAAGCCGATACGGTCACGGCGCAGCTGGGTGAGCTTCTTGTCCTTCAGCCCGGTGATCTCGGTGTCGTCGAGGTGGATCTGCCCGCTGGTCACCGTGTCGAGACCGGCGAGGCAGTGCATCAGCGTCGACTTGCCGGAGCCCGAGGGGCCCATGATCGCGGTGAACTGGCCGCGGTGGATGTCCACGTCCACCGCGTCGAGGGCGACGACGCGCGTCTCACCGGAGCCGTAGGCCTTGACGACCTTCCGCGCCCGGGCCGCGACGGCTGCGTGGCCTCCGGCGTCCCCGTGCCTGGTTTCGGTCATAGCCGTTGTCACGGTGTTTCTCCTTCTCGTTCTGCGTACGTCGCCGTCGTGAAGTCTGTGGTGCGGCGGGGTCCGGCGCGCTGGTGCTCATCGCCGTATCCATCCGGGGGTTAACCCCACCCCCGGGCTCCCGGCCCATGTGAACCAGTTAAGGACGCGCCGCGCCCCGTCTCCTCATCCGCCGGGACGAAAGGCCCCTGGCCCGTTGGGGGGAGCGTCCCCTAGGGGTTCTCCACCCTTCGGGGGAGCGGCTCTGGGGGATATCGCCGGGCACGGCGGCGGTGAGAAGGTGGTCCCCGCAGGTACGTGCAGGGGGAAGGAATCTTCGTGGGGTCTGGGGAGAGAGCGGACGGAAGTCCCGACGGCATACCCGGGGGGAGCGACGGCCCGTCCGGAAGCACGGTTTCGGCCAAAGGCTCCGGGTCCGGCACGGCGGCGGACGGCACGGGACCGGCGGCGCCGGGGCGGCCGCCCGCCCCCGTGGTCGCCTCCCTGATGCTCGGCATGGCGCTCGTCGCCCTCGACAGCACCATCGTCTCCACCGCCGTCCCCCAGATCGTGGGCGACATCGGCGGGTTCTCCGTCTTCTCCTGGCTCTTCTCCGGCTACCTGCTGTCCGTCACCGTCACCCTGCCCGTGTACGGGAAGCTGTCCGACACCTTCGGCCGCAAGCCCGTGCTGCTCTTCGGCATCGGCCTCTTCCTCGTCGGCTCGCTGCTGTGCGCGCTCGCCTGGAACATGGCCGCCCTCATCGCCTTCCGCATCATCCAGGGCCTGGGCGGCGGCGCCCTCCAGGGCACGGTCCAGACCCTGGCCGGCGACCTCTACCCGCTGAAGGACCGGCCGAAGATCCAGGCCCGGATGTCCACCGTCTGGGCCACCTCCGCCGTGGCCGGCCCGGCCCTCGGCGGGCTGCTCGCCTCGTACGCGCACTGGCGCTGGATCTTCCTGATCAACCTGCCGCTGGCCGCCCTCGCCCTGTGGATGATCGCCCGTCACCTGGCGGAGCCCGTACGGTCCCCCGGGCGCCGGGGCCCGGTCGACTGGGCGGGGGCGCTGGGCATCTTCGCCTGCGGCGGGCTGCTGCTGTTCGCGCTCGTCCAGGGCGGGGTCGCCTGGCCCTGGCTGTCCGCGCCCTCGCTGGGGCTGCTGGGCGCGAGCGCCGTGCTGGCCGTGGTGGTGGTCCGGATCGAACGCCGGGCCGAGGAGCCGATCCTGCCCGGCTGGGTGTGGCGCCGGCGCACCATCGCCGCCGTCAACCTGGCCATGGGGGCGCTCGGCCTGCTGATGGTCGCCCCGATGGTCTTCATGCCGACGTACGCCCAGTCCGTACTCGGCCTCGGGCCCATCAGCGCCGGGCTGGTCATGTCCGTGATGACCCTCAGCTGGCCCATCACCGCCGCGTTCAGCCAGCACGTCTACCGGCGCATCGGCTTCCGGAACACCGCGGCCGTCGGGATCGCGCTGGCCGCGGTGATCCTTTACTCCTTCACCCTGCTCCCCTATCCCGCGCGGCCCTGGCAGCCCGCGCTGATCATGCTGCTGCTGGGCGGCGCCCTCGGCATCTTCCAGCTCCCGCTGGTCGTCGGGGTCCAGTCCACCGTCGGCTGGGCGGAGCGCGGGACCGCGACGGCTTCCGTGCTGTTCTCCCGCCAGGTGGGCCAGAGCATCGGCGCGGCCCTGCTGGGGGCCGTCGCCAACGCCACCATCGCCGCCCGGCTGGTGCACGCCCCCATGCCCGGGCTGCCGGACAACCTGGACGACGTGTCGAAGGCCCTGGCCGAGCCGGGGCTGCTCCCCCAGGCCGCCGCCGACTACCTGCGCGAGGCCGTGGCCGCCGCCGTGGACCACATCTTCCTCGGCGCGACGGGCGCGGCCGTGGCCTCGCTGCTGGTCCTGCTGCTGGTGGCGCCGCGGCGGTTCCCGGTGCTGCCGGAGCAGAGCGAGGAGTAACGGGCCGCAGAAGAAGGCGACTTGTCATGCTCCGCAGCAACGGGTAAGCCTGGGGCACAACCGTTTCCGGGGGGACGACGACATGGCATCCGCACTCTTCGCACTGGCGTTACTCGCCGCACTGGCCGGGCCGCTCGCCCGGCGGCTCCACCGCCATCCGGGCTTCATCACCGGCCGCGACGGCCGGCTCTCCACCTCCACGGCGCTCGCCCTGGCCTGGACGGTGATCCTGGTCTGGCTGCTGCTCACGACCCTCGGCTTCGGACTCACCGCGGGCGGCGGCATCGGCTGGTTCCAGGGGGAGCACGGCCCGCTGTCCTCACTCACGACGGTGTACCTGCCGCTGCTCGGGGGCCCGTACGCGGCCCTGATCGCCGCGAAGACGGTGGTCGGCATCCGCGTGGAGAACGGCACCATGGCCAAGCCCGCGCCGAAGCCGACGGCCACGGGCCGCCGCCCCCTGCGGGAGCTGATCGCGAACGACAGCGGCCGGACCGACCTCGTCGACCTCCAGTACGTCGGGCTCAGCGCGGTCACGATGCTCTACGTCATCCTGTTCTTCCTCTCGGACGTGGGCGCCGGGCTCCCCCACCTCCCCACGGAGATCTGGGCCCTGACGGGCGCACCGGCGGGGGCGTACCTGGTGAACAAGATGGCCACCCGTGCGAACCCGGTGATCACGAACGTCACGATTTCCGACGGTCTGCTCAGGGTCGAGGGCGGCGGCTTCACGGACCCCCGCCTCACGGTGAACGACACCCCGTTCCCCACCACGTGCGACGAGCTGACGGGCACCCTGACAACGCCCCTGCCGGCCACGGCCCACCCCCCGTTCACGGTGGTGGTCACCTCCCGCGGCCTCCGCAGCGACCCGTACCACTACGCCCCCGCGACCCCGCCCATCCCGGCGCAACAGGGCCTGGCGCAGCAGGGCCCGGCGGCCAAGCGCTGACCAGGACCGGCACGATCCGGCCCCGCCGGCGTCCGAGGCGCCGGGTCCGGGGCGGAGCCCCCGGGTCTTCGAGGCGCGCCCTGGGCGCGGCCCGGCGCGATCCAGCCCCGCCGGCGTTCGAGGCGCGGGGTCCGGGGCGGAGCCCCCGGGTCTTCGAGGCGCGCCCGGGCCGCGGGCCGGCACGATGCAGCCCCGCCGGCGATTGAGGCGCCGGGTCCGGGGCGGAGTCCCGGGTCTTCGAGGGCGCCGGGGCGGGGACCGGCCCGCGCAGCGGCACCCCTGCCCGCGGGCCCGGCCGCAGCGCGCCCGGGCCCGCGCCCGCCTACGGAAGCTTGTGGCGGGCGTAGTAGCGGGCCACCCGAGCCCGATTACCGCAGGCCGACGCCACGCACCACCGCCGCCGCGGATGCAGGGGCAGGAACAGCAGGACGCAGTCCTCCGCCTCACAGCCGCGGACCGAACCCACCCGCGGATCCGTCAGGAACTCCGCGACCGCCTCGGCCAGCTCGGCCGCGAGCCGCCGCGCCGGAACGGCCACCCGGTGCGGAGCCACCGTCAGGCCCGCCTCCGCGGTCCAGGCCAGCTCACGGCGGGCCGGTGCCCCGGCCATGGCCTCGTTCAGCGCGCGCAGCGCACCGTCCGGCGGCCGCTCCCCGCTCCGCACGGCCGCGAGCGCCGGCCGCGCGGCCTCCCGTACGGCCCGTACGGCGGCCACCTCGGCCGCACCCACTTCCCCGACCGGCGTCAGCCGGCCGGCCTGCTCGGCCAGCCACTCCGCGAGACCCGTCGGCCCGGCGACGAGGTCGCCCGCGGCGGTCAGGGTGTTGAGGAGGTCCAGGGCGAGGGGTTCGCCGGTCAATGGAAAAGACGTCACGCAACTAATGCTACTCGAATCACTTGACCCGTTAGGGATCCAGAGGCAAGACTAATGGGACCAAGCCACCAGGAGGCATGTGATGATCGCGTCCGTCCAGTACCGAACCGTCGACGTGGACGGCGTGCGCGTCGCCTACCGCGAAAGCGGCCCCGCCGACGGCCCCGTCCTGCTGCTCCTCCACGGCTTCCCCACCGCCTCGCACCAGTTCGCCCGCCTGATGGACGCCCTCGGCGACACCCCGTACCGCCTGATCGCCCCCGACTACCCCGGCTTCGGCCGCACCGAGGCCCCGGACGGATTCACGTATACCTTCGACCGGCTCGCCGACGTCGTGGAGGGCTTCACCGACGCCCTGCGCCTCGACCGCTTCGCCCTGTACGTCTTCGACTTCGGCGCCCCGGTCGGCCTGCGGATCGCCACCCGCCGCCCGGACCGCGTCACGGGCCTGATCGTCCAGAACGGCAACGCGTACGAAGAGGGACTCTCCGACGCGGCCCGCGAGTTCGCCGGGCTACGGCGCGAGGTGCCGGGCAACGAGGAGCAGGTCCGGGGGCTGTTGACCCTGGAAGGCACCCGCTTCCAGTACGAGACCGGCGTCGCGGACCCCACCCTGATCTCCCCGGACAACTGGACGCTCGACGTCCACTACCTCGGCCTGCCGGGGCGCGGCGACGCCCAGACGGACCTCGCCTTCGATTACGCCTCGAACTTCACCCACTACCCGGCCTGGCAGGCCTGGCTGCGCACCACCAGGCCGCCGGTCCTGGTCGTCTGGGGCGCGGGCGACCCCTTCTTCACCCCCGAGGGAGCGAAGGCCTACCTCCGGGACGTCCCGGACGCCGCCGTCCACGTCTTCGACGGCGCGGGCCACTTCGCCCTGGAGACCCACCTCCCGGCCATCGCCCCCCTGATCGCCGCCTTCCTCACCGACCTCCCGTAGCCGGGCCCCGGCACCGGGCTGCGCGCAGCCGAGCCTCCCCCCGGTCAGCCCTCAGCCGGAGCCCGGCCCGTCAGAGCCGCCAGGCTCGAACGGACGTGGTTCATGTGCGCCCGCATCTCCTCCTGCGACTCCGCGTGCTCCCGCAGGATCCGCTCCGTCTCCCGGCCGGCCCGCTCCTCCGCCACCCGCGCCTCCGCGACCAGCTCGGCGGCCAGCGCCTCCGCGTCCTCCTGACCGTGCCGCGCCGACTCCTCGGCCTCCGCGAACCCCCGCCGCGCCTCCGCCAGCCGCCCCTCCGCGTACTGCTCCGCCTCCGCCGCCCGCGCCTCGAACTCCGCCTCCCGCGCCGCCAGCTCCCGCTCGGCCGCCTCCCACCGCTCCGCCTGCTCCTGCTCGCGCTCCGCGAGCAACACGTCCGACCGCCGCCGCATCTCCGCCAGCACGGCCCCCGCCTCCGCCCGCCGACCCTCCGCGTCCGCCCGCGCCTCCGCCCGTGCGGCGTCCGCCTCCTGCTGCGCCCGCAGCAGCCCCTGCCGGGCCCGGACCTCCGTCTGCTCGCGCACCGCCTCCGCGTCCGCCCGCGCCAGCTCCGCCGCCCGGTCCGCATACGCCTCGGCCGCACCCAGCGTCGCGGACACGTCCGCCCGCGCCTCCGCCCGTACGCAGTCCGCCTCCTCCTGCGCCAGCAGCAGGATCCGGCGGGCGCGCTCGCTCAGGTCCTCGTACGTCTGCGGAGCCAGCACGGACACCGCCTCGCGCAGCCGCGCCGCCTCCGCCTCCATCTGCCGCGCCAGGACGGTCAGCCGGGCCACCCGCTCCCAGGCCTCGTCACGGCTGCCGGAGAGCCGCGCGAGATACCGGTCGACCTCATCCGTGCGGTAGCCGCGGCCGCGCACAGTGGCAATGGGTGCACTCATCCTGGAAGCGCCTCTCTCGCGGGGATTCCTGTCAAGGATGCGCCATTTGCTCCCAGAAGCCGGAATGGCCGGGCCGAGACCCCGTTCAGGGGTCTCGGCCCGGCCACTCAACTGATCATCCGATCAGAGCAGTCCGTCCCACATCTGCTCCAGCAACACCGACCACCAGCTCTCCGGAGAGGCCAGCGCCGCGCTGTCCAGCCCCGCCAGATTCGCCTGGAAATCGACGGTCCAGCGACCCGCCTGTTCCGGCGTCAGATGCTGGCGCAGCCGCCACATGTGACCCAGCATCGCGAGGGAGCGTACGAACTGCGGCAGGCTGGAGTTCACGAACTGCGGCGGCACCGGAGCACCGCCCGGACCACCCTCCACCGGCACCGCCACTATGTGCGCGGTGCCGTACTGCACGCACAGCGCCTTGCCGAAGTCGCTGCCGACCACGAGGTACGAGCCCGCGTCCGACGCTGGCGCCACCTGCCGCTGCGCGGCCATCTCCGCCAGCGTCGGCACCGGCTGGCCCGGCACCGCCTGCGCCCAGAAGAACGGCCCGAAATCGACGGGCAGGCCCGACCACATCAGCGTCTGCGCCACGATCTCCGGCACACCCTGACGGGACACCGCCCGCTGGTCGAAGCGGAACACGCCCTGCGGGCCGAACGCCCCCGCCAGCTCCTGCGCGATCGCGTCCAGCGGGATCGCCGGCTGCAGCGGGACCTGCGGCAGCGGCACCCGTACCGGCGCGGGGCGCGCCGGCCCGTCCGCCACCTGGTGCAGCTCCCCCTGATGGGTGAGCAGATGACGCATGCCCTGCTGACGGCCCGCGTGGTCCTTGCCGTACGGGGCCACGCTGGTGATCCGCACCTGCGGCCACGTCTCCCGGATCATCCGGGCGCAGTAACCGCCGGGCAGCTCACAGGACTCCAGCTCGGTGTGCAGCTCCAGCACCTGCTGCGGCGGCACGTTCATGGCGCGCAGCTCGTGCAGGATCTGCCACTCGGGGTGCGGGGTACCGGGCGCGGAACGGCGGATGAGCTGCTGCTCGGACCCGTCGGGCGCGCGGTAGCGCAGTACGGCCTGGTAGCCGGGGCCGACCGTCGGCGCACCGGTGGGCGCCGGCGGCTGCGCGACGGGGCCGGCCGGCGGCGGACCGGGCGGCGCGGGCTGACCCGTCACGGCGGGACCGGCCAGCATCGTCGCCGCATGATCGAGCCCTGCGCCGGGAACACCGGGCGCACCCGGAGCGCCGGGCGGACCGGGCGGCGCCGGAGGCTGACCCGTCACCGCAGGACCGGCCAGCATCGTCGCCGCATGATCGAGCCCACGACCGCTCGAACCCCCGGGAACCCCCGGCGGACCAGGAGGACCGGGCGGCTGAGGCGCACCGGCACCCGGAGCGCCGGGCGGACCAGGAGGCGCCGGAGGCTGACCCGTCACCGCAGGACCGGCCAGCATCGTCGCCGCATGATCGAGCCCACGACCGCTCGAACCCCCGGGAACCCCCGGCGGACCAGGAGGACCGGGCGGCTGAGGCGCACCGGCACCCGGAACCCCGGGCGGACCAGGAGGCGCCGGAGGCTGACCCGTCACCGCAGGACCGGCCAGCATCGTCGCCGCATGATCGAGCCCACGACCGCTCGAACCCCCGGGAACCCCCGGCGGACCAGGAGGCGTCGGCGGCTGACCCGCGCCCGAACCCGCCGCACCGGCGACAGGGCCACCCTGCCGGGCAACCGGCCGGGAAATCTGCGCCTTGCTCGTCGGCGCGTCCGCGATGTCACCCGCCTCCGCCCCCAGCGCCGGCACGACGGCGGTCCGCGGCAGCTGGCTGCCGCCCGGCATCAGCGTGGTCTTCGCCTCCGGGGCCACCCCGGAGGACGGCGCCTCGTCCAGGTCCGACCCGGACAGCGGCGGCGCGAACACGGTCGCCGGCAGCGGCACGGACGCGTCGTCCGCACCCGGGTTCACATCGGTCCCGGCCCACGGAGTTGCCCCCGTCGGGACGACCGCCGCAACAGCAGCCGGAACTCCGTCGTTCGCGGTCGGCTCGTACGGGACCTCGCCGCCGCGCCGCAACGGCACCGCGTCCAAGGACCCGGGAGCCGAAGCCGGCTCCGGAGCGGCGGCAACGGCCTCGACGAGAGCGGGGGCGGGATCGGGAGCCGGTGCCGGTGCCGGTGCCGGGTCAGCCGGAGCCTTCGCCGGCGAAGACGAAGACGAAGACGAGGAAGAGAGCGAAGCCGCAGACGAAAGCGACGACGACGCGGCAGCCGGAATCCCCGCCCGGTCCGCAGCCTCCTGCAGCCACTCCGGCGGGCTCAGCATGAACGACGTCTGCTCCGAGTCGATCCGCGGCGGCGGAACCGAAGCCTCCGAAGCCACCGCGACAGCAGCCGCCCCGTACTCCTCCTCGTACCGGCGGATCACCTCACCCACCGGCAGCCCCGGCCACAGCGTCACCTCACCGCTGTCCCGCGCGATGACCAGCCGCTGCCGGCCGCCACCGGACACCGGACCGGCCGCGCGGTCCTCCGCCCACACCACGAACCCGAGCCCGAACTCCCGTACCCGCACCTCACGGTGCTGGTACGCCGGCACCTCACCGTTGATCCACTCCTCGGCGCGCTCCTGCGCCTGCGCAAATGTCACCACAGCGCCGTCACCCCTCATCCGAACCGGCACGCACCACCGGAACCGGCCCCACCACGGGAACCGAGCGCGCGAATCCGCCGTCCACCATCAGACCGGCCACCGTCTCAAGCTCCGGCGGGTTGCCCGCCAACCGCTCCAGAAAGGCGTCGAAATCACCGCCGCACGGCAGCAACAGCCGCTCCACGCGCTCCTGCACCGACCAGCCGTCCTGGTCGCGCGCATCGTCGTACGGGGAGAACCACACCGAACCGAGGCCCTCGCCCTTCACCTTCAGGGCGAGCAGACCGCCCTGCACGAAGGCCACGCACAGGTAGTCCTTCGTCAGGTGGTCCCGCAGGCACTTGTTGACGTACACCAGATCGTTGACCGCAGCCTCCTCACGGACCGTGAAGAACGGCTGGTCCACCAGCAGGCCGAGGTCCACGTCCAGCGCCGCACCCACCGGAGCGCAGCCACCCGCGGCCTTCAGGAACGAGCGGTACGCCTCCGGCAGCCGGTAGCCGAGGTCCTCCTCGACTCCCTGCACCTGCTGCTCGGAGACCGACACCACCGACTTCGGCAGACCCAGGTGCGCCGGACGCAGCTCCTGCAACGGCCGCGTCCCGCGCTTCGTGTGGTCCACCGGCGCCGTCGCGAGCCCCGCGTGATGCCGCAGCAGGGCCTTCACCTCGACCGGGACCAGCTCCATGCGCCGCGAACCCGACACGTGGTGCCAGGTCCAGCCGTGCGGGGTGGCCACCGGGCCGACCGTGTCCCACAACTCGTGCCCGGCCGCCCGCATCGCGGCGTTCGCGGACACGTAGTCCGTCAGCCGCAGCTCGTCCACGCCGAAGCCCTCCGGCGGCTCAGCGATCTCCACCGCCGCACGCGCGTACGCGGAGAAGTCCGGATGCCCGTTGCCGCCCATCCGCACTCCGTGGGGATGCCGAGCGGCCCGGACCGGGTCCGGGAAATGCACGACCTGCCCCGAATAAGCGGCGTTGGGTGGCGCGGCCTGCTGCCCGAGCCGACCTGTCGTCATGGCGGTAGCCCCCTGCTGGATCTGGCTGGTTCACCACAGCCTATGCGCTGGGGCAAGGGGCTCACCCGCGCACGACCGGCACACCCGGTCACCGGCCGGGAACATCCGAATTGATACGAATATTCGACCCCGCTTCCGCATGACAGGTGACATTTGGCAGGCTGTCCCCGCAGCACGGGGGCGTGCGCGACAGCGGCCACCACCGCCGCCACGGGAGGGAAAGCGCGACCATGCACAACACGGCAACACGCACAGATCCGGCCGACGCCACCCCGGGAACCCCCGGACCGTCAGGACCGCCCGCACCAACGGCACCACCGGGACCACCCGCACCGGTGGGACCGCCCCTACCCATGCCACCACCGGCCACGACCGCCGAACCCGGCGGCCCCGCAGGCGACCCCCGCCTGCGCTGGAGCAGCACCGACGACCGCCCCGCCGCCCCCGTCCTGCGATTCCGCCGCGACGGCATCCTCCCCACCATCGCCGCCGCCCTCTCCGTACGCGGCGAAACCCTCACCGGCACCGCCGGCAAGGCCGACCACCCACCCGTACTCCACCCCCTCGTACAGGACTTCCTCGACACCCTCACCAGCGGCCAGCGCGAACGTTTCACCGGCCGGTGCCCCGAAGCGATCCTGCTCTCCCGCCACCTGGCCGCCGTCGAAGGCGCCCGCTCCCGACGCGCCTCCCGCAAACCCCTCTCCCCGAGCGAAGCACGCCGCTCCCTCAAACACGCGAAGATCACCGCCCGCCGCATCCGCGAGGACGGCGACCCCCTCCACGGCAGCTACGCACCCCCCTGCCGCTCCTGCGACGCACTCCTCGCCCACTTCGGCGTACGCCCCGTCGACCTCACCCCCTCCGAGCAGTCATGACCACCGCCTCAGCCTCCTACGACCGCCGCTCCTCGGCCACCCGCTTCCCCGTCGCCGTGGACGCCGCCCTGCGCACCGCCGGCTGGGAGCCCGGCCGCTGGGACATCAAACAGGCCGAGTTCTGGGCCGACGCGCTCCGCGACCACACCACCCCCGCCGGACACCGGCACGAGGTCTTCCCCGCCGCCGTCGAAGCCTGGGCCGAATTCGGCGGCCTCACCATCAGCGCCCCCGGCCCCGGCCGCCAGATAGCCCCCGCCGCGATCCGCCTCGACCCGCTCACCGGCCTGCACCTGGCCCGCACCTTCGCCGACCTCGGCCGCGCCCTGTCCACCCAGCTCTGCCCGCTCGGCGTCGAGGCCGACGGGGGCTCCCACCTCGCCATAGACCGCGAAGGCCGCGTCTACGGCATCGACCACACCGGCGACTGGTACCTCGGCGGCAGCCTCGACGAGGCCCTCACCCTCCTCCTCACCGGCCTCCAGCCGACCCGCCTCACCACCGGCCAGGACCCCGCTTCGTAACGGCCACCCGATCCCGGACCCCCCGGAGCCCCCGATCCCCCGGGCCCCCCGGACCCCCGGCTGCCCCGGATCGCCGGCCGCCCGCCCGTCACTCACGATGGAAGGATGCGGACCGAGGCGAACAGCACGGGCAGCAACCCGGTGTCCGGATTCCTGGAGAACCCGGTCGTCGGGATGGCGCCCTGGATCGTCTTCTCCCTGCTGGTCGGACCAGGACGGTTCGAGATCGCGGTCGGGATCGCCCTGGCGACGGCCCTCGCACTGATCGCGCTGAGCCGCCTGGTCAACCGGGGCACCTCCTGGAAACTGCTCGAACTGGCCGACGTGGTGTTCTTCACCGCGCTCGCCGCCATCGGCGCCACGGCGAGCCCGGACACGCTGCGCTGGCTGGAAACCTACGCCGGCGAGGTCGCGAACATCACCCTCACCGTGATCGCCTTCGGCTCCATGGCCGTGGGAATGCCCTTCACCCTCCAGTACGCCCGCGAACAGGTCGATCCCGCCTACTGGCACACGCCCGGCTTCATCCGCACCAACTACCTGATCACGGCCGTGTGGGGGCTCGCCTTCCTGGTGGCGGCCCTCGCGGGCGCCTACGGAGACCTGGTCCTGCACAACCCGAACAACATCTGGACCGGCTGGATCATCCAGATCCTGGCGATGGTCGCAGCCCTCCGGTTCACCGTCTGGTACCCCCAGGTCGTCCGGGCCCGCGCCACCCACGACGCGACCGGCCCCGAACCACCCCACCTGGCCGGCCTGCTCCTGCCGCTGGCCGGGCTGCTCGTCCCGATCGGCATCGCCGTCCTCGTCTTCGACGACAACGCGTGGTGGCTCGGCATCGCCCTGATGCTGACCGGCGGCGTCCTGACCAAAGCACTCCAGTCACAGAACTGACACCGAGACCGAGACCGAGACCGAGCCACCACAGGCCTAGGAACAGCGGCCCGGCAACACCGCCGACACCTTGAAACCACCCGCGTCCGTCGGACCCGACACGAAAACCCCGCCCAGACCGAGCACACGCTCCCGCATCCCGACCAGCCCGTTGCCCCCACTGGGCAGACCCGGCTCCGCCACCCCCCCGCCACAGGGCCCGTTCTCCACCTGCATCGCCACCTCCCCGTCCCGATGCGCCAGCCGTACCGTCACCCGCGCCCCGGGAGCATGCTTGTGGCAGTTGGTGAGCGCCTCCTGCACCACGCGGTACGCCGTCTGCTCCACCTCCGCCGCGTACGCCACCCCCTCGCCCTGCACCACCATCTCCACAGCCATCCCGGCCGCCCGCGACTGCCCGACCAGAACCTCCAGCTCACCGAGCGAGGGCCCGTCCTCGAAACTCCCCACGAACGCGACCGGCACAGCCGCCACCGCCGCCACCGCCGACCGCACCGGCTTCTCGGCCGCCCGCAGCACCCCCAGCATCTCCCGCAACTCCGTCAACGCCTGCCGGCCCATGTCCCCCACCAGCGCCGCGTTCTTCGCGGCCCGCGCCGGATCCTTGGCCGCGATCGCCTCCAGCGCCGCCGCGTGCACCACCATCAACGACACCCGGTGCGCCACGACGTCGTGCATCTCCCGCGCGATCCGGGTCCGCTCCTCCGTCCGGGCCCACTCCGCCCGCTCCTCAGCCCGGTCCGCCAACAGCGACAACTCCCGCTCCAGCGAGTCCGCCCGCTCCTGCAGGCTCTCCATCAGCCGCCGCCGCGCCCCGATGTACAGCCCGAACAGCACCGGCGGCACGGTCAGCGCCACCGCCACGAACCCGGACAGCGCGACCACGAGCAGACTGTCGGCCTCGACATCACCCCTGGTCCGCAGGTACATCACCACGAAGGTCGCGGCCAGCGACATCGAGGCCAGCGTGGCGATGATCCGCCGGGGCACCTCGGACGAGGCCAGCGTGTACAGCCCCACCACGCCTAGCAGGAACCCCATCGCGGCGGGCGCCACCGCGATCCCCACCAGCACCACGGCGACCGGCCACCGCCGCCGCAGCACGAGCGTGGCCCCCACCACCACCCCGAACAGCACCCCGAACAGCACCCCTAGCGCCGTCGGCAGCCCCGCCTCGTGGGCGAACGGCACGCCCTCCCACGCGCACTCGGCGGCGGAAACCACGCCGAGCACCACATCCGTCATGGCATCCCGCCGCCGCCCCCACCACAATGGCGGCCCAGCGCGGCCTTCCACTTCCCCCGTACTGGTCATGCGGTCCAGCGTACGCAGCGCCCCCAGCACACGGCCGAACGAAAATCCCGAGAACCGCAAGTAATCGCACGTACGACGGAAACGTCCGCCCATCGAGACCTGAATCCCACATTCCGGACGACATTGGCGACATGACCGAAATCCGACGTCGCCCCGGCGACGGCACCGGCGGCCTCCGCACCGGAACCGCGACCTTCGAATCCCTCCGCGAGCAGGCCGTCGCCCTCCGCCGGGAGGGCCTGAGCCGCCGGGACATCCGCGACCGCCTGGCCGTCCACAACAACGACATCCTCAACCGCCTCCTGGAGGGCGAACCGCCGCCCGAGTGGACGAAGCGCCCGAACGCGAAGGACGACCTCCGCGCCCGCGCCCGCGAACTCCGCCTCCAGGGCATGACCTACGACCAGATCCAGGTCGAGCTCGGCTGCTCGAAGAGCTCGATCTCCCTGTGGGTCCGCGACCTCCCGAAACCGGACCGCCGTCGCACCACCGAAGAAGCGTCCGCCATCGCCAAGCGCGGATGGGAACGCACTCTTGACCTGCGCGAGAAGGACCGGCGGGAGACCAAGCAGATCGCGAGGGATGCGATCGGCGCCATGACCGAGCGGGAGCTGTTCCTCCTGGGGGTCGGCCTTTATTGGGCCGAAGGGGGGAAGGACAAGCCGTACGCCCGCCGCGAGAAGGTGCAGTTCGTCAACAGCGACCCCGACATGATCTTTACGTTCCTCGCGTGGCTGGGGCTACTGGGCATCGAACCCGAGCATCTCTGCTACAGCGTGATGATCCACGAGAATGCGAACGTCACGGCCGCGGAGCAGTTCTGGGCGAACCTGGTGGGCGTTGACGTAAACCGGCTCCAGAAGACGACACTCAAGCGGCACAACCCGAAGACGAGCCGGAAGAACACCGGGGCCGACTACCACGGTTGCCTCGCCGTACGCGTGCGACAAGGCGCCGATCTCTACCGTCGCATCGAAGGCTGGTGGTGCGGCATAGTAGGGGCTGCATCGCACTTCGATCCGAGAAATCGGACATAGCGGTCCATCCCGGGTCGTCTAAGGGCAAGACGTCAGATTTTGGTTCTGATCATGGGGGTTCGAGTCCTCCCCCGGGAGCACGGCATGTTCGGGTCCTGACCTGCCAGTCAGGACCCGGCCTCGTTTCCGGCCCGTGGCCCCCCGGTATCCTTCACGGGTCCACCCCCGAAGCCGAAGGGCATCCCCGTGAGCGCCAACCGCCCGGCAGCCGTCGTCGTACTCGCAGCGGGTGAAGGCACCCGCATGAAGTCGGCCACTCCCAAGGTCCTGCACGAGATCTGCGGGCGCTCGCTCGTCGGTCACGTCGTCGCCGCCTCCCGTGAGCTGGACCCCGCGCACCTCGTCGTGGTCGTCGGGCACGCCCGGGAGCAGGTCACCGCGCACCTCGGCGCGATCGACGCCGGCGTCCGCACGGCCGTCCAGTACGAGCAGAACGGGACCGGGCACGCCGTCCGGATGGCCCTCGAAGAGCTCGGCGGGGTCGTCGACGGCACCGTGATCGTCGTCTGTGGCGACACCCCGCTGCTGACCGGCGAGACCCTCAGGCAGCTCGCGGCGACCCACGAGGCCGACGGCAACGCCGTCACCGTGCTCACCGCCGAGGTGCCGGACTCCACGGGCTACGGGCGGATCGTCCGGGACGCCGGCGGCGCCGTGACCGCCATCGTCGAGCACAAGGACGCCACCGCCGCCCAGCGTGCGATCCGCGAGATCAACTCCGGCGTGTTCGCCTTCGACGGCGCCCTGCTCGCCGACGCGCTCGGCAAGGTGCGCACCGACAACAGCCAGGGCGAGGAGTACCTCACCGATGTGCTGGGGATCCTCCGCGAGGCCGGTCACCGCGTCGGTGCGGCCGTCGGCAGCGATCACCGTCAGATCCTCGGGATCAACAACCGGGTGCAGCTCGCCGAGGCCCGCGCCCTGCTGAACGCGCGGCTGCTGGAGCAGGCCATGCTCGCGGGTGTGACGGTCGTCGACCCCGCCAGCACGTTCGTGGACGTCACCGTGACCTTCGGGCAGGACGCCCTGGTCCACCCGGGGACGCAGCTCCTCGGCGCCACCCACATCGCCGAGGGGGCCGAGGTCGGCCCGCACACGCGGCTGAAGGACACCCAGGTGGGCCGGGGGGCGCGCGTGGACAACACGGTGGCCGACGGCGCCGTCATCGGCGAGCTGGCCTCGGTGGGGCCGTTCGCGTACCTGCGTCCCGGGACGAGCCTCGGTTCGAAGGCCAAGGCCGGCACGTACGTGGAGATGAAGAACGCGACGATCGGCGAGGGCACCAAGGTGCCGCACCTGTCGTACGTGGGTGACGCGACGATCGGCGAGTACACCAACATCGGCGCGGCGAGCGTCTTCGTGAACTACGACGGTGAGCACAAGCACCACACCACTGTCGGCTCGCACTGCAAGACGGGCTCGGACAACATGTTTGTGGCGCCGGTCACCATCGGGGACGGTGCCTACACGGCTGCCGGGTCCGTGATCACGAAGGACGTACCGCCCGGTGCGCTGGCCGTGGCCCGTGGCCAGCAGCGGAATATCGAGGGCTGGGTGGCCCGCAAGCGTCCGGGAAGCGCTGCCGCGACGGCGGCTCAGTCGGCGGTCCAGGTGGACTCCGACGGCCGTTGAGGTGAACTGACCGGAAACGGGTACGCCAGGGACGGCGTACCGTGATAGGTGCACGCAATTCGGCTGGCTCACCGTGTGCGGGACGGACGCACATGGGGGCGAGCAGCTTTCAACACGTCTGAGGAGACAGTGCTGTGACCGGGATCAAGACGACCGGCGAGAAGAAGCTGATGCTCTTCTCCGGCCGCGCCCACCCCGAGCTGGCCGAGGAGGTCGCGCACCAGCTGGGAGTCGGCCTCGTGCCGACCAAGGCTTTCGACTTCGCGAACGGTGAGATCTACGTCCGCTTCCAGGAGTCGGCTCGTGGCGCGGACTGCTTCCTGATCCAGAGCCACACGGCTCCGATCAACAAGTGGATCATGGAGCAGCTGATCATGATCGACGCGCTGAAGCGCGCGTCGGCACGCTCCATCACCGTGATCGTCCCGTCCTACGGGTACGCCCGCCAGGACAAGAAGCACAAGGGCCGCGAGCCGATCTCGGCGCGTCTGGTCGCCGACCTGCTGAAGACTGCGGGTGCGGACCGCATCCTCACGGTCGACCTGCACACGGACCAGATCCAGGGCTTCTTCGACGGCCCGGTGGACCACCTGTCGGCCCTGAACGTCCTCGCGGACTACGTGGGCGCCAAGGTGGACCGCACCAAGCTGACGATCGTCTCCCCGGACGCCGGCCGCGTGCGCGTGGCCGACCGCTGGTGCGATCGTCTGGACGCGCCGCTGGCGATCGTGCACAAGCGCCGTGACAAGGACGTCGCCAATCAGGTGACCGTCCACGAGGTCGTCGGTGAGGTCAAGGGCCGTGTCTGCGTCCTGGTCGACGACATGATCGACACGGGTGGCACGATCTGTGCCGCGGCTGACGCGCTGTTCGCGCACGGCGCGGAGGACGTCATCGTGACGGCCACGCACGGCATCCTGTCGGGGCCGGCGGCGGACCGTCTGAAGAACTCCAAGGTCAGCGAGTTCGTCTTCACGAACACCCTGCCGGACCCGTCCGACCTGGAGCTCGACAAGATCACGGTGCTGTCGATCGCCCCGATGATCGCGCGCGCGGTGCGCGAGGTCTTCGAGGACGGCTCGGTCACCAGCCTGTTCGAAGAGCAGCAGTAACCGCTCCGCGGTAGATCCTTTTGGTGCGGCCTCCCCCGCCGGGTACACTCCATGAGTTGCTCGGCGAGGGAGGCCGTACCTGTTTCCGGTACGGATGCTCCGTTATCGACGCGCTCTTCGTAGCAGGCCGTTTCGGCCGGGTGACTTCCGTCCATTTCCGTCACCCCACGAGGAGTGAGCATGTCCGAGATCAAGCTTGCCGCCCAGTCCCGCACCGACTTCGGCAAGGGTGCTGCCCGTCAGGCCCGTCGTGACGCCCTGACCCCCGCCGTCATCTACGGCCACGGCACCGACCCGAAGCACGTCAACGTCGACGCCCACGCCCTTCAGCTGGCGCTGCGCACCCCGAACGTCCTGATCTCCCTGGACATCAAGGACGGCGGCACCGAGCTGGTCATCCCGAAGGCCGTGCAGAAGCACCCGCTGAAGCGCTCGATCTCCCACGTCGACTTCCTGATCGTCAAGAAGGGCGAGAAGGTCACCGTCGACGTCGCGATCGTCACCGAGGGCGAGCTGGCCGCCGGCGGCAACATGCTGGAGACCCTCCAGAACACCGTTTCCGTCGAGGCCGAGGCCACCCACATCCCGACCGAGGTCACCGTCTCGATCGAGGGCCTGGAGGCCGGTGCCACCATTCACGCCAAGGACCTGGTCCTGCCGTCCGGCACCACGCTGGCCGTCGACGGTGACATCGCCGTCCTGCAGGTCGTCGCCCCGCAGGCCGAGGAGCCGGCCGCCGAGGCCGCCGAGGGCACCGAGGCCTGAGCCTCACCCTCTCCCCTCAGCAGTTGCTGAGCGACCGCCGTCCGGCTCCACTGGAGCGGGACGGCGGTCGTCTTCGTTCAGGACCTCAGGACCTAAGGAGCTTTTGATGTCGGACGACGCGGCGCCCTGGCTGATCGTCGGCCTCGGGAATCCGGGCCCCGAGTACGCGGGCAACCGCCACAACATCGGTTTCATGGTGGCCGACCTCCTCGCGGAGCGGATCCGCGGGAAGTTCAAGGCGCACAAGGCCCGGGCCCAGGTGGTCGAGGGCCGTATCGGCGCGCCGGGGCCGGCGAACCGCCGGGTGGTGCTGGCGAAGCCGATGACGTACATGAACCTGTCGGGGGGGCCGGTGACGGCCCTGCGCGACTTCTACAAGGTGCCGGTGGAGCGGATCGTCGCGATCCACGACGAGCTGGACATCGACTACCCGACGCTGCGTCTGAAGCTGGGTGGCGGGGACAACGGTCACAACGGTCTGAAGTCGATGACGAAGTCGATGGGTCCGGACTACCACCGGGTGCGCTGCGGGATCGGCCGGCCGCCGGGGCGGATGCAGGTCGCGGACTTCGTGCTGAAGGACTTCTCCTCCACGGAGCGCAAGGAGCTGGACTGGTTCGTGGACCGGGCGGCCGACGCGGTGGAGTGCCTGATCCAGGAGGGGCTGGAGCGCGCGCAGTCGGCGTACAACTCCTGAGCGGTCGGTCTCGTACGCGGATCGTTACTTCGGACAAACGATGCGCGGCGGGCCATGCCCGGACGAAGACTGTCGGATGCCTCTTGACCGGGCCGGGTGGCTCTCAGCATGCTGAGCCGCCGCCCCCCAACCGGCCCATTCCTCCCAGCGTCATCAGAGGTACCACCATGCCCATGAACAGACTCCGTTGGGCAACGACCGCCCTTCCGGTCGCGGCATCCCTCGTCCTCGCGGCGGGTGCCGCCCCCGCCTTCGCGACGGACTCGTACACGATTCCGGTGCACCAGGCCCTCCCCCTCACCGCCACGTCGCAGGGTGTCGAGAACGAGGCCAAGTGTGCGGACATCCCGTCCTCCCAGGACGGCTGGCACTTCGTGCTGCCGGGCAACTCCACCACCTTCAAGAAGCTGACGGTGACGTTCGAGCCGGGCGGCCAGAAGGTCGTGACCGTGTTCGGCCCGCCGTCGGACAAGCACGCGTACGTGGCCTCCGAGCCGGGTGCCAAGCTGACGGCCGCCTCCGCCGAGGTCGAGGGCGGTTCGGTGCAGTGGTTCAACCTGTCGCACACGTGCCCGGCTTCGGTGACGCCGAGCGGGACCCCTTCGCGGACGCCTTCGAAGACTCCGTCCGGTACGCCGTCGAGCACGGCCTCGGGTACGCCGTCGAAGACGCCGTCGCAGTCGGTCTCGCCCTCGGGGTCGGTGACTCCGGGTCAGAGCGCCGGCGGTACGCCGTCGGGTGCGCCGAGCGCCACGGCGAGTTCTCCGGCTCCGGTCACCGGCGACCTGGCCCACACCGGGTCGAGCCTGCCGGTCGCCCTGGTCTCGGCGCTGGCCGTCGCGCTGGTCGCTGCCGGTGGGGTGCTGGTGGTCCGCCGCCGTCGCGCTCAGCAGTAGCCGTACCCGGGTAGCCCGTACGGGGAAGCCCCCGCACCGTCGGTCGGTGCGGGGGCTTCGCCGTGTCTGCGGGCGGTGGCGGATTCAGCCGGTGTTGCGCAGGCCCGCGGCGACGCCGTTGACGGTGAGCAGCAGGGCGCGGGCGAGCAGCGGGTCCGGTTCCTCGCCGCGGGCGGCTGCGGCGCGCTGGCGGGCGAGCAGGGACACCTGGAGGTAGGAGATGGGGTCCAGGTAGGCGTCGCGTACGGCGAAGGTCTGCTGGAGCACCGGGTGGGAGTCCAGGAGTTCCTCGCCGCCGGTGATGCGCAGGACCTCGCGGACGGTGAGCTCGTGTTCGGCCTCGATGCGGGTGAAGACGTGCTTGAGGTGGTCGGGTACGAGGGTGTCGACGTAGTGGCGGGCGATCCGCAGGTCGGTCTTGGCCAGGGTCATTTCGACGTTGGACAGGAAGTTGCGGAAGAAGTGCCAGCGTTCGCCCATTTCGGCGAGGACGTCTCCCTGGCCGGCTTCGCGCAGGGCCTTGAGGCCGGAGCCGACTCCGTACCAGCCGGGGACGATCTGGCGGGACTGGGTCCAGCCGAAGACCCACGGGATGGCGCGCAGGCCGTCGAGGCCGGCGCCGGAGTCGGGGCGGCGGGAGGGCCGGGAGCCGAGGTGGAGGTCGGCGAGCTGGTCGACGGGGGTCGCGGCGAAGAAGTAGGCGGGCAGGTCGGGGTCTTCGACGAGTGCGCGGTACGCGGCGTGCGCGGCGTCGGAGACGGTGTCCATGGCCGCGTCCCAGCGGGCGAGGGCCTCGTCGGACTGGCGGGGCGCGGTGTGCAGGGCGGAGGCCTGCAGGGTGGCCGCAACGGTCAGTTCGAGGTTTTCGCGGGCCAGGGAGGGGACGAGGTACTTGTCGGAGATGACCTCGCCCTGTTCGGTGACCTTGATCTCGCCTTCCAGGGTGCCCCAGGGCTGGGCGAGGATCGCGTCGTGCGAGGGGCCGCCGCCGCGGCCGACGGTGCCGCCGCGGCCGTGGAAGAGGCGCAGCCGGACGCCGTAGCGGTGGGCGACGTCGCGGAGCCGGCGCTGGGCGCGGTGGATCTCCCACTGGCTGGTGGTGATGCCGCCGAACTTGGAGGAGTCGGAGTAGCCGAGCATGACCTCCTGGACGTCTCCGCGCAGGGAGACCAGGCGGCGGTAGGAGGGGTCGGCGAGCATCTCGTCGAGGATGACGTCGGCGGCGCGCAGTTCGTCGGTGGTTTCCAGGAGCGGGACGATGCCGATCTTGGCCCAGCCGCCGTGGAGGTCGATGAGTCCGGCTTCGCGGGCGAGGACTGCGGCGGCGAAGACGTCGTCGGCTCCCTGGCACATCGAGATGATGTAGGACTCGATGACTTCGGGGCCGAACTTTTCGAAGGCGTCCTTGATGGCGAGGAAGACGCCGAGGGTCTTGTGTCCGGCGGCGTCGAGGGGGGCGGGGGTGGGGGCCAGCGGGCGGCGCGAGCGGAGTTCCTTGGCGAGGAGCTTGCCGCGGTAGTCGCGGGGCATGTCGGCGTAGCGCCAGGACTCCTCGCCGAGCCGGTCGAAGAGCTGGCCGAGCGCGTGGTGGTGGGCGTCGGCGTGTTCGCGTACGTCCATGGTGGCGAGCTGGAGGCCGAAGGCGGCGAGGGTGCGGATGGTGCGGTCCATGCGGCCGTCGGCGAAGAGTGCGCCGCGGTGTTCGCGCAGGGAGGTCTGGATGAGGGTGAGGTCGGTGAGCAGCTCGGCGGTGCCGAGGTAGTCGCGGCCTTCCTCGTGGGGGATGCCCTTGGCGAGGCGTTCGCGGGTGTTGAGGAGCTTTTGCCGGATGCAGGTGGCCTTGAGGCGGTACGGCTCTTCGGCGTTCAGCCGCTTGTAGCGCGGGCTGATCTCGGGGAGGCGTTCGAGGTCGGCCTGGAGGGAGGCGAGGAGTTCTTCGGTGGCGCCGGTGTAGCGGATGGAGTTGGACAGCAGCCCGCGCAGGAAGTCGATGAGTTCGAGGGCGTCGGTGATGCCGTGTTCGTGCTGGAGGATGAGCACGTCGCGGGTGACGTCGGGGGTGACGTTGGGGTTGCCGTCGCGGTCGCCGCCGATCCAGGTGCCGAAGGTCAGGGGGCGGGTGCCGGCGGGGAGCTCGATGCCGACGCGCTGGAGTTCGGCGGCGAGGTCTTCGAGTACGTCGCCGACGGCGCCTGCGTGGAGCTCGTCGAGGTAGTAGATGGCGTTGCGGGCCTCGTCGGCGGGCTCGGGGCGGACCACGCGCAGTTCGTCGGTCTGCCAGACGAGGTCGATGTTCTCGGCGAGGCGCAGGTCGTGGCGGCGGCGGTCGCCGGCGCCGGTGACGGGCTCTTCCAGCAGGGCAGCGATGCGGCGCAGCTTGTTGAGGACGCTGCGGCGGGCCGCCTCGGTGGGGTGCGCGGTGAAGACGGGGCGGACGTTGAGGTTCTTGACCGTCTCGCGCAGGTGCTCGGGGTCGGCGTCCTTGAGCATGTCGGCGGTGCGGGCGAGGAGCCCGCCTTCGGCGGCGCGGTGGGCGCGCAGTTCCTTGCCGCGGTGCACCTGCTCGGTGACGTTGGCGAGGTGGAAGTAGGTGGAGAAGGCGCGCACCAGCTTGGCGGCGGTCTCCAGGTCGGTGTCGCCGAGGAGGGCGGCGGCGGCCTCGCCGTCGGTGCGGGTGAGGGCGCGGACGCGTTCGACGAGGTCGAGGAGGTCCTGGCCCTCCTGGCGGACGAGGGTCTCCCCGAGGAGGTCGCCGAGCCGGCGGATGTCGGCCCGCAGTTCCGCGTTGGCGGTGGCGGCCGGGGTGACGGGGGCCTGGCCCTGGGGGGCCTGGTCAGCACTGCTCACAGGTGCGGCTCCTTGCAGTGTTCGAGCGCTACTGGGCGGTGGGCTGCCGGCCGTGCGCGGGGATGCCGCTCCCGGACTCTTCCGGGGGGATCTCCGTTCCTGGTGCGCAGCTCGGGCTGCCCGTGCGGACCGCGCTGTCCGACGGGACCAGGATAGGTGTCCGAGGCGCGTGCCTGGGCAAATGTCTCATCAGGCGGCTAGTGAACGGCTAGCGGCGCACGGTGCGGGGTCATCGGGCCGCCGTTGTCCGGTCGCCTCGTCGTCGCCCGTCCGCCCCGGCCGTGGTCCTGTTGCCCCGGCTCCGGGCTTTGCGATACTTACGATGCCGTAGGTTACGGGTCCGTAGGTCCGTGATCAGGCACCTGTCCGCTCCTCACCCCCACCCTCCTCACCCCTCAGGGGACACCCATGAACACCAGTCCCGATCTGGTCGAGGGCGCGTCCGCGTCCTCCGGCACGTCCACTCCGTCCACGCCGTCCGCGACGCTCGGCGGCGAGCAGAAGCGGTCCATCGAGCAGATCGCCCTCCTGCTGTTCATCACCGTTCCGTTCCTGGCGCTGCTGGCGGCGATTCCGCTGGCCTGGGGCTGGGGGGTGAGCTGGCTGGACCTCGGTTTGATGGTCTTCATGTATTTCCTGGCCTGCCACGGGATCACCATCGGCTTCCACCGCTATTTCACGCACGGTTCCTTCAAGGCGAAGCGGCCGCTGCGGATCGCCCTCGCGGTGGTGGGTTCGATGGCGGTGGAGGGCCCGCTGGTGCGCTGGGTGGCGGACCACCGCAAGCACCACAAGTTCTCGGATCACGAGGGTGACCCGCATTCGCCGTGGCGGTTCGGCGAGACGCTGCCGGCGCTGCTGAAGGGTCTGTGGTGGGCGCACATCGGCTGGCTCTTCGACGAGGAGCAGACCGATCAGCAGAAGTACGCCCCCGACCTGATCAAGGATCCGGCGATCCGGCGCGTCTCGCGTGACTTCGTCTTCTGGACGATGGTGTCGCTGGCGATCCCGCCGCTGGTGGGCGGTCTGGTGACGATGTCCTGGTGGGGGGCGTTCACGGCGTTCTTCTGGGGCTCGCTGGTGCGGGTCTCGCTGCTGCACCACGTGACGTGGTCGATCAACTCGATCTGTCATGCGGTGGGCAAGCGGCCGTTCAAGTCCCGGGACCGTTCGGGCAACGTGTGGTGGCTGGCGGTGCTGTCGTGCGGGGAGTCCTGGCACAACCTGCACCACGCCGATCCGACCTCGGCCCGGCACGGGGTGCTGCGCGGCCAGATCGACTCCAGTGCGCGGCTGATCCGCTGGTTCGAGCAGCTGGGCTGGGCCACGGACGTGCGCTGGCCGTCGGCCGACCGCATCGACGCCCGGCGCAGGGAAAACGAGCCGAACGCGGCATGATGGGGGGTGTGGCGATCGACGGCGGTAATTCCAGCAGCGACAAGCCCAGGCGCGGCCGCCGGGTGAGGATGACGGGCGCGGAGCGGCGCCAGCAACTGCTGGACATCGGCCGGACCCTTTTCGCCGAGAAGGGCTTCGAAGGCACGTCGGTGGAGGAGATCGCGGCGAAGGCCGGGGTGTCCAAGCCGGTGGTGTACGAGCACTTCGGGGGCAAGGAGGGCCTGTACGCGGTCGTCGTGGACCGGGAGATGCGCCAGCTGCTGGACGGGGTGACGGGCGCGCTGACGGCCGGGCATCCGCGGGAGCTGCTGGAGCAGGCGGCGTTCGCGCTGCTGGACTACATCGAGTCCTATACGGACGGCTTCCGGATCCTCGTACGGGACTCCCCCGTGGCCCAGTCGACGGGCACGTTCGCCTCGCTGATCAGTGACATCGCCACGCAGGTGGAGGACATCCTGGGCCTGGAGTTCAAGGCCCGGGGCTTCGACCCGAAGCTGGCCCCGCTGTACGCGCAGGCGCTGGTGGGGATGGTGGCGCTGACCGGGCAGTGGTGGCTGGACGTCCGTCGCCCGAAGAAGGCGGAGGTGGCGGCGCATCTGGTGAATCTGGCCTGGCACGGGCTGGACGGGCTGGAGTCGAAGCCGCAGCTGGTGGGCCGCCGCAAGAGCTGAGCCCCGCACGCGTACGGTCCGTACGACGGCGCCCCGCCGCCGGAGATCCGGTGGCGGGGCGCCGTCGTGTGGTCCGTGTCAGCCGGCGCGTCTCAGCCTGTCGGCGTCAGCCGGTCGGTTCCGGGCTGTGCGGTTCCGGGCTGTGCGGATCCGGGCTGTGCGGATCCGGGCTGTGCGGCTCCAGGAATTCGAGCCGGTTGCCCACCGGGTCCTGCGAGTAGAAGCGGCGGTGGCCCGGCAGGTGCTCGTCCCAGACGACCTCGGCACCGCGCTCCTGCAGTCTGCTCGCGTACGCGACGATGCCGGTCACCCTCAGTCCCGGGTGGGCTTTGCGGGCGGGCCGGAAGTCCTCTTCGACACCGAGGTGCAGCTGCACCGGGCCGGCGGCGAACCAGCAGCCGCCCCGGGCGGCGAGGACGGGCGGTTTGGGGATCTCTTCCATGCCGAGTACGTCCGTGTAGAAGGCGCGGAGCCGGTCCTCCGACCCGGGTGGCGCGGCGAGTTGGACGTGGTCGACGGCGGTGAGCACGGTCAGGCCTCCTTGCGGGCGACGGCGAAGATCCTGCGGAACGGGAAGGCGGTGCCGCGCGGCCCGGGCGGGTAGGCCGCTCGCAGCCGGTCGCGGTACTCGGCGAGGAAGGCGTCCACGGCTTCGTGGTCTTCGCCGAGGGCGGTGAGGACGGGGCGCAGGGCGGTGCCCTTGACCCAGTCGAGCACCGGGTCGGGGCCTTGGAGCAGCTGGTGGTAAGTGGTTTCCCAGACGTCCACGGCGCAGCCGAGTTCGGTGAACCGGGCGAGGTATTCGGCGGGTTCGAGCAGATGGACGTAGCGGGCGCCGTGCCCGGCGAGGCGGGCCCGCCAGCGCGGGGTGTCGCAGAGCTCGGCGAGCAGGGCGTGGCTGGGCGCGGTGAAGTTGCCGGGAATCTGGAAGGCGAAGGTGCCGCCGGGGCGCAGGCCGTTGATCCAGGCGCCGAAGGAACCGGGGTGGCTGGGGACCCACTGGAGGGCGGCATTGGAAACGATCAGGTCGTAGGGCTCGTCGGGCAGCCAGGTGGCGAGGTCTCCGTGGCGGAAGTCGAGGCTGCCGCCGCCTGTGGTGGGGCCCGCGTATTCCGTGGTGGCGCGGTGGAGCATCTCCGGGGACAGGTCGAAGCCGGTGATGCGGGCCTCGGGCCAGCGTCCGGCGAGGAGGGCGGTGGCATTGCCGGGGCCGCAGCCGAGGTCGGCGATGCGGGCGGGCCGGGTGGGGAGTTCGGGTATGCGGGTCAGGAGGTCCAGGAAGGGGCGGGTGCGGTGGCCGGCGTGCCTGAGGTACTGCTGGGGATCCCAGGTGGGGGCGGAGGGGGCGGTGGCCGTGGGGATGCCGGCCTGTGCCCTGTCGGAATACATGTTCGAGCCTCCCTGCTGGCGGGTCGGTCGGAAGCGGAATCAGTTCCGGCCCCTCCATGCCCCATGGTCGCGCCATTTATATCTCGATGTCAAGATACTTGATCACGAGATACATGACGTGAAGAGACTTCATGTCGACAGACCCCTTACACTGATCGGCATGGAGGACGAGGTCGACCGACTTGTAGCGGCATGGCGGCGGGAGCGCCCTGACCTCGACGTGGAACCGCTCGAGGTGCTGAGCCGCGTCAGCAGGCTCGCGCGCCACCTCGACCGGGCGCGTCGGCTGGCCTTCTCCGAGCACGGCCTGGAGCCGTGGGAGTTCGACGTCCTGACCTCGCTGCGGCGCGCGGGCGCGCCCTACCAGCTCTCTCCGGGCCAGTTGCTGACGCAGACCCTGGTCACCTCCGGCACGATGACCAACCGCATCGACCGGCTCGCCAAGAAGGGCCTCGTCGAGCGGCTGCCCGACCCCAGCGACCGCCGCGGGGTCCTGGTGCGGCTGACGCCCGAGGGCCGGGACCGCGCCGACCAGGCCCTCGCCGGCCTGCTGGCCCAGGAACGGGCGATCCTGGCCCAGCTCTCGCGGAACCAGCGCGGCGATCTCGCCGCGCTGCTACGCCAGTTGACCGCTCCGTTCGACAACATCCCCGGCTAGGTCGGCGGGCCGCACGCCCGCCCGCCGGGCCAGCGCGACCGCGGCGAGGGTGGAGTGCACCCCCAGCTTGCCCAGCACGTTCTGCATGTGGGTGCGGACGGTGTGCGGGGACAGGAACAGCCGCGCCGCCACGTCCTTGCGGCCCAGCCCGGCCACCATGCAGCGCAGCACCTCGTGCTCGCGCGGGGTGAGCGACTCGACCAGCCGTTCGCTGTCCGTGCGGTGCTTGCGCGCCGCGGTCAGTTCGCGCAGGACACCGGTGAGCAGCGCGGGCGGCAGGTGGGTCTCCTCGCGCAGGACACCGCGGATGACGGCCAGCAGCCGCGAGAGCGAGCAGTCCTTCGCCACCCAGCCCGAGGCTCCCGCCTGCAGCGCGAGGGCCGCCCGGCGGGGGTCGTCGCGTTCGGCGAGGACGACCGTGCGCACGCCGGGGTGGGACACCCGTACCCCGGCGACCAGTGCGATCCCGTCCGACGCGGGCGGGGGCCCGGATCCGGCACCGGGCTCCCGCTGGCCGGGCACACCGCCCGGCACTCCGCCGACGGCCCCGGCGACGGCGCCGAGATCGGCGTCGACCAGCATGACGTCGAAGCGGCGGCCCTCGGCCGCCGCGCGTTCGAGACAGCGCAGCGCGGCGGGGCCGCTGCCGGCCGCGGACACGTCCACGTCCGGCTCGGCCGCGAGCGCGGCCGCGAGCGATTCGGCGAAGATGCGGTGATCGTCGACCACGAGAACCCGGATACGAGCCACAAAACCCCCAAGGGTCGGGGAACGGACGACGGCGGGTACGGCGCCCGGACCGGGTGATCCGCAGCCGCCGCGGCCGCCGCCGTGACATCTCTGCACTACCCCGGAGCGGACGTCGTACCCGACTTGTCTCGACCCCTGAATCAACACCGGCCCCCACCGGTGTCACGCATCAGCGTAGGGGGCGGGGGGCTCGCGGGTTGGCCGAATAGCAGAAGTTTTTCCCGCGATTTTCCGGGGCAGGCGTGCTGAACAGCCTTTCTGGTGGCTTGTTTTCACCGGCCCGATGGTCCGGATGACGGCCTCCGGACCGGTGTGTGCCACGGGCAGTTGCACGGTGCGCGTTTCACTCGGCGTGTGCACGCCGGGCGCCCGCGCAGAGCGCCCGACGCCAGCGCGTGGCGCAGATGCGCACGCCCCCCGTACCCGAGGGTCGGAGGGCGTGCGGGGAAAGCGGTGGTGCGGGTGGACACCGGTGGTTCAGGAGGTGTGCGTCCGGGCGAAGTTCCACGCGTCCGTGATGATGCCGGTGAGGTCCGAACGGCTCGGGGTCCACCCCAGCCGCTCGTGGGCGGTGCGGGCGGAGGCGACCAGCATGGCCGGGTCGCCTGCCCGGCGCGGGGCGATCACTTCGGGGATCTCCCGTCCGGTCACCTTGCGGACGGTCTCGACGACCTCGCGGACCGAGAACCCGGCGCCGTTGCCCAGGTTGCAGATCAGGTGCTCGCCGGCGACGGCCGCCTCCAGCGCCGCCAGGTGGGCTTCCGCCAGGTCCGCGACGTGGATGTAGTCGCGTACGCAGGTGCCGTCCGGGGTCGGGTAGTCCTCGCCGAACACCGAGATCGACTCCCGCTCGCCCAGGGCGACCTGGAGGACCAGCGGGATCAGGTGGGTCTCGGGGCTGTGCCGCTCGCCGAACTCCCCGTACGCGCCCGCCACGTTGAAGTAGCGCAGGGACACCGCGGCCAGGCCGTGCGCCACGCACTCCCCCGCGATCATGTGGTCCACGGCCAGCTTCGAGGCCCCGTACGGGTTGGTGGGCGCGGTCACCGAGGCCTCCGTCAGCAGGCCCTCCGTCGGTTCCCCGTAGGTGGCGGCGGTGGAGGAGAACACCAGCTTGCGCACGCCCGCACCGCGCATGGCGGCGAGCAGGGCGAGGGTGCCGCCGACGTTGTTCTCCCAGTACTTGCCCGGGTCCACCACGGACTCGCCGACCTGCGAGGAGGCCGCGAAGTGCAGTACCGCGTCGTAGGAGGAGTCCAGGTACGAGGCGGCGTCCTGGATCCGGCCCTCGATGAAGGTGGCGCCCGCCGGGACTCCGACGCGGAAGCCGGTGCTGAGGTCGTCGAGGACGGTGACCTCGTGACCCGCCTCCAGGAGGTGGGCCGCGACCACGCTGCCGACGTATCCGGCGCCGCCGGTTACCAGGTATTTGTGAACTGGCGTCTTGCTCACTCGCCTACTGCCTCTCGCGGGGGACCACGCGCCGGATGCCTGCGCATGCAGACACTGGCTTACCCGATTCGGCGCCCGCGGGGAAATCGGCTCCCGTCAGGCCTGGGCGGCGGCGGACGGCTGCACCGGCACCGCCCGGTCCAGCAGGCCGGTACGGGCGGCCAGCGCGGCCGCCTCCAGCCGGGAGCCCACGCCCAGCTTCATCAGCACCCGCTGCACGTGGGTGCGGGCGGTGCTCGGCGCGATGGCCATGCCCGCGGCGATGAGCCGGGTGTCCTCGCCTTCGGCAACCCGGACCAGCACCTCCACCTCGCGGGGCGTGAGCAGCCGCAGCAGCCGGCTGCCCTCGTCGTCGGGCTGGGCGGAGGGGTTGAGGAGCTCCGCGAAGGCGCCCTGCAGCAGTTGCGGGGCGATCGCCACCTCACCCGCCCTGGCCTTGGCCAGCGCCCGTTCCACGCCCTCGATGCGCTCGTCGTGGCGTACGTACCCCGAGGCGCCGGCGGCGAAGGCGGCCGCGATCCCGCGCGGGCTGGGCACCGGGCCCAGGACGACGACGGCGATCTGGGGGCGCTCGCGCTTGATCCGGACGACGGGCTCGAAGACGCCGGGCTCGGCGGGGGTGGCGGTGCCGAAGAGGCAGACCTCCGGGGCGCGTCCGACGACCAGCTCGGCGGCTCCCGCGGCCGGGGCGGCGGCGGCGAGCACCCGGTGGCCGCGCAGTTTCAACGCCGAGGCGAGCGCCTCGGCCAGCAGCCGGTGCTCGTCGACCACCACGACCCGTACGCCCATTGCGGCCCCCACCCCCCACCCTTCTGACCCGGCAAGCTACACGCTTGTTCGACGGTGCGAGGCGGATACCGCGCAGAAGCCCCCGGAAGGCGGACCTTCCGGGGGCTTCCTGGACGCGGCGGTCAGCTCGCGGTGAAGGCGGTGAAGATGTACTCCGGGTCGGACGTGGCGGAGTACGGCTTCTTGACCGACGTACGGGCGATGAAGAGCTTGCCGTTGTGGTAGCGGTACTCGTGGTGGTCGGGCAGGTAGGCCGTCTCGATGCGCTGGGTCGCCTTGTCCGAAGGGTTCTCCATCAGGACGGTTTCCTTCATCGTCTTGCCGTCGATGCTGACGATCTGGCCGCCCTTGTCGTACGGGGGGTCCTTGTAGACGATGATGTTCGACCCGTCCATGCGCAGCGGGTACAGCTGGTACCGCTCGCCCGCGTCTGCGCGGTCGCTGGTCTGCTTGCCGGTCTCCAGGTCGAAGGAGAGCAGCTCGTTGGTCTTGCCGTAGGGGTCCTGGCCCTGGTGCTCGTAAGACGGCAGGTAGAGCTTGCCGTTGCCGACGACGAAGCCGGAGCACTTCTCGACCTCGGTGTTGCACTCACCGCCGAAGTTGCCGGAGGAGAGCGAGATGCGCGCCTTCAGCTGGCCGGCGGGGTCGATGACGAAGAGGTCGCTGACGCCGCTGGCGTTCTTGGCGGTCTTGCCGACGTCGGCGGCGACGATCAGGGGCTTGGTGGCGACGATGCTGGCGTTCTCGATGCCCGCGGAGAGCTTGTACGTGGACTGCGGCGCACCGGTCGCAGGGTCGAGGACCTGTGCGTAGAGGGTGTAGTTGGGGCTCTGGCCGCACTTGCGGATGACGGCGAGGGCCTCGCCACCGGCGTAGCCGGCGTCGCGGCAGCCTTCGCCGTCCGTCTTGGGCACCCACAGCGACTTGCCGTCGGCGAGGTTCCAGGCGGCGCCGCCCGAGGCACCGCCTGCGGCGACGGTCTGCCCGCTGAGGGTGATCTCGTAGTAGGAGGCGGGCTTGTCGCCGGTGGCGGCGCTCTTGGCGTTGCCGGTCCAGACGAGCTTGCCGGCTTCCAGGTCGATGACGCCGACCTCGGTGCACGGCGGGTACTTGTTCTCCGGCGTGCTCTGCGCGGGCCTGAAGAGCACCGCCGACTTGTTTGCGGTGACGTGGGGGGTGGCGCCGCAGAGTTCGCCCGGGAGCGGCACCTCCCACTTCTTGCCGCCGTCGACGAGGTTGTAGCCGACGATCTTCGACACATCGGACTTGACGTAGGTGGAGTCGGTCAGCCAGGAACCGGGGACCTGGAACATCTCCTCCGGCGTCGGGCTGGGCTGGTTGACCAGCACCTTCGACTTGGGGTTGGCGGGCACCTTCTCGCTGCCGCCCGGGCCGGCCTGGCCCTTGTCCTCGCCCGGTTTGGCGGGACCGCTGTTCGCGGTGTCCTTCTTGCCGTCGCCGTCGCCGGAGACGTACCAGAAGCCGCCGCCGACGATGAGGACGATGGCCAGGAGGGCTGCGCCGACGATCATCAGCTGGTTGCGCTTGTCGTTGCCGCCGCCGCCCGCGCCGCCGGCCGGGGGCTGGGCGGAGTACATGGGCGTGGTGGGCGGCCCGAAGGGCGGCGGCGTGCCGGGCTGCTGCGGGTATCCGTAGCCGGGGCCGGGCTGCTGCGGGTAGCCGTACGCGGGCTGCGCGGCGGGCGGCGCGGCCGGCGGCTGCTGCTGCTGCGGCGCGGCCGGCGGCTGCTGCGGGGGCGCGGGCGGCTGCTGCGGGGGCGCCGGGGGTACGGGCGGCGACGGCGGCTTACCGAACCCGCCAGGGGTGGGGGTTCCCCCGGCGGGGGCCGGGGGCGGATCCTGCGGCGCTCCGAAGCCGCCGGACGGCGGCTGGCTGGGGGGCGGCGGGGTACTCATGCGTTACTACTGCCTCTCGGTGGGCGGCTCGGTGGACGCGTTCACTTGCCGAAGACCATCAGGAACTTCTCGTCCTTGCCCCGGGCGAGCAGATGTGTGACGGAGAGGAAGAACCGCCCGTCCACGTAGTCGGCCTTCGGGGAGTAGAAGGAGCTCTCGACCGGAGCGGCCGGGCCGGACGGGTGTCGCAGGAGCGCGGTGGGCTCGCCGCCGGCGGCCGGGATCGAGAGGATCTCGCCGCCCTTGTCGTACTCGGCCTTGCGGTAGGCGATCAGCTGCCCGTTCGCGGCCTTGACCGGGGTCAGGGTGCGCTTGTCCCCTGCCGGGGTGCGCCACTTGGCCTTGCCGGAGGCCAGGTCGAAGGCGACGATCTCGTTGCCGGTGCCGGCTTGCGTCGACGTGGGCAGGTAGAGCGTGTTGGAGTCCACCAGGCCGGCGGCGCAGCCCTGGTAGGAGCGGCTGAGGAAGCTTTTGCAGCCGGTCGCGAAGCTGCCTTCGCCGGTGACGGTGGCACGCTGCTTCCCGTCGGGTCCGAGGACCACGATGGAGCGCTCCTTCTTCTGCTCGTTGCCGATGTCGAGGACGAGCGGGTCCACCGAGTAGACGCTGGTGACCGTGAAGTCCTTGGGGAGCCGGAAGGACCAGGTCGACTTGCCGGTGGCCGGGTCGGCGTCCTTGACCTCGACGGTGTGGTCGGCGTCCTGGCAGGTGGCGATGCCGATCATCTTGCCGTTGCCCCCGAGGTAGGAGCTGATCATGCAGCCCTCGGCCGGGGTCGCGAAGAGCTTGTCCCCGGTGCTGACCTTGAAGACGCTGGCGCGGGTGACCCGGTTGACGGAGACGGAGTCTGCGGTGAGGCTCAGGCTGGGACCGGCGGAGAGGTCGAACATGCCCTCCTTGGGCACCTCCTTCGTCCAGCCCTCCTTGCCCGTCTTGAGGTCGACCATGCGCATCTGGTTGCACTCGGCGCTGTCGCTCTCGCCGTTCTTGAACATGACGACGGTCTTGGCGTCGGCGGTCATCTGGTCCGTGACAGCGCAGATGTCACCGGGGAAGGAGATCGTCCACTTCTCCTTGCCGTCGGCCGCGCCGTAGCCGGTGAGGTTCTTCCAGACGGTTTTGGCCACGGTGTCGCCGACGACCCACTGGCCCTTGGTGTCGACGCCGATGCCGGGCCCGTCGACCTTGGCGGTCTTGAGCCACAGGACCCTGTCCTCGCCCTGCTTGCGCGCGGAGTTGAGGTCGGCGTCCGCGGCTCCGTTGCCGCTGCCGTCGCCCTCGTCGACGGAAGGGGAGCCGGAGGGCTTGGCGTCGGGGGACGTGGACTCCTGCGCGACGGGCGGCTTGGGGTGCTCGTCGTCCTTGAAGAAGCCGACGTACGCGACGGTCCCTACGACGAGGACGGCGGCGACCGAGGCGGCGATCAGCACGGTCAGCTTCTTCTTCGGCGTCATGCCGGAAGAGGGCTGCGGCATGCCCGGCAGGCCCGGGGGCGGCGGCATTCCCGGCATACCGGCGGGCGGCGGCGGGTAGTGGGCCGGCTGCTGCGGGACGGCGGAGGGCTGCTGCGGGACGGTGGGGGGCTGCTGCGCGTACGGGTTCTCGCCCTGCTGCGGATATCCGTATCCGGCCTGCGGCGGCGGGCCGGGCAGGTGTCCGTAACCGGAAGGTGTCGGCGGCTGGTTCGGCGGCTGGGGCGGCTCGGTCATCAGCGCGTACCTTCGGTGTCAGAAGTCGGGGAGGATGACCTTTCTATCACTCACGCAGGCCTGACGCCGGGCCGGTCCGCCCCCTGTTCCCAAGGGAGGACCGGCCCGTGACGCCGCCGTTATCCGGCCAGTTGGCCGCCCGGGGGCGGCCGGAGGCTACGCCTCCTCGGCCAGCTCCAGCCAGCGCATCTCCAAATCGTCGCGGTCCGCGAGGAGTTCCCGGAGTTCCGCGTCGAGCTTGGCCACCTTGTCGTAGTCGGTGGAGTTCTCGGCGATCTGGGCGTGCAGGCTGCTCTCGCGGTCGGAGAGCTTGTTCAGCTGCCGCTCGATCTTCTGGAGCTCCTTCTTCGCGGCGCGGGAGTCCCCGGAGGCGGTGGACTTCGCCGCGGCGGCGGCCGGGACGGGCGCCGGGGCGGCCGCCTCGATCATCCGCCGGCGGCGCTCCAGGTACTCGTCCAGGCCGCGCGGCAGCATCCGCAGGCTCGCGTCGCCGAGCAGAGCCATCACGGTGTCGGTGGTGCGCTCGATGAAGAACCGGTCGTGGGAGATCACGATCATCGAGCCGGGCCAGCCGTCGAGGAGGTCCTCCAGCTGGGTCAGGGTTTCGATGTCGAGGTCGTTGGTGGGCTCGTCGAGGAAGAGGACGTTGGGCTCGTCCATCAGCAGGCGCAGGATCTGCAGCCGGCGCCGCTCACCGCCGGAGAGGTCGCCGACCGGCGTCCACTGCTTCTCCTTGGTGAAGCCGAACTGCTCGCACAGCTGGCCCGCCGTCATCTCGCGGCCCTTGCCGAGGTCGACGCGGTCGCGGACGCGCTGGACGGCCTCCAGGACGCGCAGGGACGGGTCGAGTTCGCCGACCTCCTGGGAGAGGTAGGCCAGCTTGACGGTCTTGCCGACGGTGACCTTGCCGGCGGCGGGCTGGGTCTCGCCCTGGGTGCGGGCGGCCTCTGCGAGGGCGCGCAACAGGGAGGTCTTGCCCGCGCCGTTGACGCCGACGAGACCGATGCGGTCGCCGGGGCCCAGGTGCCAGGTGAGGTGCTTCAGGAGCGTCTTCGGGCCGGCCTGGACGGTCACGTCCTCCAGCTCGAACACGGTCTTGCCGAGGCGGGCGTTGGCGAAGCGCATCAGCTCGGAGCGGTCGCGCGGCGGCGGCACGTCGGCGATGAGCTCGTTGGCGGCCTCGATGCGGTAGCGGGGCTTGGAGGTCCGGGCCGGGGCGCCGCGGCGCAGCCAGGCCAGTTCCTTGCGCATCAGGTTCTGCCGCTTGGACTCCTCGGTGGCGGCGATCCGCTCGCGCTCGGCGCGGGCGAAGACGTAGTCGCTGTAGCCGCCCTCGTACTCGTGCACGTCGCCGCGCTGCACGTCCCACATGCGGGTGCAGACCTGGTCGAGGAACCAGCGGTCGTGGGTGACGCAGACGAGGGCGGAGCGCCGTTCCTGGAGGTGTCCGGCCAGCCAGGCGATGCCCTCGACGTCGAGGTGGTTGGTGGGCTCGTCGAGGACCAGGAGGTCCTGGTCGGCGATGAGCAGCTTGGCGAGGGCGATGCGGCGGCGCTCGCCGCCGGAGAGCGGGCCGATGACGGTGTCGAGGCCCTGCCCGAAGCCGGGCAGGTCGAGTCCGCCGAACAGGCCGGTCAGCACGTCACGGATCTTGGCGTTGCCGGCCCATTCGTGGTCGGCCATGTCCCGGATGATCTCGTGGCGGATCGTGGCCGCGGGATCGAGGGAGTCGTGCTGGGTGAGGACGCCCATGCGCAGGCCGCTGTTCTGGGTGACGCGGCCGCTGTCGGGCTCCTCCAGCTTGGCGAGCATCCGGATGAGGGTGGTCTTCCCGTCGCCGTTGCGGCCGACGACACCGATCCGGTCCCCCTCGGACACGCCGAGGGAGATGCCGTCGAGCAGGGTACGTGTGCCGTACACCTTGCTGACTGCCTCGACATTGACCAGATTGACGGCCATCAGACGCGCTCCAGGTAAGGGTTTATGGATCAGCCCCTCAGCCTAACGCTCCGGGAGGACGCCGACCGTTCCACCAGGAGCCAGCCGCCCAGTGCCATGACGATCGCGGCGGGCGCGGTGACCGGGACGGCGATGAGGGTGGCGGTGTGACCGTCGAGCAGGCCCCCGAGGCCGGTCATGGACAGTGCGAGGACGCCGAGCAGGCAGAGGGTGATGCCGGCGGCGGCGCGGGGGCCGTTGCCGGGGCCGGCGGTGCTGGGGCTGCGGCCCGCGGCCGGAGCCGGGACCGGGGCCGGGGCCTCGAAGCGCCGGAAGAGGGCGACGAGCACGCCGGTCAGCGCGGCGGCCGCCGACAGCCTGACCGGTACCTGCGCCCACCAGGCGGCGGATCCCGGTACGGGCAGCTCGATCCCGAGGGCGAGCTGCGCGGCGTACACGGCGAGCATGGCGGTTAGGTGCCAGAGGAAGGCGGTCATGGCGATCCCGTTGGCTGCGACGACACCGCGCCAGACGCGGGGGCGGGCGAGCCAGGCGGTGGCGGGGCGGGCCAGGAGCTGGACGGCGCCCACGAGCCACATGGCGTGCGCGAGCAGCGCGAGGGTCGGCGGCGCCATGTTGGAGACCTTCTCGCCCGGCATCCCGACCATGGACAGCGGGTACGGGCCGTACGCGACCAACGCCGCGGCCGCGGCGAGCCCGGCGGCGGCCAGGGCGGCGGGGAAGCGGATCCGCCCGTCGGCGCGCAGGAAGCCGAGCTGGTGGACGGCGAGCCAGACGAAGGCGAAGTTCAGGAACTCGACGTAGGGGACGCCGAGCGCGAAGCGCAGGACGTCGACGAGCGCGGCGGCGGCGAGAAGCCCTGCGAAGGCCCCCCAGCCCCACCGCTCGTGCAGTTTCAGCAGCGGCGGGGTGAAGGCGACCATCGCGAGGTAGATCCCGATGAACCAGAGCGGCTGCGTGACCACCCGCAGCGCGGCCCCGCTCAGCCCGCCGGCGCCGCGGCCTGCGAGCTGGACGGCGAGCGCCGCCGCGGCCCAGACGAGGACGAAGACGAGGGTCGGCCGCAACAGCCGCTGGAGCCGTGCCCGCAGGAAGGCGGCGTAGACGGACTGGTCGGTCCGGCGGGCCAGGGAGCGGTAGGACAGGGCGTGCGAGAACCCGCCGACGAAGAAGAAGACGGGCATGACCTGGAGCCCCCAGGTGAGCACCTGGAGCGGGGGCACGAGGGCGAGCAGGTTCCCTATGCCGTCGCCGCTGACGGCGGCCATCAGCCAGTGCCCGGCGATGACGGTGGCGAGGGACGCGGCCCGCAGGAGGTCGACGTACCGGTCCCGCGTGGCGGGGGTGGCGGCGGCCATGTCGCTTGCGCTGACTGTCATGGCCCTACGATCGCCGCCGGCGGCGGTCTCCCGACAGGGCGCGGATACTCAACTCCCGCCTAGGTACGGGGCACGGGTGCGGGCCGTCTGCTGGGGCTCCGCCCCAGACCCGCGCCTCAAGCGCCGGCGGGGCTGAAATTGCCCTGCGGGCAATCCAGCCCACGCCGGCAGGCGACAGGCGGCACCAGCCAAATCCAGCCCCGCCGGCGTTTGAGGCGCGGGGTCTGGGGCGGAGCCCGGTCTTCCAGCCCCGCCGGCGCTTGACACGCGGGGTACGGGCGGAGCCACCGGGCACATTCAGCCCCGCCGGCGCTTGAGGCGCGGGGCTCCGGGGGCCGGCCCCCGGCAGCGGTGCCGCAGGGGACGCGGGGCGGAGCCCCGGGGAGGTCGGGTCAGGACGGGAGGACAGTGGCTCCGGGGGCCGGGCTCGACGCCACGCGGGTGGCCCGGCAGGTGCCCGAGGCTTCGAGGGCCGCAGCCACCTTCGCGGCGGTTTCCGGGTCGCGGACCAGGAAGGCCGTCGTCGGACCCGATCCGGAGACCAGCGCGGCCAGCGCCCCGGCATCCGTCCCCGCGGCCAGCGTCCCGGCCAGCTGCGGTCGCAGCGACAGGGCCGCCTGCTGGAGATCGTTCGCCAGTACGGGGGCCAGCGCGTCCGGATCGCCCGACGCCAGAGCCGCGAGCAGGGCCGGCGAGGCCTCCGGCTCGGGGATCCTCGTACCGGCGGTGAGTCGGTCGAACTCGCGGAACACGGCCGGCGTGGACAGACCACCGTCCGCCACCGCGAACACCCAGTGGAACGCCCCCGCGTCCACCGGGGTCAGCAGCTCGCCGCGCCCGGTGCCGAGCGCGCCGCCGCCGACGAGGCTGAAGGGGACGTCGCTGCCCAGCTCCGCGCAGATGTCGAGCAGTTCGGCCTGCGGGGTACCAAGGCCCCACAGGGTGTCGCAGGCCAGCAGGGCCGCCGCCCCGTCCGCGCTGCCGCCCGCCATGCCGCCCGCGACGGGGATGTTCTTCGCGATGTGGAGGTGGACGGCGGGTTCGACGCCGGCCCGGGCCGCCAGGATCTCGGCGGCGCGCGCGGCGAGGTTGGTGCGGTCCAGGGGGACCTGGCCGGCGTCGGGGCCCGCGCAGGTCACGGTCAGTCCGCCGGCCGCCGTCGCCGTCACCTCGTCGAAGAGGGAGACGGCGAGGAACACGTTCGCCAGGCCGTGAAATCCGTCGGGGCGGGCCGCGCCCACCGCCAGCTGCACGTTGACCTTCGCGGGGACGCGTACGGTCACGCTCGTACGGGAACTCACAGCGCGGGCCTCTCCGCCGCGGGCTTGTTCTCGGCGATCGCGGCGAACTCCTCCACCGTCAGCGACTCCCCGCGCGCCTGCGGCGAGACCCCCGCGGCGACGAGCGCGGCCTCGGCTCCGGCCGCCGAGCCGGCCCAGCCGGCCAGCGCGGCGCGCAGGGTCTTGCGGCGCTGCGCGAAGGCCGCGTCCACGACCGCGAAGACCTCGGCCTTGGTCGCGGTGGTCTTGATCGGCTCGGCGCGCCGCACCAGCGAGACGAGGCCGGAGTCGACGTTCGGCGCCGGCCAGAAGACCTTGCGGCCGATGGATCCGGCGCGCTTGACGTGCGCGTACCAGTTGGCCTTGACGGAGGGGACCCCGTACACCTTGTTGCCCGGCTCGGCGGCGAGCCGGTCGGCGACCTCGGCCTGCACCATCACCAGGGTCCGCTCGATGCTCGGAAAGCGGTCGAGCATGGTGAGCAGGACGGGCACGGCCACGTTGTACGGCAGGTTCGCGACGAGCGCGGTCGGCGCCGGCCCGGGGAGCTCGGTGACCAGCATGGCGTCGGAGTGGACCAGCGCGAAGCGGTCCTTGCGCCCGGGCATCCGGGCCTCGATGGTCCCGGGCAGCGCGGCCGCCAGGATGTCGTCGATCTCGACGGCGGTGACCCGGTCGGCGGCCTCCAGCAGCGCGAGCGTCAGCGAGCCCAGCCCCGGGCCGACCTCGACGACCACGTCGTCCGGCCGCACCTCGGCGGTGCGCACGATCCGGCGCACCGTGTTGGCGTCGATGACGAAGTTCTGGCCCTTCTGCTTCGTCGGGCGTACGCCGAGGGCGGCGGCCAGCTCCCGGATGTCGGCGGGGCCGAGGAGGGCGTCAGAAGGGTTCTCGTTGGGCTGCTGCTCTGCGGTGCTCACCGGCTAAGCCTACGGCCGCAGTGCGGCCACGGACTCGCCCCCCGCTGCACGTAGAGCTTCTTCGCCCGGTACGTCTGCTCGGCGCCCGAGGCGTCCTGGGGGCGGCCGCTGCCGCCGAGGGCGTGCCAGGTGTGGACGTCGAACTGGTAGAGCCCGCCGTACGTGCCCGAGGGGTCGGTGGCGGACGGGCGGCCGCCGGACTCGCACCGGGCGAGGGCGGCCCAGTTGAGGCCGTCGGCGCCGGAGACGGAGGTCGGCAGGGGCTTCGTGCCGACCTTGACGAGCTGGGGGACGGGCTCGCGGACGGTCTCCTCCGCGATGCGGCGGGGCTTTTGCCGGACCCCGTTGACGGTGCGCAGGCTGTACGTGACCCTGCGCGCCCCGGGGCGGCCGACCCGCTCGACCACCTCGGTTCCGGAGAAGAGGGTGTCGTCCTCGGTCTTCTCCGTGGCGTACGGGATGCGTTCCTCGCGGACCTCGCGGGTGCCGGTGATGCGCAGCACGGTGACGGTCTGGCCGTCGCGCGGGAAGTCGGTGGGGGGCACGGAGGTGGTGTCCTGGCCGTGCAGCGTGATGCCGGCCTGGTCGAGGGCCTCCTCGACGGTGGCGGCGTTGGTGCGGATGGTGCGTTCACGGCCGTCGGCCATGAAGGTGACGCTGCGTTCGGTGCGGACGCTGAGGGTCAGGCCGGCGCGGGGGACGGGGGCGGTGCGGGGGGCGGAGAGGTAGGCGCCCTCTGCGCGGATGCCGAACTGGCGCAGTGCCTCCTCGACGGTGCGGGCGGTGGTCCACACCTGGCGCCGCTGTCCGTCGAGGGTGAGGCGCAGGGGGCGGCCGTAGCGGACGACGACCTGCTCGCCGTCGTCGAGGGGTGCGCCGGGGGCGGGGGCGACGAGGTCGTGCGGTCCGACGCCGAGGCCTTCGGCGGCCAGCAGTTCGCCGATGTCACCGGCGAAGGTGTGGAGGTTGCGGGGGACGCCGTCCACGGTGAGGAGTACCGACTTGTCGGCGGCGACGAAGGCGGTGGTGCCGCCGGCGAGGACGGCGACGACCAGCGCCTGGGGCACGATCCGCCGCCAGGACCCTCCCGGGGCGGCGGGGGTGGGTACGGCGGGCGCCGCGGCCCGGCTGCGGGAGCGGCGCCCTGGCCCCTGCCGGGGGCCCGGCGGTGCCGGTACGGCCACGGGCCCGGCGCTCCCGGCTCCGGGGTCCGCCGCCCGGCGCCGGCCGGTGCCTGCCGGGGGCTCGGCGGTGGCGGTACGGCCACGGGCCCGGCGGCCGGAGCCGCCCGCGCCGCCCGCGCCGCCCGCGGCGCCCGCGGCGTCGGCGCCGGGCGGCGGCCCCGGGGCCCGGCGCCGGCCCGGGCCGGGCGCAGGGGCCGCGTCCGGCCACTGGCCGGCCGGAGCCCCCGCATCGGGCCGGGCGGCCGGCTGGGCGGCGAGGCCCGGCGGGCCCCAGCCCGCCGGGCCGGCATCGGCGCCGGGCGGCGGCCCCGGCGCCCGGCGCCGGCCCGGGCCGGGCGCGGGCTCCGCCTCGGGCCACCGACTGCCTTGCGCTTCGGTGTCGGACCACGCGGCCGCCGGAACGGCCGATGCCGAACCGGCGTGGACCCCCCGGCGGCCCGGGCCGGGCGCGGGCTCCGCCTCGGGCCACCGACTGCCTTGCGCTTCGGTGTCGGACCACGCGGCCGCCGGGACGGCCGATGCCGTCCACGCGGCCGCCGGGACGGCCGGTGCCGAGGCGGCGTGGGCCCCTCGGCGGCCCGGGCCGGGTGTGGGGGTCGCGTCGGGCCACTCGGCGTCCGGGCCCCCGGTATCCGGCCACGCGGCCGAGGGCGCGGCGGGGGCCGGTGGGGGCGGGGCCGTGCGACCGCCGGCGGGGCGGCGGGCCGCCCCCCGGTCGCCGCCGCGCGGCGCGGGGACCGCTGGCTCCGTACCCCCGGCTCCCGCCGGCCAGCCCCCGGACTCCGGATCCACCACACCGCCCGGCCAGGCGACCGGCTCCGGAGCGCCGGCTCCCACCGCCCAGGCCACGGACTCCGGATCCACCGCACCGCCCGGCCAGGCCGCAGGCTCCGGGTCCACCGCTCCGGCCCGCCAGGCCACGGGCTCGGCCTCGTACGCCCCCGGGACGGGACCGCCGCGGCGGTGACTGCCCTGTGTATCGCTCACGAAGCTCGCTCCACTGGTCCGGACCCTCATGGTTCGGGCACGGCACCATAGCGGAGGATTCGTCACGCTCCAAAGTTGTATGACTACACAGGGTGTCGAGCCGCGCGGGGCTCAGTAGGCGAAGGCGCGCGCCGTGTTGGCGGCCAGCGCGGTGGCCATCGCGTCCTCGTCGAGGCCGCGGACCGCCGCCATCGCCCGTACCGTCAGCGGGATGAGATACGGCGCGTTGGGCCGGCCGCGGTACGGAGCCGGCGTCAGGTACGGCGCGTCCGTCTCGACGAGGACCAGCTCCAGCGGCGCCACGGCCAGGGCCTCGCGCAGCGGCGCCGCGTTCTTGAAGGTGACGGTCCCGGCGAAGGACATGTAGTACCCGGCGGCGGCGCACTCGCGGGCCATCTCGGCGTCCCCGGAGTAGCAGTGGAAGACGGTGCGCTCGGGCGCGCCCTCCTCGCGCAGCACGCGCAGCACGTCGGCGTGCGCCTCGCGGTCGTGGATGACGAGGGCCTTGCCCTGCCGCTTGGCGATCTCGATGTGGGCGCGGAAGGAACGCTCCTGCGCGGCCATCCCCTCCGGGCCGGTACGGAAGTAGTCCAGCCCCGTCTCGCCGACTGCCTTCACGTGGTCCAGTGCCGCCAGCGCCTCGATCTCGGCGAGTGCGTCGTCCAGCGCGGCCTCGCCGCCGCCGGTCCGGGCGCCCTGCCTCGACCAGCCGTCGGGGTCTCCGTGGACGATCCGGGGGGCTTCGTTCGGGTGAAGGGCCACGGCCGCGTGGACGTTCTCGTACGCGGCGGCCGTCTCGGCGGCCCACCGGGAGCCCTTCACGTCGCAGCCCACCTGGACGACCGTCGTCACGCCCACCGAGGCGGCCTTCGCGAGGCCCTCCTCCACGGTGCCGGACTGCATGTCCAGGTGGGTGTGCGAGTCCGCCACCGCCACCCGGAGGGGTGCGGGCAGCGGCGGGGGTGCGTCCTTCGAAGCAGAGGAAGAGCTCATACGGCCGATCTTATGACCGGCGGAAGAGCGCCAGCAGACGGGAGATCGGGCCTCCGCGCTTCTCGGACTCGTCGATGGCGACGGGTCCGGGGGCGTCATGGTGCCGGGACGCCTTGTGCGGCTTCGGGGCCCGGGGGACGTTCGCGCCCGCCGGGACGGGCCCGGCGATCCCGGGCGCGATGCGGTGGTGGTAGAGCTGGTCGATCGTGCCGAGCACCGAGGAGACCTGGCCCGCGCGCATGATGCGGACGACGTGTCCGCCGCAGTTCAGGCAGGTCGGGTTGGACAGCGGGGAGGGCACCCGCTCCCCCTTGACCGTGTACATGATGAACGGCTGACCCGTGCCGTCGACGTGGTGTTCTATCGCGTACGCCTGCTCCCAGCCGTACCCGCACCTCATGCAGGCGAAGGAGTACGCCTCGTGCACGGTCTGCACGCCGGCCTGGACGGGTACGACGGAGACGGGTACGGGGGTGTCAGCGATCTCACTCATGCCAGCTCCTCTTGTTCCACTGGTGCCATTGCCAGTGGACGCCTCTTCGGGCGGGAGCGCATCAGGCCCTGTCTAGTGTTGGACGGCCTTTGGGCGACTCATGCCCAAAGCGCCCGGTGCGCGGTCTGAGCTTTGCTTTTCAGGTTAGCTCTTTACCGACTTACGGCACCTTTTGTGCCGCATTCTTTGCCGCGACGACCGCGTCGAACACCTCGCGCTTGGGTACCCCGGCCTCGGCGGCGACCGCGGCGATGGCCTCCTTGCGCCGCTCCCCCGCCTCCTCGCGCACCCGTACCCTGCGCACCAGCTCCTCGTCGTCCACGTCTCCGGGGGCGGCCGCCGGGGCACCCTCGACGACGACGGTGATCTCGCCGCGGACGCCTTCGGCTGCCCAGGCGGCCAGCTCGCCGAGTCCGCCGCGCTTGACCTCCTCGTAGGTCTTGGTCAGCTCGCGGCACACGGCGGCGCGCCGCTCGGCGCCGAAGACCTCGGCCATCGCGGCCAGCGTGTCGTCGAGCCGGTGCGGGGCCTCGAAGTAGACGAGCGTGCGGCGCTCGCCCTCGACCTCGCGCAGCCGGCCGAGGCGCTCGCCCGCCTTGCGCGGCAGGAACCCCTCGAAGCAGAACCGGTCCACGGGAAGCCCGGACATGGCCAGCGCGGTGAGTACCGCGGAGGGCCCGGGTACGGCGGTGACCTTGATGTCCTTCTCCACGGCGGCGGCGACCAGCCGGTAGCCGGGGTCGGAGACCGAGGGCATCCCGGCGTCGGTCACCAGCAGCACCCGCGCCCCGCCGGCCAGGGCCTCGACCAGCTCCGGGGTGCGTGCCGACTCGTTGCCCTCGAAGTACGACAGGACGCGCCCGGTGGTGTGCACGCCGAGCCCCTGCGTCAGCCGTCGCAGCCGCCGCGTGTCCTCGGCGGCGATCACGTCGGCCCGCTCCAGCTCGGCCGCGAGCCGCGGCGGGGCGTCCGCGAGGTCGCCGATCGGGGTACCGGCGAGGACGAGGACGCCTGCCGGAGAGGTGGGCTCGGTACCGCGGGGCTGGTCAGTTGTCACCCGTCCATCCTCTCAGTCCCGCGACCCGACCCTCCCCGCCACTGGGGCACTCACAGATCCTTTCCCTACGATGGCCCGGTGACCAAGACCGCGACGCCTCCGCCCAGCTCCGCGGGGGCCCCTCCCGCCCCGTCGGCGGGACAGGAGGAAGAGCCGCCCACCTGGCTGCGCCGCCTGCGCGCCTTCGGCTACGCGCCGCGCGGCGCGGCGTCGTGGCGCGCGGACGTCCGCACCCGCCTGGTGCCCCCGTACGCCCAGCCCTCCGTGCAGCTGTGGATGACCTTCGGCCTGCCGCAGCAGGTGTGGGGCACGTGGCAGCGCATCCTGGCGTGGGCGGGGCCGCTGCTGGTGGCGCTCGTCGCCGGGGTGCTGCGGTTCGTGCACCTGGGCAGCCCCAAGGCGGTGATATTCGACGAGACGTACTACGCCAAGGACGCCTGGGCCACGATCAAGCAGGGCTACGAGGCGAGCTGGCCCAAGGACATCGACAAGTCGATCCTCGCCAACCCGGACGGGGTCAGCCTCCCGCTGGACCCGGGCTACGTCGTGCACCCGCCCGTCGGCAAGTGGGTCATCGGGCTCGGCGAGTGGATGTTCGGCTTCACCCCCTTCGGCTGGCGGTTCATGACCGCCGTGCTCGGCACCCTCTCGGTGCTGATGCTGTGCCGGATCGGGCGGCGCCTCTTCCGCTCGACGTTCCTGGGCTGCCTGGCGGGGGCGCTGCTCGCGGTGGACGGCCTGCACCTCGTGATGAGCCGCACCGCGCTGCTCGACCTGGTGCTGATGTTCTTCGTGCTCGCCGCCTTCGGGGCGCTGCTCATCGACCGGGACAAGGCCCGGGCCAGACTCGCGGACGCGCTCCCGGTGGACGGGGAGGGCCGGACCCGGCCCGACATGCGGATCGCCGAGACCCTTCGGCTGGGCTGGCGCCCGTACCGGATCCTGGCCGGGGTCTGCCTGGGCCTGGCCGCGGGCACGAAGTGGAACGGCTTCGTCGTGCTGGCCTTCTTCGGCGTCCTGACGGTGCTGTGGGACGCGGCCGCGCGGCGCACCGCGGGCGCGGGCGCCCCGTACGCGGCGATGCTGCGCCGCGACGCGCTGCCCGCCTTCGTGTCGACGGTCCCGGTCGCGGTCGTGACGTACCTGGCCTCCTGGTCGGGCTGGATCTTCAGCCCCGACAACGGCAAGGGCGGCTACCTGCGCGACTGGGCGGCGAAGAACGACCAGGGCAGCGCGCTGTCGTTCCTGCCGGAGTGGCTGCGCAGCCTGTGGCACTACGAGACCGAGGTGTACAAGTTCCACGTCGGTCTGACGTCGGGGCACACCTACGAGTCGAACCCGTGGAGCTGGCTGGTCCTGGGCCGGCCCGTGTCGTACTTCTACGAGTCCCCCGAGCCCGGCACCGACGGCTGCCCGGCGACGGAGGCGGGCAAGTGCGCCCGCGAGGTGCTGGCCCTGGGCACGCCGCTGCTGTGGTGGGCGGGCTGCTTCGCGCTGCTGTACGTGCTGTGGCGGTGGTTCTTCCGCCGCGACTGGCGGGCGGGCGCGATCGCGTGCGCGCTGGGCGCGGGCCTGCTGCCCTGGTTCAACTACCAGGAGCGGACCATCTTCTTCTTCTACGCGGTGGTCTTCGTCCCGTACCTGTGTCTGGCGGTGGCGATGATGATCGGCGCGCTGCTGGGTCCGGCGGGCTCGACCGAGAGACGGCGGACGCTGGGCGCGATCGGTGCGGGGGTGCTGGTCCTGCTGATCGTGTGGAACTTCATCTATTTCTGGCCCGTCTACACGGGCCAGACCCTGCCGATGGACTCGTGGCGGGGCCGGATGTGGCTGGACACCTGGGTCTAGCAGCGAGAACGACGGCCCCGACGCTCACGGGCGTCGGGGCCGTCGCGTTTGTCACGTCGGCGGCCCGTGGCCGGGACCGCCTGCGCCACGACAGGTCAGCGGCCCGGCCGGCCGAGCCGGGCGATCAGCCGCTGCTGCTTCCTGCGCGCCGCGTTCTGAGCGTCGCACATCGCCCTTCAGCGGGCGGCAAAGGGCCAACCCCCAGCTCCGGGAACGGACATGCTTCACGGCCCCTGCCGGGCCACCCACCTTTTCGGCCATCGATGTTCCGGTCCGGTAACAAGCGGCGAACCGTCCGCTCGCGGAGCGTAAGGTCCGCCCCAGAGGTTCTTTGAACATGTTCAGAGAACGGGGACTCTGAAGGAGAAGCACGTGAACGGGGTAGCGAAGGGCGCCATCGTCGGCGGGGTATTCCTCGCGATGGTCGGTGGCGCCGGATACGGGGTGTACACCCTGGTCGGGGACGCCGGCGACGGTGATGGCAAGAGCAGTGGGAAGGCCGAGGCCTCCGTGCAGCCGGAGAAGGGCAGCGGGCCCGTCACCGAGAAGGAGACGGCGGCGACCGCCAAGGCCTTCCTGGCGGCGTGGGCGGCGGGGGACGCGCAGGCGGCCGCCGCCCTGACGAACAACGAGCAGGCCGCGCGGACCGCGGTGGCGGACTACAGGGCCAAGGCGCACGTGTCCAAGGCCGTGATCACGCCCGGTACGCCGAAGGGCGACACGGTGCCCTTCGCGGTCGCCGCGGAGATCACGTACGAGGGCACGACCAAGCCCCTCGCCTACGAGTCCCAGCTGACCGTGGTGCGCGGCCTGACCAGCGGGAAGCCCCTGGTCGACTGGCAGGCCTCGGTGATCCACCCACAGCTCCAGCGGGACGAGAAGCTGCGTGCGGGCGCCCCGGCGAACCCGCCGGTCAAGGCCGTGGACCGCAACGGTGAGGAGCTGACGGCGGAGAAGTACCCCTCGCTGCGGCCGGTACTCGACCAGCTGCGCGACACGTACGGCAGCAAGGCGGGCGGCAAGGCCGGCGCCGAGGTCTGGATCGAACCCGCCACGGCGGACACGCCCAAGCGGACCCTGCTGACCCTGGTCGAAGGCGAGCCGAGCACCATCAAGACGTACCTGGACGCGAGGGTGCAGGCGGCGGCCGAGCAGGCGGTCGGCAGGTTCCCCGAGGCGTCGGTGGTCGCCGTCAAGCCGAGCAACGGGCACATCCTGGCCGTCGCCAACCACCGCAAGGACGGCTACGACGCGGCACTGACGGGCAACCGGGCGCCCGGCTCGACGATGAAGATCGTGACGTCCGAGATGCTGATGGACCGCGGCAAGGTAGCGGCCGACAAGCCGGCGGAGTGCCCGAAGGACGTGTCCTCGGGCGGCCGTTCCTTCCACAACCTGGACAACTTCGCGCTGCCCGCCGGCACGAGCTTCGCGACCAGCTTCGCCAAGTCCTGCAACACCGCCTTCATCAAGCAGATCAAGGAGGTCGACGACGACGGCGCCCTGGCGAAGGAGGCCACGGAGGTCTTCGGCATCGGGCTGAACTGGCAGACGGGCGTCAAGTCCACCGACGGCAAGGTCCCGGTGGCGACGGGCGCGGAGGCGGCCGCCGCGTACATCGGGCAGGGCAGGATCACGATGAACCCGCTGAACGTCGCGTCCATCACCGCGACCGCCCGCACCGGCGTGTTCCACCAGCCGCTGCTGGTCTCGCCGGACCTCGACGGCCGGACGATCGTGACGGCGCAGCGCCGGATGAAGCCCGCGGTGCATCAGCAGCTGGTCTCGATGATGCGGCTGACGGCGACGAGCGGCACGGCCCAGAAGGTGATGTCCACGGTCGGCGGCTCGGACAAGGGTGCGAAGACGGGCTCGGCGGAGGTCGGCGGCTCGGGCAGCCCGGACAGCTGGTTCACCGGCTTCAGCGGCGACGTGGCCGCGGCGGCCATGGTCGAGGGCGGTGGCCACGGCGCCGACGCGGCGGGCCCGATCGTCGCCGAAGTGCTGAACGCGGGCTAGAACAGGGCCCGTCGCACGGCACGGCGGGGCGGGAGCCGGTCCGCGCGCCCTCCCCGGACCCGGCCGACTCGGGACGGACGGACGGGCGCGACGGGCGGCGCATCCCGGTCCCGGCCGGCCCGGGAGGGCGGGGGCGGCGCCTGGTCCGGCCGGCCCGGGACGGGCGGGGCGGAAACGCCTCGACCCGCCGCCCCGCGCAGGCTAGCGTCCCCGCATGACGACGACCACGCACCCGCTGTTCGCCGAGGCCCTTGCCGGGCTGGGCCTCGACCTCACCGTCCGGACCTTCCCCGAGGGGACCCGTACGGCCGCCGACGCGGCCGCCGCGATCGGCTGCGAGCTCAGCCAGATCGTCAAGTCGCTGATCTTCTCGGCGGACGGGGTCCCGGTGCTGGTCCTCATGGACGGGGCCTCCCGGGTGGACGTGGACGCCGTACGCCGCGAACTCGGCGCCGGAAAGGTGACGCGCGCCGACGCCGCCCTGGTCCGGGAGACCACCGGATACGCCATCGGCGGGGTCCCGCCCTTCGGCCACCGCACGCGCACACGGGTGCTGGCCGACCGGTCCCTACTGGCCCACGCCGAGGTCTGGGCGGCGGCCGGCACGCCGACCACCGTGTTCCCGATGGCCCCCGGGGAGCTCGTGCGGTACGCGGGGGCGGTGCTCACCGACGTGCGCGAGCGGGCCTCAGAGAGCTGACAGGGCCGACCGCAGGGCCCGCACCAGGGCCTGCGCACGCGGGTCGGCCGTGACCGACTTGGCGTGGGCGTTGGTGACGTAGCCGAAGCCGATGCCCGACTCCGGGTCCGCGAACGCCAGTGAGCCGCCACGGCCCGGGTGGCCGAAGGAGGCGGGGGACAGCAGCGGCGAGGCCGGGCCGTGCAGCATGTAGCCGGGTCCGAAGCGGGTGTTCACGACCAGCACCCGGTCGGGCCCGGCCGAGAACTCCCGCGCGGCCAGCGCCGTGGTGGCCGGTGTGAAGATCCGCGCGCCGTCCTCCACCACGCCGATGGTGGCCCCGTAGAAGCGGGCCAGGGCGCGGGCCGTGCCGATGCCCGCCGAGCCCGGCAGCTCGGCCGCCTGGTAGGCGGGGTCGTTCTCGTCCGGCACGGGGTCGATGGCCGCGAAGGCACGGCGGGTGAGGGAGTCCGGGTCGGCGTAGGCCTCGGAGACGTTGCGCCTCGGCCGGGTCCTGAGCAGACCCGCGCTCTCCGGCGGGTCGACCGGGGCCACCCGGCCCACGCGGTGGGCCTCCGCCTCCGGCAGGCCTATCCAGAAGTCGAGGCCGAGCGGCTCCGCGATCTCCTCGGCCAGGATGCCTCCCACCGTGCGGCCGGTCGCCCGCAGCACCAGCTCGGACACCAGCCAGCTGAAGGTCTGCGCGTGGTACCCGTGCTCGGTGCCGGGCTCCCAGAAGGCCCGCTGCGCGGCGACCGCGCCCGGCCCGGAGACCCCGTCCGCAGCCTCGGCCACGGACAGTCCCCGGTCCAGGGCCGGGACTCCCGCGCGGTGCGCGAGCAGGTCGCGGACCAGGGTCTTCTCCTTGCCGCCCGCCTTGAACTCCGGCCAGTACGAGGCCACGGGCGCGTCCAGGTCGAGCAGTCCGCCCTGGTGCAGCAGCAGCGGTACGGCGGCGGCCACGCCCTTGGTCGCGGAGCGGACGATCTGCGCGGTGTCCTCGGTCCACGGCTCCGTGCCGTTCGCGTCCTTGGTGCCGCCCCAGAGATCGACGACCTTGCGCCCGTCCCGGTACACGGCCACCGCCGCGCCCCTGTCGCCGAGCACCTCGAAGTTGCGTACGAACGCGTCTCTGACGGGCTCGTAGCCCTCCGTCACCACACCCTGGATGTCCACGCGCAGTCCAACAACCGGCGACCGGTGCTTATGCCACCGGTACCGAACGGGGATCGAAGCCGAAGGGCAGCTCGAGGCGGTGTGCCCGCATGAGGGGCTCGTCGCACAGGAGGTCCTGGGTGCGGCCGTCGGCCGCGATCGCGCCCTCGCTCAGGATGACCGAGCGCGGGCACAGCTCCAGGGCGTACGGCAGGTCGTGGGTCACCATCAGGACCGTGACGTCCAGCGAGCGCAGGATGTCGGCGAGCTCGCGCCGCGAGGCCGGGTCCAGGTTGGACGAGGGCTCGTCCAGGACCAGGATCTCGGGCCGCATGGCCAGGACGGTCGCCACCGCGACCCGGCGGCGCTGCCCGAAGGACAGGTGGTGCGGGGGACGGTCGGCGAATTCGGCCATCCCGACCTGCTCCAGCGCCTCCCGGACCCGTTCCTCCAGCTCGGCGCCGCGCAGGCCGGCCGCGGCCGGGCCGAAGGCCACGTCCTCGCGGACGGTCGGCATGAACAGCTGGTCGTCGGGGTCCTGGAAGACGATCCCGACCCGGCGCCGGATCTCGGCGAGGTGGCGCTTGTCCACCGGCAGCCCGGCCACGGTCACGGTGCCGACCCCGCCGCTCAGGATGCCGTTGAGGTGCAGCACGAGGGTGGTCTTGCCGGCGCCGTTCGGGCCGAGCAGGGCCACCCGCTCGCCCTGCGCGACGGTCAGGTCGACCCCGAAGAGGGCCTGGTGCCCGTCGGGGTAGGCGTACGCGAGGCCGGTCACTTCCAGCGAGGGCGCGGGGGTCATGGTCACGGGGTCGGTCACAGGGTCCATCCCATCAGACAGACGGCGAGCGCCGTCACCGGGAGGGCGGCCGCGTACGCCCATTGCCCGCGTGTGGCCACCACCTCGTCGATCACCGGCATCGAACCGGCGTAGCCGCGGCTGACCATCGCCAGGTAGACCCGCTCGCCGCGCTCGTAGGAACGGATGAACAGCGCGCCCGCCGTCTTGGCCAGCACCCCCCAGTGCCGGACCCCCCGCGCCTCGAAGCCGCGCGAGCGCCGGGCGATGGACATCCGCCGCAGTTCGCCGGTCACCACGTCGCCGTACCGGATCATGAACGAGGCGATCTGCACCAGCAGCGGCGGCAGCTTCAGCCGCTGCAGACCCAGCAGCAGCGCCCGCAGCTCCGTCGTCGAGGCGAGCAGTACGGACGCGGCCACCCCGAGCGTGCCCTTGGCCAGGACGTTCCAGGCGCCCCACAGTCCCGAGACGCTGAGCGACAGGCCCAGTACGTCCACCCGCTCGCCCTCGGCCACGAACGGCATCAGCACCGCGAACGCCACGAACGGGATCTCGATCAGCAGCCGCCGCAGCAGGAAGCCGGCCGGTACCCGGGCCGCGGCCGCGACCCCGGCGAGCAGGACGGCGTACAGCCCGAAGGCCCACACCGCCTCGCGCGGCGTGGACACGACGACGACCACGAACGCGAAGGTCGCGGCGAGCTTGCAGTGCGGCGGCAGCGCGTGCACCGGTGAGTGCCCGTGCCGGTAGAGCCGGTGGGCGTGGCCCGCTCCCATCTCAGACCGCCGACGGCTCGGCCGCGGCCTGCTCGGCGGTGCTGCGGCGGCGTACGACCCAGAAGACGCCGGTGCCGGCGGCGACGGTCGCCCCGACGCCGAGGGCGCCCGCGAGGCCGCCGGAGAGGCGGGCGTCGGCGACGTCCTTGACGGCGTAGTCGGCGAGCGGGGAGTCCTTGGCGGCGTGCTCCTCGACCTTGGCGTCGATGCCCTTGTCGGCGGCGACCTTCTCCAGGCCGTCGGGGCTGGCGGAGGCGTAGAAGGAGACGAACCCGGCGAGGACGAGGGCGGTGACCAGGCCGGTGGCCCACACCTTCGTGGTGGAGCGCGGCGCGACGGGGACGGGGGCGGCGGCCGGGGCGTCGACGAGTGCGCCGCCCACGCGCAGCTTCAGCCGCGTGGTCAGCCCGCGCGCCCCGTGCACGAGGTCGGGCCGCACGGCGATCACGGCGCCGACGGTCGCGGCGGTGATGGCGGCCTCGCCGATGCCGATGAGCACGTGCACGCCGACCATGGCGGTGAACACCTTGCCGATGGACACGTCGGTGGTGCCGCCGATCGCGTAGATCGCGGTGAAGGCGGTCGCCGCACCGGGCACCGAGAGCAGGGCGCCGGCGAAGGCGGCGACGGTCACGGAGCGGCGGGTGCGGGGCAGCACCTTTAGCAGCCCGCGGAAGACCGCGTAGGAGACGACGACGGTGACGACGCCCATGACGGTGATGTTCACGCCGAGGGCGGTCAGCCCGCCGTCGGCGAAGAGGATGCCCTGCATGAGCAGGACGACGGACACGCACAGCACGCCCGTGTACGGGCCGACGAGTATCGCGGCGAGCGCCCCGCCCAGCAGGTGTCCGCTGGTGCCGGCGGCGACGGGGAAGTTCAGCATCTGCACGGCGAAGATGAAAGCGGCGACGAGTCCGGCGAGCGGCGCGGTCCGTTCGTCGAGCTCACGGCGGGCGCCGCGGAGGCTGACGGCCACAGCGGCGGCGGCCGCCACTCCGGCGGCCACCGACACGGGGGCGTTGATGAATCCGTCGGGCACGTGCATGGAGTGGCTCCGCTTCTCACACAGGCTTTAACCGTTCAAGAATAGCGCCCTCTTGCAAATGGTTGGCAACAGCGTCTCGGTCACAAATACCCCCTCGCACTTTCGCCGGAATGTGCGAGGCTGGACGACAAAAGGTGCATATGTGCCGATTCCACAACGCTCCGATGCGAGGAGTCTTGTCGATGTCAGCGACCGCCGAGAATCCAGCCGCCGCGACCGCCACGGCGACCGTCCCGCTCGTCGAGGAGCGCGTCAGGGCCCGCGTGATCACCGATGAGCCGCTCTACCGGGCGATCCCGGTCGTCCTGCGATTCGTCCCCGCGGAACCGCTGGCCGTACGGATCGTCTTCCCGGCGGACCTGTCCCCCGAGGGCACCGACAACGAGTGGGTCTTCCCCCGCGCCCTGCTGGAGGCCGGGCTCCAGGCGCCGAGCGGGACCGGGGACGTACGCATCTGGCCCTGCGGCCGCGTCCAGGCGGTCGTCGAGTTCCACTCCCCCGAGGGCGTGGCCGTGGTCCAGTTCGACATCGCCGGGCTGCGCCGTTTCCTGCGCCGTACGTACGCCCCCGCCACCCGTTAGGCGCAACGCCCTGCCCCGGCTGCCGCCGGGAGGTGCGCCGAGGCCCCGTCCCGCCCTGGCGGTCGGGCGGAACGGGGCCTCGGCGTATGCCGGTACGGGGTCAGGCGCTGACCAGCTCGCGGTCCTTGTCGGGACCGTCCGCCGAGTCCGCGAGGTGCTTGCGCAGGCTCTCGCCCTCCACGTCCACGTTCGGCAGCAGCCGGTCCAGCCAGCGCGGCAGCCACCAGGCCTTGTGCCCGAGCAGTGCGAGCACGGCGGGGACGATGGCCATCCGGACCACGAAGGCGTCGAAGAAGACGGCGACGGCCAGGCCGAAGCCGATCATCTTGACCATCTGCTCACTGGCTCCGATGAAGCCCGCGAACACCGCGATCATGATGACGGCGGCTGCCACGACCACCCGCGCGCTGTACTGGAAGCCGGTCACCACGGCCTGGCCCGGACGCTCGCCGTGTACGTACGCCTCGCGCATCCGGGTGACGAGGAAGACCTCGTAGTCCATGGCCAGGCCGAAGACCACGCCCACCATGAAGATCGGCATCATCGACATGATCGGGCCGGTCTGCTCCACGCCGAAGAGGGAACCGAGCCAGCCCCACTGGAAGACCGCGACGACGGCGCCGAGGGCGGCGACCACCGAGAGCAGGAAGCCGAGGGCCGCCTTGAGCGGGACCAGGACCGAGCGGAACACCAGCATCAGCAGCAGGAAGGCGAGGCCGACGACGAGCGCCAGGTAGGGCAGCAGCGCGTCGTTCATCTTCTGCGAGAAGTCGATGTTCATCGCGGTGGCGCCGGTGACGAGGACGTCGTCCCCGCTGCCGTCGCGGATCGTGTGGACCAGGTCCTCCGTCTGCGTGGAGGACGGGCGGTCCTTCGGGATGACGGTGATCACCGAGGCGTCGCCGCCCTGGTTGGGGGTCGGCGGGGTAACCGCGGCCACGCCCTCCAGGCCCTTGATCCGGTCGACCGTCTGGTCGGCGAGTGCCTTGTCGCCGTCCACGACCACCATCAGCGGGCCGTTGAAGCCGGGGCCGAAGCCGTCGGACAGCAGGTCGTACGCCTGGCGCTGCGTGGTGGAGACCGGCTGGGCGCCGTCGTCCGGCAGGCCCATCTCCAGCTTGCTCGCCGGGACGGCGATGACGCCGAGGCCGATCACGCCGGCCAGCAGGACCATGACCGGACGGCGCAGGACGAAGCGGGCCCAGCGGGTGCCGCCGTTGGCCTTCTTCTCGTTCCCGGCCGCCTTGCCCTTGCCCTTGCCCTTGCCGAACAGCTTGCTCTTCTCGCCGGCGGGCAGGACCTTCTTGCCCGCGAAGCCGAGGATGGCCGGGACCAGGGTCAGCGCGACGAGCACGGCGATGACCACGGTGCCCGCGGCCGCGAAGCCCATCTTGGTCAGCATCGGGATGTTGACGACGGCCAGGCCCACGAGGGCGATGACCACGGTCAGACCGGCGAAGACGACGGCGGAGCCGGCGGTTCCGGCGGCCCGTCCGGCGGCCTCGTCGCGCTCGCGGCCCTCGGCGAGCTCCGCGCGGTAGCGGGAGACGATGAACAGGGCGTAGTCGATGCCGACCGCGAGGCCGATCATCGTCGCGAGGGTGGCCGTGGTGTTGCCGAGGTCCAGCACGTTGGCCAGCGCGGTGATGGAGGAGACGCCGATGCCCACGCCGATCAGCGCGGTCAGCAGCGGCAGCCCGGCGGCGATCAGCGAGCCGAAGGTGATGACGAGGACGATCGCGGCGATCAGGATGCCGATGATCTCGCCGGAGCCGGTCTCGGGGGCCGCCATCAGCGCGTCACCGCCGATCTCGACGGTGAGCCCGTGCGCCTGGGCGTCCTTTCCGGACTCCTTGAGCGCGTCGCGGGTCGCGTCGGTCAGCTCCATGCCGCTGACCTTGTACTTGGCGCTGATGTAGGCGGTGGAGCCGTCCTGGCTCACGGCCTGGCTCTGGTACGGGTCGGCGACCGAGGAGATCTGGTCCTTGCCCGGGCCGTACTTCAGGCCCTCGACGATCTTCTCGACCTCGGTCTTGGTGCCCGGGTCGGTGACCTTGGCGCCCGCCGGGGCCTTGATGACGATCCGGGCGGTGGCGCCGTCGGCGGCCATCCCCGGGAACTTCTTGTCGAGCACGTCGAAGGCCTTCTGGGCCTCCGTGCCGGGTATCGAGAAGGAACCTGAGGTGGGTGCGGACGCCGATGCCGCGCCGAAACCGGCGGCGAACAGCAGCGCCACCCAGATGAGGGCGACAAGGCCGCGGCGCCGGAAGGCGCCCCGGCCGAGACGGTAGAGGAAGGTGGCCACGTCGGTGGTTCTCCCGTTCGGGTCGTGGGATGGATCCGGAAGCCGGATCTGGGCATGGAGAGCCGGCCCGACGACGAGAGCGGCGTGTCAGGAACAGCGGGAAAGCAGCGGGGACGGGAAGGAGGAGGAGAGTCAGACGCCGAGGGCGGGGAAGACCACGGCGTCGATGAAGTCACCGAGGAAGGCCCGGTCGACCGGACGGTCCTCGATCAGCGGGAGCGCGATGAACGCCCCGATGAGCATGTGCGGTACGAAGTCCAGTGCCGGACAGTCCGGGCGGATCTCCCCCCGGTCCACCGCGCGCTGGAGCATCACCTGCAGGCCGTTGATCTCCGGGTCGACCAGCAGGTCCCGCAGTGCCTTGTGGAGCTCCGGGCTCTCGTGGACCGCATGGGCCAGACCCCGCATCAGCGCGGTGTCCTTGGCCATCTGCGCGTCGTCCGAGTGCTCCACCATGCGCGCGAAGTCCGCGCGCAGGCTGCCCGTGTCGATCTCCCGCAGCGAGACGGGCTGGGTACATCGCAGGGCCTTGGCGACCAGCTCCGGCTTGCTCCCCCACTGGCGGTAGAGGGTGGCCTTGCTGGACTTGGTGCGGGCGGCGACCGCGTCCATGGTCAGCGCCTCGTAGCCCACTTCGCGGAGCAGGTCGAGGACCGCCCCGTGGAGTTCGGCCTCCCGTTCGGGGGTGATCCGGCTGCGCCGCGGCGCCATCGCCTCGGTCATCTCCGTGCCTCCGTCCGAACGTCCGAACACGCCTCTTATCGAAACGAAAGTGTTCCGTACGCATACGACGATACCCCCGCTCCCATCGAAACGAAACCGTTCCGTTTCGCATCGAGCAGTGGCATGGATCACGTGTACGAGTTGCCAGGCCCTCCTGGCGCGGAAAGCATTGGGGGGTGAGTCACGACGTCGCGTACCTCCGCTTCCCGCACCTGCACGACGACCTGCTGTGTTTCGCCACCGAGGACGATCTTTGGGTGGCGCCCTTGGTTCCCCCTGGAGATCCGGTCGGCCGGGCCTGGCGGCTCACCGTCGACCGGACCAGGGTCAGCCATCCGCGCTTCTCCCCCGACGGCCGGCACATCGCCTTCACCACCTGGCGGAGCCTCGACCCCGAGATCCACCTGGTCCCCGTCGACGGCGGGCCGGCCCGCCAGCTGAGCTACTGGGGCGCCACCGACACCCGCGTCTGCGGCTGGACCCCGCCCGACGAGGACGGCCGCAGCGACATCCTGGCCGTCTCCTCGCACGGCCAGCCCTTCTCCTACTTCGCCTGGGCCTACAGCCTGCCCACCGACGGCAGCCCCGGCGGGCGCCTGCCCTGGGGGCCGGTCTCCGACATCCAGGTCCACCCCGACGACTCGGGCGAGCGGCGCACCCTGCTGCTGACCGGCAAGCCCCCGCACGAGCCCGCCGCATGGAAGCGCTACCGCGGCGGCGCCACCGGCCGGCTGTGGCTGCACGGGCAGCGGCTGCTGGAGGACATCGAGGGCCACCTCGACTCCCCGATGTTCGTCGGCGGCCGTATCGCCTTCCTCTCCGACCACGAGGGCATCGGCAACCTCTACTCCTGCCTGCCCGACGGCACCGACCTGCGCCGGCACACCGACCACGAGGAGTTCTACGCCCGGCACGCCTCCAGCGACGGCTCCCGGATCGTCTACCAGTGCGCCGGGGACATCTGGCTGGTGGACTCTCTGGCCCCCGACGCCGTCCCGCGCAAGCTGGAGGTCCGGCTCGGCGGGCCGCGCGCCGGCCGGCGTACGTACCAGGTACCGGCCGCCAGCCACGTCGACTCGCTGTCCGTGGACGCCACCGGGCGGGCCAGCGCGGTCGTGGTGCGCGGCAGCCTGTACTGGCTGACCCACCGCGACGGCCCCGCCCGGACCATCGCCGACACCCCGGGCGTACGGGTGCGGCTGCCCGAGATGCTCGGCAGCGGCGGGCAGGTCGCCTACGTCACCGACGCCGAGGGCGAGGACGCGATCGAGATCGCCTACCTGCCGCGGGCGTCCGGGGAGCGGGAGCCGCGCCGGCTGGCCTCGGGCGAGCTGGGGCGCGTACTGGAGCTGCTGTCCGACCCGGACGGGGAACGGCTCGCCATCGCGTCCAACGACGGGCGGCTGCTGCTGCTCGACGCGACCGAGGAGTCCACCGGGGAGGTCACCGAGCTGATCCGGTCCATCAACGGGCCCGTCACCGACCTGGCGTTCTCACCCGACGGATGCTGGCTGACCTGGTCACACCCGGGCATCGGGCGGTCGCTGCGGCAGATCAAGATGGCCCGGATCGCCGGACCCGGCGCGCGCACGGTCATCGACGTCACCAACGGCCGCTTCGAGGACGAGAGTCCGGTCTTCACGCGGGACGGGCGCTACCTCGCCTTCCTGTCGTGGCGCGGCTTCGACCCGGTGTACGACGTGCACACCGGTGACCTGTCCTTCCCGCTGGGCTGCCGCCCGTACCTGGTTCCGCTGTCCTCGGCGACCCCCTCCCCCTTCGCGCTGTCCGCCGAGGGCCGGCCCGCGGCGGGCGGACTCGACCCGGGCGAAGGGGACTCGGGCGATTCCGGAGACGGCGCGGTGATGGTGGAGGTGGAGGGGCTGGAGAGCCGGGTCACGCCCTTCCCGGTGTCGGCGTCGAAGTACTCGGCCCTGTACCCGGTGCACGGCGGCGGGCTGGTGTGGCTGCGCTGGCCGATCTCGGGTGCGCTCGGCGAGACCTTCGCCAACCCGGCCGACATCAGCGGCAAGCCGACGCTGGAGCACTTCGACCTCACCAAGGCCCGCAAGACGGAACTGGCCTCGGGACTGGACTGGTTCGCCGTCAGCGGCGACGGCACCCGACTCGTGATCAACGACGACGGCGACCTGCGCGCCGTCCCGGCCACCGAGTCGGGCGACAGCGACTCGACCGTCTACCTGGACCTGCGGCGCATCCTGCACGAGGTGGACCCGGCGGCCGAGTGGCGCCAGGCCTACGAGGAGGCCGGGCGGATCATCCGCGCCTACTTCTGGGAACCGAAGATGTGCGGCATCGACTGGGACGGGGTACTGCGCCAGTACCGCTCCCTGGTCGAACGGGTCGCGTCCCCCGACGAGTTCGCCGACCTGATGCGCGAAGTCCTCGGCGAGCTGGGCACCTCGCACGCTTACGTCTCCCCCGCCCGCCGCAACGAAGGCCCCCCGCACTACCAGCGGGCGATCGGGCTGCTCGGCGCCAACCTCGTTCCCCGGGACGGGGCGTGGGTGGTCAGCCGGATCCTGCCCGGCGAGTCCTCGGACTCCAAGGCCCGCTCCCCGCTGGCCGGCACCGGCATCCGGGAGGGCGCGGTGCTCACCCATGTCGACGGGCGCCCGGTGGACCCGGTGACCGGCCCCTACCCGCTGCTGTCGGCGGCGGGCGGAACGACCGTGGAGCTCACCTTCCAGCCCGCCGAGGGCGAGGGCCCGGCCCGCCGGGTAGCGATCGTGCCGCTGATCGACGAGCGGCCGCTGCGCTACCAGGACTGGGTGTCCAAACGGCGGGCCGTGGTCCGGGAGATCAGCGGCGGCCGCTGCGGCTACCTGCACATCCCCGACATGGGCGGCTCGGGCTGGGCGCAGTTCAACCGCGACCTGCGGATGGAAATGTCACGGCCCGCGCTGATCGTGGACGTACGCGGCAACGCGGGCGGGCACATCAGCGAGCTGGTGGTGGAGAAGCTGACCCGCTCGATCCTCGGCTGGGACCTGACGCGCAATGCCCAGCCCGTCTCGTACGCCTCCAACGCGCCCCGCGGTCCGATCGTGGCGCTCGCCGACGAGGCGACCTCATCGGACGGGGACATGATCACCGCGGCCTTCAAACTGCTGGGCCTGGGCCCGGTCGTGGGCCAGCGCACCTGGGGCGGGGTGGTCGGCATGACCGGCCGGCACACCCTCGGCGACGGCACGGTGATCACGGTGCCGATGAACGCGGCGTGGTTCCCGGAGTACGGCTGGTCGGTGGAGAACCACGGGGTGGAACCGGACCTCGCGATCCTGCGCACCCCGCTCGACTGGGCGGAGGGACGGCACGCCCAGCTGGACGACGCCGTGCACCTGGCGCTGGAACTGCTGGAGCAGGACCCGGCCGCGGTGCCGCCCGGCTACACGGACGTGCCGGACCTGCGCCGCCCGAAGCTGCCGCCGAGGCCGTAGCGAGGGGGCATGCCCGACGAGGGGGCATGCCCGAGGCCGTAGCGAGGGGGCGTAGCGAGGGGGCGTGCCACCGAGGGAACATTGCATGCGCGAGGGCATGGCGAGGGCATGCGCTAGGGCATGCGCGAGGGGCGCGATCCGTGTGGATCGCGCCCCTCGGGGCAGCCAGGGCCGCTAGAAGTTGTCGTCGACCTCGTCCCACGACTGGCGTGCCGTGTCCGGCCGGCGCGCCGCGTCCGGCTGCTGCGGGCTCTGGGGCTGCTTCTTGCCCTTCGTCTGCCGGGCACGCTCGGAGGCTTCGCCCTTCGCGCCCTGCGCAGCCTTCTGCGCCTGCTCCTTGAGCTCGTGCGCCTTGTCCTGGAACTGGTCCTTGATACCCATGCTCGTTCACTCCAGAAGGGGTGTTGGTGGTGGGGCCTCGACCAGACTGGCATGGGCGGACAAAGCTCGCATTTCGATCAGTTACTCTGCGTGCGCTCCCGCTCGTCCGCGGCCCCGCCGGCCCCCACAAGCCCCTTGGAAACACCGGCCAGTCGCGGCTCGAACCGCTTCATCTCGCGCTGCCCGACGGCCCCGATGATCCCCGGCAGGTAGCCTCGCACGCCCTGCATCCCGCGCAGCCACCACTGCGCGTACACGTGCGCCGAGCGCCGCTCGATGCCCGCGACGATCCGGTCGACGGCCGGGCCCAGCGGGTACGTGCGGTTCGAGGGCCACGGCAGCCGCTGACGCAGCTCCCGCATGACCTCGTCCTGGTCGGCGCCGCGCACCATGTCGGTGTCCGTCCAGGAGAGGTAGCCGACACCGACCTTGACGCCCTTGTAGCCGACCTCGGCGCGCAGGCAGTGGGCGAACGCCTCGACGCCGGACTTGGAGGCGCAGTACGCGGTCATCATCGGCGCCGGGGTGATCGCGGCGAGCGAGGCGATCTGGAGGAAGTAGCCGCGGCTCTCGGTCAGGACGGGCAGGAAGGCCCGTGCGGTGACGGCCCCGCCGATGAGGTTGACCTCGATCACCCGGCGCCACGCGTCGGGGTCGGAATCGGCGAAGGGTCCGCCGGAGGCGACGCCCGCGTTGGCGACGACGATGTCGACCTTGCCGAATCGCTGCTCGACCTCCTCGGCGACCCGGGCCATGGCCTCGTGGTCGGTGACGTCGGCGTACCAGTGGCCGCTGTCGGTGTGCAGCTGTTCGGAGACCTCCTTGAGGGCCTCCGGCTCCAGGCCCACGAGGGCGATCTTCGCGCCGCGCGCGGAGAGTTTGCGGGCGAGGAGCTCGCCGACCCCGCGGGCGGCGCCGGTGACGACGGCGACCTGGCCTTCCAGACTCCTGCGAGCGCTCACGGCGTCTTCTCCTTCTCTACGGCGGGGAGGTACAGGGACGCCAGCTCGCGCAAGGCGCCGGTGACGGCCTCGGGGGCCTCGATCGGGGTCATGTGCCCCGTCCCGGTGAGCTCGGTGAGGCCCACGCAGTTCGGGAGCGCGGCCGCGAGCCCGCGGGCGTGCACGACGGGTGTGAGCCGGTCGTCCTTGCCGCCGATGACGGCGGTGGGCACGGTGAGCCGGGCCACGTCGGCGTCCAGGTCCAGCCCGGCCAGCACCTGGGACCACGCGCGGCGGACGTTGGTGGGGCAGGCGTGCACGATGCGGGCGCACGCCTCGACCTTGTCGGGCGCGGAACCGCGGCCCATGGTGGCGTACTTGAGGACCTTCTTCGCGACCGGCGTGACCGGTCCGAGAGGGGCGCGCGAGCCGAGCACCGAGCCGGTGATACGGGTCCTCGCGCGCCCTGGGCGCAGGGGCACGACCGTCGCCTCCGCGACCAGCCGGCCGCTGCCGGTGCTGCACAGCAGCGCGGCCGCGACGCGTTCGGTGAACTCCGGGCGGGCGGCGGCCGCCATGATCGTCATGCCGCCCATGGAGTGCCCGGCGACGACCGCCCGCTCCCCGGGGGCGAGGACGGATCCCAGGACGGCGACCAGGTCGTCGGCGAGGGCGGTGGTGCTGTGCTCCCGGGCGGCGGGGCTGCGGCCGTGGCCGCGCTGGTCGTAGGCGATGACCCGGTGGTCCTTCGCCAGCTCCCGGATCTGGGCGGCCCAGAACGCGGTGGAGCAGGTCCAGCCGTGCGCCAGCACCACGGCCGGCGCGCCCTCGTCGCCGTGCACCTCGACGTGCAGCTGTGCCCCGTCGGCGGAGACGGCGACGAACTCGCGTCGCCCGACCGGGGGCGCGTACGGCCCCGTGGTGACGTGTGCCGGGCGGCTCACGCGGCACTCTCCTCGGTGGCGGCCTCGGCGGGCTCCTTCGTGGCGGCCTCGGCGGCCTCCTTCGTGGCGGCCTTGGCGACGGCCGGGACCGGCTCCCTGTCCCGGACGCGGAGGACCTCGTACTCCGACAGGTCGACGGTGCGCGTCTCCTTGCGGAACTCGCCGGTCGTGCCGGGCCAGACGGTCGTGTTGCGGCCCTGGGCGTCCAGGTACCAGCTGGTGCAGCCGCCGGTGTTCCACACCGTCCGCTCCATCCGGGCCTGCACGTGCCGGTTCCACTTGTTCACGGCGGACGGCCGGGCCGCGAGCGCGGCCCGGCCGCTCGGGCTGCTTCCACCGAGGAGGGCCAGCTGCCGCAGGTAGTCGGCCATGTAGTTGAGCTGCGACTCGATCATCAGGATCATCGAGCTGTTCCCGAGCCCGGTGTTCGGCCCGATGATCGTCATCCAGTTGGGGAAGCCGGCCGCGGTGGCCCCGCGCAGCGCCTGCATCCCGTCCTTCCACGCGTCCGCGAGGGTCGTGCCGTCCGCGCCCACCACCCGGTCGGCGATCGGCATGTCCGTGACGTGGAAGCCGGTGCCGAAGACGATCGCGTCGGCCTCGGTCTCCGTCCCGTCGGCGGCGACCAGGACCGAACCGCGGATCTCCTTCAGCCCGGAGGCGACCAGGTCCACGTCCGGCCGGGCCAGGGCCGGGTAGTACTCGCTGGAGAGCAGGATCCGCTTGCAGCCGATCCGGTACGAGGGCGTCAGCTTGGCGCGCAGGGCCGGGTCCTTGATCGAGCGCGCCATGTTGGCCTTGGCGAGCGATTCGATGAGCCCGAGCTGGTTCGGCCGCTTGGTAAAGGCGCTGACCTGGAGTTCCCTGATGCCCCACAGCAGCCCGCGCCGCGCCGCCCGGGTGAAGGGCAGCTGGCGGTGCAGCCAGCGCTCGACGGCGGTGATGGCCCGGTCGGTGCGCGGCATCACCCACGGCGGGGTCCGCTGGAAGAGCGTCAGGCGCTCCACCTCGGGGGCGATGGCCGGCACGATCTGGATGGCGGAGGCGCCCGTACCGATCATGGCGACGCGCTTGCCGCGGACGTCGTAGTCGTGGTCCCAGCGGGCGGAGTGGAAGACCTTGCCGGGGAACTCGGCGAGCCCGGGAACCTCCGGCATCTTCGGGTCGGACAGCGGCCCGGTCGCCGACACCACCACGTCGGCGGTGAGCGGACCGGCGGAGGTCTCGATCTCCCAGCGCAGCTCCTCCGCGTCCCAGCGCATCATCCGGACCTCGGAGTCGAGCCGGATGTGCGGGCGCAGTCCGAAGGTGTCGGCGACGTGCTCCAGGTACGCGCGGATGGCCGGCTGCCCCGAGAAGGTCCGGGGCCAGTCCGGATTGGGCGCGAAGGAGAAGGAGTACAGGTGGGAGGGGACGTCGCACGCGCACCCGGGGTAGCTGTTGTCACGCCAGGTCCCGCCGACCGAGTCGGCCCGCTCCAGTACGACGAAGTCGGTGATCCCCTCGCGCCGCAGCCGCACGGCCGCGCCGAGCCCCCCGAATCCGGACCCGATCACCGCCACGCGCACATGCTCACGTCGTGCGATGTCACCGCCGCTGCCCATGCCGCCGCCCATGCCAGCCACCTTCCACCGCATCACATCCGCACCTGCAACGCTGCCAGCAATCACTGGCACAATCGGGAGAGTAGAGCAGCCCCGTACTCATGGGTAGGGGTCAAGCCCGGAAAGTTACTGCCGGTACGCCATAGGCTGCGGCTGTGGCGAAGGAAGAGACGGAAGCGAAGACAGTGCGCGAGTACCGCACGGAGGAACTGGCCGAGCTGGCCGGCATCCCGGTCCGCACCCTGCGCTTCTACCGCGAACGCAAGCTGCTCCCGCCGCCGCGCCGCGAGGGCCGCATCGCCTGGTACGACGACCACCACCTGGCGCGGCTGCGCACCATCGCCGCCCTGCTGGAGCGCGGCCACACCCTCGGCGGCATCGCCGAGCTGACCGCCGCCTTCGAGAGCGGCCGTGACGTCAGCCAGCTCGGCGAGCTGCTCGGCATCGGCTGGTCGGAGGAGACCCCGGTCCGGCTGACGCCGGAGGCGCTGGCCGACTACTTCGAGGGCGAGGTCACCCCGGAGAACCTGGCGGCCTCGCTCGACCTCGGCTACCTCGCCACCGACGGCGACGAGATCGTGCACGTCAGCCGGCGTCTGCTGGACGTCTCCTCGGCCCTGGTCCGCGAGGGCGTTCCGCTCTCGGCGGTCCTGGAGACGGGCCGCCGCGTCCGCGAGCACGCGGACGCGATGGCGGCCCTGTTCACCGAGCTGATCACGGCCCACCTCCCGCAGGACGCCCTCCCGCGCCTGCGCCCGCTGGCCAAGAGCGTGGTCGAGGCCGAGCTGGCGATGGCGATGGACCGCCTGCTGGCATCCGGATCCGGTCAAACCCCGAGCTCGTAGACGACCGTCACGGGCGCGTGGTCGGACCAGCGCTCGGGGTGCGTCTCGGCGCGCTCGACGAACGCCTTGACCGCCTTCGCGGCAAGTCCGGGCGTCGCGACCTGCAGGTCGATGCGCCAGCCGGCGTCGTTGTCGAACGCCCGCCCGCGGTAGGACCACCAGGAGTACGGGCCTTCGGTGTCGGGGTGCAGGGCCCGCACGACGTCGACGTACCCGGCCTCCGCGTAGACCTTCCCGAGCCACTCCCGTTCCTCGGGCAGGAAGCCGGCGTTCTTCCGGTTGGTCTTCCAGTTCTTGAGGTCGGCTTCCTGGTGGCAGATGTTCCAGTCGCCGCAGACCACGACCTCGCGCCCGTCCGCGGCGGCCCGCGTCCTCAGCCCCTGGAGGTAGGTGTGGAACTCCGCCATGAACCGGTACTTCTCGTCCTGCCTCTCGGTCCCGGCCTCGCCGGAGGGCAGGTAGAGGCTGGCGACCGTCACGCCGGGCAGATCGATCTCGAGGTACCGCCCGCTGGTGTCGAATTCGTCACTCCCGAATCCGACCTGCACCCGTTCGGGCGCGCGCCGCGTGTACAGCGCGACCCCGGCCCTCCCCTTGGCGGCGGCCGGCGCGAAAACGGTGTGCCAGCCCCCGGGGGTCCGGACCTCCTCCGGGATCTGCCCCTCCTCGGCCCGCACCTCCTGAAGGCACACCACGTCGGCGTCGGATCCCTGGAGCCACGCCCCGAACCCCTTCTTGGCGGCAGCGCGGATCCCATTCACATTCACGGAGGTCACGGTGAGCATCCCTGCACCTTAGCGGGACGGTTCCGTACGATATTCGAATGTCTCACGGTATAGACCTCCGCCCGGTGCCGTACGACCACCCGGACGCGGTCAAGCTCAACGACCAGGTCCAGCTCGAGTACCAGGAGCGGTACGACGGCGAGGGTGACGTCACCTTCCTCGACCCGGCGATGTTCGCCCGGCCGGCCGGGCTCTACCTGCTGGCGTACGACGCCGCGGGCGCCCCGGTCGCGAGCGGCGGCTGGCGCAGCCAGGAGCAGAACGACGAGGGCTACTCGGACGGCGACGCCGAGCTGAAGCGCATGTACGTGATCCCGGAGGCGCGCGGTCTGGGCCTGGCCCGCCGGATCCTGGCGGCGCTGGAGGACGACGCCCGCGCGGCGGGCCGCGTCCGCATGGTCCTGGAAACGGGCGACCAGCAGCCCGAGGCGATCGCCCTGTACCTCTCCGCGGGCTACTCCCCGTCAGCCAAGTTCGGCCACTACCGCTTCCACGACTCCAGTCGCTGCATGGCGAAGCCGCTGGTCCGGGACGTCCGGGACGTGTCCCGCTAGCCGATCACCTCTTCACGAGCACCGCGGAGCCGGTCTTCACACCCCCTCGGGAGGACACCCCGGGACGGCCTGAGCCCCGGCCGGGCGCGGGAGCCAGACCGCGGCGTCCGTGCCCCAGCGGGACGGGCCGCGCTTCCAGTCCCCGAGCGGCCCTGCGGCGTACCGGAGGGGCCCGTATCCCGAGTCCGTGTACCGGAGCCACGGTTCCGCCGCGTACCCCGCGTGGCCCCCGGCGGCCGGGGCGGCGGCCGGGACGTCCCTGACCAGCCACGAGGCCGTTCCCGCCAGGGAGAACCGCAGGGCGCGCCCGCGCGGGCCCTCGGCCAACGCCCTCAGCACGCCCGCCGCCATCAGATATCCCGTGCCGTGGTCCAGCGCCTGCGCCGGCAGCACCCCCGGCACACCGTCCGGACCGGCGCACCGCGCGGCGATCCCGTAGCCCGCCTGCACCAGCGAGTCGAATCCCCGCCGGCCGGCCCACGGGCCGTCCCACCCCCACGCGCACAGCTGGGCCACCACCAGCCCCGGCCGCCGCTCCAGCAGTTCCGCCGGCCCGAGCCCGTACCGCTCCAGCGCCCCCGGCCGGTACCCGGTCACCACCACGTCCGCCTCGGCCAGCAGCCGGTCGAACACCGCCCGGTCCGCCGCGGCCGCGAGGTCCAGCAGCGCGGACCGTTTGCCGAATCCGGTGTCCGCGTACGCGTCGTCCGCCTCCGGCAGCCCCGGCGGGTCGATCCGCAGGACGTCCGCGCCCAGCAGTCCGAGCGTGCGGGTCGCCACCGGTCCCGCGATGACCCGGGTCAGGTCCAGCACCCGCACCCCGGCCGCGGGCAGCCCGCCCGGGGCGGGCCCGAGCGTCCGGCCCGGGGCCCCGGTCTCCCGTACGGTCTCCACCAGCGGCCGCGGATCCCCGTACCGGCCCGCCACGGCGACGGCCAGGCCGCCCTCCCCGTAGACGAGTTCCTGTACGTCGAGGGCCGCGCGCCCCGCCACCGCGGCCCGTACCGCCTCCGGTGCCGCCGCCGGCAGCCCCAGCGCCCGTACCAGCGCCGCTTCGTGGTGCGGATAGTTGGCGTGCGTACGGACCCAGCCGTCGGCCGCCCGCCAGAAGCCGGACAGCGGCGCGAAGCTCACCGGCTTCCGCCCGCGTACCCGCAGGTGCCGCTCGCTGACGAAGGCCGCCGCGACCGCGCCCTCGTCCACGACGGGCGCGGCGAGGCCGTCCGGCCCCTCCCCCGCTCGCACCACCGCCAGTTCCGCCGCGGCCAGCGCGCACGCCCCGACCGTGGCCCGCGCCAGCTCCCTTACGGGCAGCGGCCCGTCCCCCAGGTTTCCCGCGCCGCGGTACCGCACCCGCCCGGCGAGCTCCGGCGCCCCGCCGAGCGCCGCCCAGGCCTGTTCCGTCCCGCCGTCCCGCCCATCGGTGATCGTCATGGGGCCATTCTCGGGGAGGCCCGGGCGGTCCTGCCCGGGGGCGAGTTCACGCTGGTCATCGATGCAACGCGGCGGCGGCGAAGGGCACTTCACCACCCCATGGCCTTCATGTACGTTGAACGGAAAACGCTTCCCCTGCCCGGCGCGGCGCGTGACGGGGAACCAGCCGGTCCGCGCGGGCGCGGTGCCACGGCCGGGAGCCGGACCGAACCGAAAGGCACCACCGTGAAATACCGCGTCATCGGCTCCGCCCCCGAGACCCGCCGCGAAGTGAGCGTGCTGAGCCTCGGCACGATGACCTTCGGCACGACCGTCGACGAGGCCACCTCGTACGGATCCTCGACCGGTTCGTGGAGGCGGGCGGCACGTTCATCGACACCTCCAACAACTACGCCTTCTGGGTGAACGGCACCCAGGGCGGCGAGAGCGAGGAGCTGGTCGGACGCTGGCTGCGCAGCCGCGGCATCGGCGACGAGATCACCGTCGCCACCAAGCTGGGCGCCCGCCCCAACCAGCCCACCAGCGGCTTCAGCCTCGATGTGGAAGGCCTGTCCGCCAAGGTCATCCGCGAGTCGGCGGAGCGCAGCCGCGAGCGCCTCGGCATCGAGCGGATCCACCTGCTGTACGCGCACATCATGGACGAGAACACTCCACTGGAGGAGACCGTCCAGGGCTTCGCCGACGTCGTCGCGGACGGCACGGCCGGCCTGCTCGGCGCCAGCAACCACTGGGCCTGGCGCGTGGAGCGCGCCCGTACGCTCGCCGCCGCGGCCGGCGTACCGGGCTACGAGGTGCTCCAGCACCACCACAGCTACCTGCGCCAGCGCACCGACATCCCCAGCCTGCGCTCGCCCGACGGCAACCAGGGCCTGGTGAGCGGCGACCTGCTCAGCTACCTCCGGGACAACCCGTCCCTCACGCAGGTCTCGTACTCCCCGCTGATCGCCGGCGCCTACGTACGCGACGACAAGCCGCTCGGCCCCGGCTTCGAACACGCGGGCACCGAGCGCCGCCTGCGCGCGGTCCGCGAGGTCGCCGCCGAGACCGGCGCCACCGTGAACCAGGTCGTCCTGTCCTGGCTGATGGGCGGCGACATCCCGGTGCTCCCGCTGGTCGGCGCTTCCTCGGTGGAACAGCTGGAGGAGAACCTCGGAGCGGTGGCGCTCGACCTGACGCCCGAGCAGCGCGCCACGCTCGACTCGGTGAACTGACGCGGGCCCACGACGGAGGGGCCCGGCCGATCTCACGATCGGCCGGGCCCCTCGTCCTGTCCGCTTGTGCGCTTGTCCGCGCAGGTCCGTCAGGAGGTGAAGTAGCCGTTCAGGTCGGCGATCACATCTGCGGAACCGGTGTTGTTGTAGAACGTCACCCGGCCGTCCACCACGGGCACGACCACCAGGTTGGAGACGGTTCGCCCGGCCGTGAAGTTGAGGTTCGACACGTTCGGGCGCGCGACCCCGTGGGGCTGCACGATGAGGTGGCCGTCCTGCGTCGGGCCGGTCACGGTGACGTTGAGAACAACCGCCGTCACCCCGGTCAGCGGCACGCCCTCGACACCGGCGACCTTGAGGCTGACGATCCCGCCCTGGCCCACCGCCCCGGCGCGGGCGCCGGTCCCGTCCCGGGTGTCCAGCAGCCGTACCGGGGAACCGGCCGAGAACGTCGACCCGTCCGCCGAGTAGTAGCCCGTGACGTCGGCGATCAGGTCCACCGACCCCGAGTTGTTGCGCAGGTCCACCTTTCCGTTCACCACCGGAACGGTCACCAGGTTGGGCACGACCTGCCCAGCGGTGAAGTTGAGGTTCGACACCCCGGGAGCCGCCTGCCCGTTCGGGTAGACGGTCACGTGCCCGGCCTCCGTCGGCGACACCGCGGTCACGTTCATCACGACGGCGCTCACCCCGCTCGCCGGAACACCCTTCACACCGGCCACCTGAAGGGTCACCACACCACCCGGACCCACCCGCGCCTTCGTAGCCCCGACACCATCACGCGTGTCCAGGAACCGCGACGGAGTGATCGGCGTGAAGGCCGAACCGGTCGCGGCCTTGTCCGTGAAGTACCCGGTCACGTCCGCGATCAGATCCACCGATCCCGCATTGTTGCGCAGGTCCACCTTCCCGTTCACGACCGGCACCGTCACCAGGTTCGGGACGATCTGCCCGGCCGCAAAGTTGAGGTTCGACACCGCGGGCTTCGGCTGCCCGTTCGGGTACACCATCACGTGCCCCGCCTCGGTCGGGTTGACGGCGGTCACGTTCATCACGACCGCACTCACCCCGGTCGCCGGAACACCCTTCACACCGGCCACCTGAAGCGTGACCACACCACCCGGGCCGACCCGCGCCTTCGCAGCCCCGACACCGTCACGCGTGTCCAGGAACCGCGACGGAGTGATCGGCACGAACCGGCTCTTCGCCGAAGCCGCCGCCGCCGTCACCGTGTACGCGTTCGGGAGGTAGCCCGGGGAGGGCACTCCGGTGGAGTACCCGACACCGTCGCCGATCACGTCGTACTTGCCGGGCTCCAGGCCGTTGGTGTCGACCAGGACGGTCAGCGCGGTGCCGTCGGCGTTCACCGACAGCGGCGTCATGAACCGCTCCGAGCCGCTCCCGAGCCGGGAGAGCTTGATCTTGGTACCGAGGGTGAGCCCGGTGCCCTGGACGACGGCCTGGGTCTGCGTTCCGGCGGCGCCCGTGGCGGGGCCGACGGACGTCGGCAGCGGGGTCGGCGGGCGCGTGCACCCATCCCTGCAGATGCCCTGGATGCTGTACTCGACCGGGGTGGCGGCCTTGGAGGCACTGAGCATCAGGAGGGCTTGGCCGGCCTCGCCGTTGTTCGTGGCCATGCAGTCGCCACCGAACCTGCCGGAGTACTGGGTGCACTGGTACCCGAGGTACGAGCTGCTCCACTGGGTGGCGCTCAGCAGGTTCACGCTCGGGTGGTTGCCGTTCGTGGAGCTGGTGTTGCCGACCACGTCGAAGGACTGGCCGGGCTTGACGTCGATCACGGCGCAGTAGGCGGCCGAGGATTCCGAGAGCACCCCGCTGCGCACCGCGAAGCCGTCCACGGAGACCCGGTTGCCGGAGCACTCCGGGGCCCAGCCGGCTGCCGTGGCAGCCTTCCACGCGTCCACGTCGGTGTGGACGGGCTTGTCGCGGTACCCCGAGGCGAGCACGATCGCCACGTACGAGGTCGAGCCGGTGACCTGGCAGGAGACGCCTGCCTGGCGGCAGACGTACTTGCCCTGGGCATCGACGGCCATGAGCAGGGTCGAGGGCTCGTACCTGGGGTTCCCGAGCGTTCGCGAGCTCAGCCAGAACTTGTCCGAAGCGGCCCCCGTGACCCGGACGCAGCGGGCGTCGAGCGCCGAGGTCAGGTCGAAGGGCGTGGACGGGCCGCCGACCTTCGTCGAAGCCGGCACGGTGCAGTTCGCCGTCGCCGAGACATCGCGCCGGACCAGCTTGTACGTGTCCGGCTGCCAGCTCGAGGGGAGCAGCATCGCCGTGTACGAAACACCGGCGGCGAGCGGACAGATGGTGGTGGAGCTGCCGACCGTGTTGCACGCCACGGTGCCGGCCGGATCGACCAGCTGGACCGAGGCGTTGACGCTGTTGGCGAGATTGGCGTAGTCGAGCATCTCGGCCGTGGAGTGCGCGTTCGCCGGAACGCTCAGGCAGACGGAGCGCACCTCCGGCGACAGCGAGGCCTCAGCGCCCCAGGTGCCGTCGAACCCGGTCTGGCGCCATGCGGTGCAGCCCGCGGTCTCCTCGGTCCGGTGGATGACCAGTGCGAACGCCTTGGACGCCTCGCCGCTCAGCACCGCACGGAACGGGGCGGTGCCGGTCAGCTTGCAGACGCGGTACGAGTAGCCGTCGCTGTCGCACTGCGGGGCACCCGACGCGTCGTAGACCTTCGCTTTGGCGGGGGTGCCTTCGGCCGGCGGCCGGTTGAGCAGGTAGACGCCCTTGCCCGTGGCGGTCGGCAGGGTCAGGCACAGGTGCTGTCCGGGTCCGCCGAACGTACCGGTCGCAGGTCCGGCCACCAGGCCGTTGTCGTGGGTGGCGGTGCAGCCCCGGGTCTCCTTGGCGGAGTGGAAGGCCATGCCGAAGGCACCCGTGTCGGTGCTGCGGGGGTCGACCACCCAGGTGTGGTCACCCTGGGCCAGCTCACAGGCGCCCTGCGCGCAGTCGCCGAGCAGCGCGGTGCCGTCGCCGGTGAACAGCCCGCCGTAGGGAGCGCTCGTGGCCGAGACCGGGCGGAAGCTGTGGAAGGAGGCGGCGGACACCCGCAGGGTCCGGCAGCGGGCCGTGGAGGTGAGGTCCGGGGAGACCCCGAACGCCTGCGGCTCCACCACGACGCAGCCCTCCGGCTTGGAGAGCCGCGCCGCGGTGACGTCGTAGGCTTCGGCGGCCCCCGAACCCTGGACCACCGACATCCGGAACGGCGCGGTGCCCGTGAGCCGGCAGTCGAGGGTGTCGCCCTCGTGGCCGCGGGTCGTGCAGATCTCCTTGCCCGTGGCGTCGACGACCGCCTGCTGCACCCGGTAGGTGGAGGCGTAGGTGCGCAGCACGTCGTTCGCGGCCAGGTCCAGCGTGTAGCAGTCGCCTGCCGAACCGGCGGCCAGCGAGCCGTGGAACACGGTCGGGGCGCCGAGCTTGCGGTCGGCGGCGCCCACCGCCTTGCAGGCGGCGGAGGAGAGCAGCGGAACGTACGAGGCGGAGACGGAGTTCTCCGTGCCGTACTGGTCCGTGATCTCCAGCTTGTACGTTCCCGCCGCGCCCGTGTAACAGCGCATGGCACCGTCCGCGGAGCCGGAGCCGAGCAGGTTCTCACAGGTGACGGCGGTGCCGTCCGGTGCGACCAGCCTGGAGTTCGCCCAGTGCGAGTGGAGGACCTGGAACAGGACCACGTCCTTCTGCTGCGGCAGGGTGAGCGCGAAGGAGACGGTCTTGTACGGCTCGACCGTGCAGTTGACGGTCGTGTGCGGTGCGAGCGCCGCAGGGCAGGTCTCCGCGACGTCGCTCTGCCCCAGCGCCCGCACGGCGGCTTCGTGGTCGGCCTTCGGGTCCGCCTTCGGCGGGGCCTTGGGCCCGGCCGGGGCCGGCGCCGTGGGCTCGGCCTGCGGTGAGGCGGTGGCCGCGGGCGGCGCCGCCGCCGCGAACGCGGATCCGGTCTGGCCGGTGAACGCGGTGAGGACGGCGAGCAGCAACGCACCGGAGGCGACCGCCCCGCGGCCTCTCCCCCGTCTGTCCCGCACTCTTCTGCCGATCGGCAGCAAACTCATGAACCCCCCAGTTCAAGCAGGCCCGACCCCTGTGACCATCACACGGGTTGCGGGCGAGCGGAGTTTAGCCGTCGCCCGCGGGGGAAGCCCAAGGGGATTCGGACCCGGAAAGCACGAGGATCCCGCCCGGTCTCGCGATCGGACGGGACCTTTCACCCGGGTGGGGTGTCAGACCCGTTCACGGGCCATGAGCGCGTTCCGGTAGGAGGAGGCGTAGCGGGGGAAACGGTCGGCGAAACCGGGTCCGGGGTCACAGGCGACCGCCGTCCAGAGCGGACGGCTGTCGAACCAGTGGTCAGTGGTGACCATGTCGAGGTCGTGCGTGGGAATGCCCTGTGCTTCCAGGTGGAGTTCGGCCTCGTGACAGGTGAGGTCGGAACCCGGCCAGGGCAGGGACAGGGCCGCGGCGACGGCCCGGAGCAGCTCGCTCCACAGCACGGGCTGCGGGTGGTTGGCGTGGTATACGGACGTGGTGAGCCGTTCGGCGGGCGCGAGAGCGGTGGCGACCAGGACACGGGCGAGGTCTTCCGCCGCGACGGCCGAGGTTCGCCCGGCCCAGCCCTCCACGGAGCCGGGCAGGGTCCTGAGCAGGCGGGCCAGCCCGGGAACCACCTTGGCGTCATGCGCCCCGTACACCAGGTGGGGGCGCAGGACGACGCCCCCGGCGGCGAGAACGATGTCCTCGGCGGCCGCCCGGGTTCGTGAGGTGTCGGACAGGGGGCTGCGCACCAGGTCTTCCGCGCGGGCCTGGCGGTAGACGCCCCGGCCGTAGACGGCGGCGGTGCTGAGGTGGACGATGCGCGAGACGCCGCTGCGCAGCGCCTCCTCCACCAGCGCCTCGGTGCCCCGGGTGTTGACGGTTTCGCAGAGTTCGCGTGGACCGCCGATCTGCGAAGCGCAGTGGATCAGTACGTCCGCGCCGTCGCACAGACCTCGCAGGCTCGCGGGATCGCGCAGGTCGGCCGGGACGATCTCGGTGCCGTGGGCGGTGGCCGGGATTTCGGTGTGGTGCGACATCAGGCGGAGCGGTAGGCGCAGGTTCTCGGCGTGGCGGGTGACGTGGCGGCCGATGAAGCCGGCACTTCCCGTGATCACGATCTGGGGCACGGGATCCTCCGGCGTCAGCGGAGCGGTCGGAGGGTGACGGCGGCCGTGAACGTCGTCTGACCGTCCTGGCTTCCGCGGACGTGGGACGTGACGCAGCCGTCGGTGTCCGGTTCGCTCGCTTCGGCTTCGATCCAGCAGGGAGAGTCGAACTCCACATAGCGTTCGAAGGCGCTCGTGAGCTGGACGGGAAGTGAGTGGGGCAGACCGGTGCCCGCATGGGCGGCCTGCCGCGCGGCTTCTATGAGGACCATGCCCGGGACGTGATCGACGGGGTGGTCGAAGAAGATGGGGTGCGTGGTGTCCAACCGCAGTCGCCACTTGGGGCCGGCATGGGGGCCGGCCGCGGACAGGACCACGTCGCGGGAGGACGTACGGCCGACGAGGACGGGCAGGATGGGGGCGGACGGTGCCGGTGCGCTGGTGGAGCGTTCGCCGCGGAGCCGCTGGTAGACGGAGGGGCTGACGCAGGTGAAGGCCGCCTCGGCGACGGCGAGGGGCTGTCCGTCTCTCATCACGGTGACGTGGTAGCGAAGGCCGACGAGCCGCGTGCCGCGGCGGACTATGTCGTGACAGTTGACGAGGAGTTCGACCTCGGTGGGGGCCGGCCCTGCGGTGAGGGCGTCCACGTGTGCGGAGTACGTCATGTCACTCATTAAGAACTGGTACCCGAACGGCACCCCGTACTCCGCGTGGGACAGCAGTGCACCGACCTGGCGCACCGACTCGACGAGCAGCAGGGGGTCCTGGTAGCCACCGGACGGGACGAAGAGCGCGTGCCCACGAGGCCACTGCGCCGTCACGGAGAAACTGTCGGGGCTGTTTGTTTCCCAATGCGTGAGGAACACCTCCGAGACGGAGGCTCGGTGTACGTACTCCCGCGGGACGATGGTGGTGAGCGCGAGAGCCCGAGTGCGTAGGCGGGGATCGCCTGCGAGACTGTGGGCAGGGTAAATGGAGGGCCTGCGTCGCATGGTGAGGTCTGTCCCGCTGGGCTGCATTTCAAGCCGCCTGTCTCTTCGCTGGCAGGGCGGGGCTACCTGCTCGGGTGCCCGCCACAGTGGCTGATGATCACCTACAGCCGTTAAGATACAGACAGGTCTGTCGGATTTTCAAAGTGATAAAGATCAAAGAGGGGTACTGGCCAGGTGGTGCAGCAAGAGCGGGGAACGCGGTCCAGACGCTCGATTCTGGAGGCGGCGGCGCGAGTCTTCGACGAGCGGGGCTACGACGGGGCGAGCACGACCGACATCCTCGTCCACACCGGGCTGACACGAGGGGCCCTGTACCACCACTTCGCCTCAAAAGAGGCCATCGCCATCGCTCTGGTCGAGGCCCAGACGGAAGCTCTGGTGGCCCCGCCGAACGAGGTGAAGCTGCAGGCGGCCATCGACTTGACCCTGGAGTTCGCCCGCCGGCTGCAGTGCGATCCGGTACTGCGCGCCAGTGTGCGGCTGACGGTGGAACAGACCTCGTTCACCTATCCGGAGCGCACTCCGTACCAGTGGTCGACCGAGGTGATCGCCGGCCTTCTGGCGGAGGCCGCGGAACAGGGCGAGATCCTGCCGGGCGCAGACCTCGACGAGCTGACCACGTTCATCGTCGGGGCTTTCACGGGCGTTCAGCTGATGTCCCAGGTCTACAGCGGACGACGGGACCTCCTCGAGCGCGTGGCGTCCATGTGGCGGCTGCTGCTGCCCGGCTTCGCCACCCCCGCCATGATCAGCCGTCTGCGGACGACCCCTGCGCAGGAGGGCTGAGCACGCGGTCGAGTACCGACCAGATGCGTTCCGAGGTCTCCGGGTCCCACCATGTGGCGTCCCGGCGGCCGAGGGATTCCAGACCGGCCGTGACGACCACGGCCAGATCCGCGAGGTCGTCCGATTGGCGCTCGCCCATCCTGCTGCGCACCTGATCGAGCACCTCATCGAGCAGCCGCGGGCTCCCGTCGGATCCGCTCGGGCTCAGCTGCAGGCCGGCCCGCACCGTCACGTCCTCACGCAGAGCACGGCACAGAGACGTACTGAAGTGAGCGGCTCCGGTGGAGGCGGGGGCTTCGAAGGCGTCGTCGATCAGACCCGTGACCACTTCACACGCCCGGACGCGGACGGCGGCGGCCACCGCCTCCGTGGTGTCGAAGTGGTGGTAGAGAGCCCCTCTGCTCACCCCCGCCGTGCGGCAGATGTTGACCAGTCCGGCAGCGCGCAGACCTCCGTCGCCGATGAGTTCGGCGGTTGCGCGGATGAGCGCCTGACGTGTCTGCTCGGCGCGCTTCTGCATCCGGCGCTACGCCTTTCCTCGGCTTCGGGAGCGGGTCTTCAGAGCCTGAGCCCCGTGCGGTCAGTCAACCACCCGGCACTCGTAACAGACAAGTCTGTCTGTTCCATGGTTGACCCGCGGCGCTCACCGCACAGCCCCAGCCGAGCGAATATGGGCGTTTTTCTTCTGAAATAAGCCGGAAAGACTGGGCGTTCGAGGGCTCCACGAAGACCCACAGCAGGTGCGGCACGTCCCGCAGGATGGCGTAAGGAGCTTTGACAATCAGACAAGTCTGTCTGTTTACTGTCAGGGAGTCTTGCGGGAGTGCCCGTGGGAGCTGAGTGACGTTGAGGAGTTCGATGGACAGCTCATCCGCCCCGGTGTTCGCGGAAGCTCTGTACGAGGGGCTCGTGCGGGCGACCCGCGCCCCCGGTGCGCCCCGGGGGGCCCGGTCGTCGTCCCGTCTCCACAAGCCGATGGGCGCCGTCCGCCTCGCGGCACCGCCCCCGGTGACCCCGACGGACGCCCTTCTCCGGGCGGAGGCCGTGGCGATCCTCCATCGCTTCACTCTCGAACTGCCCTCGCTCGGGCGCCCGGGCCAACCGGACGACCCCCACCGTGACGCCTCCTGCCTTGCCTACGCCCGCCGCGTTCTGCAGCTCGCCGAGGCGGCCGGAAGCCCCTCCCCCGAGGAACCCGGACCCGTGGGCGGAGCAGAGCAGCCCGCAGGTGGTTGCGCCCCGCAGTACCTGGTGGCCGCGGGCACCCTGTTGCTCGAATGCGCTCTGCTCCAGGTGACGGAGACCGGTACCGCGGACAGCCGCGACCGGATGGAGCGCGGGATGGCCGTCGTCCGGAGACTCGGTCACGTCATGCGCGCCATGGAGTTCGGCCTCTGGAACGGCGACCCCGGCTGGAGCGAACGCCGCCGTCTCGGCCGCTGGCTCCATGACGAGCTGGGCAACGCCCTGGCCGTGGCGCTGCACCGCATCGAACTGGGTGAGGACGACCCCGGCCGGGCCGCCCCCCATCTCGCCGTCGCCAGGAAAGCCCTCGGCGAGGCCGCCCGCGAGAACCGGATCCTGATCGGCGCCTTGCGCCGGAGCTCGCACACACCGCCGGTCGGTGAGGCCTTGCAGCGCTGGCTCGCCGACATGGAGCCGCGGGCCACCGTCACCGTCAAGGTGACGGGCGACGAGACGCTGGCCTCCGAGCTCTGCCGCCGCGAGCTGTTCCTCGTCCTGCGCGAGGCACTGCGCAACTGCCTCACGCACGCCGGGGCCGAGCGGATCGAGGTCACCGTCCGCACCACCCGGCGCTGGCTGTACGCGCGGGTCCAGGACGACGGGGTCGGCTTCGTGGCCGAACGCGACCTGAGGGAGACGAGCGACGGCCACGGCCTGCGGTCGATGGAGGGACGCATCGAGGACCTGGGCGGCCGCCTGCACATCGGGAGCGAACCGGGCGAGGGCACGTGCGTCGAGATCCATCTGCCCCTCAGCATCCGACTGTGACAAGGACCCCCACCATGGCGCCCACCCGCATCGTCCTGGCCGATGACCACAATCTGTTCCGGGAGACACTCGGTGACCTGCTCGAAGGGCAACCCGGCCTCACCGTGGTGGGGCACGCCGCCGACGGGGCCGCGGCCGTACGGTGTGCAGCCGCCGAGCGCCCCGACCTGTTGCTCCTGGACTTCCGCATGCCTCACAGCCGGGGGGCGGGCACGGTCCGCGACATCCTGAACATTTCCCCGCGTACGCGGGTCCTCTGCCTTTCCGCCTACGCGGAGCCGGGTCTCGTCGAGGAGGTCCTGGCCGCCGGCGCACGCGGCGTGCTGCACAAGGGCATCGACCGGGAAGCGCTCCTCATGGCGATCGAGCGGACCCTCGGGGAGGCGGCGGACACCACGGTCATGGTGCCCCGCGGTCCGGCCGCGGTGGGTTTCGACGGACAGGCCCTCTCCTCGCGCGAGCGTCAGGTACTGGTCAGCGTGGCCGCGGCGATGAGCAACCGTCAGATCGCCGACAGGCTCCGCATCACCGAGGGAACGGTCAAACGGCATCTGAACAGCGTCTTCCGCAAGCTCGGAGCCGTGTCGAGGCTCGACGCGGTCAACAAGGCGGTACAAGCGCACATCATTCCGTCGCCGACCCTGCCGACGGCGGTGCGCAGTGGTCACTGGGGTACTCCCGCAGGGAGGACCGTCTCCCCGTGACCACTGCGCACACCCGCCTCTGAACGAGGGGGGGGGTCAGGCCGAGGGTGCGGGCCGCCTGACGACCGCCGCCGCGACCGATCCGTCGTGCCCGACGGAAGTGATCAGACCGCAGCTGCCGGACGCCCTCGGCTCGCCCCGTGGGCCGTCGGCCCCCCAGTACCCGAGCAGCGCCGCCAACTGGAGCGCGCCGCTCGCACTGTGGGTTTCGCCCAGCACGTCCTGGACGCGCAGGACCTCCGGGTCGTAGCCGGCCAGAGCCCGGCCCCGGCCCCGGGACTCCACCGCCGCCCAGCCCGGCCTGCTGCTCGATCCGCAGGACACGACGCCGATGTCCGCGGGTGTGCATCCGCTCGCGGACAGCGCGTCCCCGATGCAGCGCGCGAGTGCCGCCGACACAGCCAGGGGTCCCTCGCTCAGTGGACTGAAAGACACCTCGCAAGCGGCAAGTTCGGCCAGGTGGGCAGCAGCCCCCTCCGTACCGCGTTCGAGCACGAACACGGCACTGCCCTCACCCACCGGGGCACCTTCGGGAAGGTCACCGCTCCGGTACCAGGCCCAGGCGGACTGGGCGCTGAGTTCCTCCACGGCACCGGTCAGAAGGCGCGAGGCACGACCGGTGGTCAGGGCGTTGCGGGCGTAGCGCAGTGCGGACAGAGCGGAGACGTGTCCACCCGCCAGCGAGGCGTTGAGACCGGTGAAGGAGTGCCGCATGGCCACTTGGCTGGCGCAGTGGTTGAGCAGCAGGCCGGGAAAGAGCGCCGGGCTGACCAGGTAGGGCCGCTCCAGCTCGTAGGTGTCCCGGAAGAACTCCGAGAACGCCCGCGCGCTGCCGGTGCTGCTGCCGAGCACGACACCGGTGTCCGCGCGCTCCGACTCCCCGGTCAGTTCCGGAAGGGCGTCCAGGGCCAGCTCCGAGGCCGTCATGCCCAGGGTGCTGGTCCGGCTGAGGACGCTGAGGCCTTTGCGGCCCAGGTGCTCCCGGGGATTGAAGTCCGGTACGGGGAGCAGCCGCACCGGCGGTGCGGGCTGTCCGCCCAGTACTTCGGCGGCGTCGTCACCCAGGGGCAGCTCCCCGGACCGGACTGCCTCGTACAGGGCCTTGCCACCGATGCCCGCGGCGCTCAGAACGCCGTAGCCGGTGATCCGTACCGCGGGCGCGGCGGTTCCGTTCATTGGGGCCTCCCCAGCATCACGATGGCGTTGTTCCCGCCGAACGCGAACCCGTGGTTCTCCACGATGTTCGGACGGGCGGGGCGGGCCTGCCCCGGCACGCAGTCCAGGCCGGGGCCCAGGGCCGGGTCCACCGTGCGGACCGTCGAGGTCGGCGGGAGGAAGCCCTCGTACAGGGCCATGCAGCACGCCAGCGCGCCGAAGCCGCTGGCCGCGCCCATGGTGTGACCGAGCATCGACTTGATCGAGCTGATCGCGGGAAGGCGGTCGCCGAACACCTCGCGGACAGCCGCGACCTCGGTGGAGTCGTTGGCGGACGTCCCCGTGCCGTGGGCGCACACGTAGTCGACCTCGTCCGGCTTCACCCCGGCATCCCGGTGGGCGCGCCGGATGCATTCGGCGATCCCGTCCCGATCGGGCTGCGTGGGGTGCTTGGCATCGCAGGTGATGCCGTAGCCCAGCACCTCGGCGTAGATCCGGGCGCCCCGGGAGACCGCACTCTCCCACGACTCCAGGATCAGCGCGGCGCCTCCCTCCGCGGTCATGATGCCGCCCCGGTGCTCGTCGAACGGGCGGCACAGGTCCGGGGCGATGGCACCCAGGCGGTGGAAGCCGGCGTGCGTGGCGCGGTTCACCGCGTCGGCGCCGCCGACCACCATCACGTCCGCCGCGCCACTGCGGATGACGTCGAAGCCGTAGCCGATCGCGTAGTTGCTCGCGGAACAGGCCGTACCGAAGGTCTGGGCCTCACCGTGCAGGCCCAGTTCCGTGTTGACGGCCGCCGCGATGCGGTCGGCGCAGGCCCGGGAGGCGAGGTCTCCGTCGATCCCCTCCAGCCCCCGTTCCAGCCACTGCTCGGTCAGCTCCTGGAAGACCTGGGCCTCTCCGTTGGTGGTGCCCATCGCGCTGCCCGCCCGCGCGGCGGCCAGGGCGTCCGGTTCCCAGCCCGCGTCCTGCGCGGCGAGCCGGGCCGCCGCCGCCGCGAACTGGCTGCTACGGCCCCACTGCGCGGGCTCCAGCACCCTCAGGTGCTCCTCCGGCCGGAAGTCGTGCACTTCGCCGGCCTGCGTGTGGTTGAACCCGGTGCTGTCGAACGACCGGATCTGCGAGATTCCGCTGCGTCCCTCGCGTATGGCCTCGGTGAACGCCCCGGCTCCGATGCCCAGGCTGCTCACCGCTCCGAGGCCGGTGACCGCAACGCGACGCAGCTGTGTCTCAGACACCCGTCGGCTCTGTCACGTGACGCGCGATCAGGGCGTAGGCCGTGCCGAGGTCGTCGAGGTCGACGAGCTCCTCCTGCGGGATCTCGATGTGCAGCTGCCGCTCGAAGCGGGAGAACATCTCGATGACGAGCAGGGAGTCGGCCTCGAAGTCCTCGGCGAAGCTGTGCTCCTCCCGGATCTCCTCGGGGCCGACCTCCAGGACATCCGCGATGATCTCGCGGACGCGATTGCGAATCTCCGGGGCAAGTTCCACGGCCAGGTTGCCGGACATGTGAATTCCTTTTCTTTGAATTCTCGATCGACCAGATGGTTCGGCTACTTCCTTCGGGAAAGGATGCTGCCACAGGCCGGGCTGCGGAGAGAAGCCCGTTCGGCCGGTTTGCATTCAACTTTCATGCCGGTTTGACGTGCATTCGATTTCGGCTGGAAAGAATCAGGTGTCGGGGGGCGGGACCGCCCCGCTGCCGAAATCAGAGGGAGCTCCTCGCATGAGAATGCCCGTGCCGGTAGGTATCGCCTCGGTGGCTCTGTGGCTGCCGGAGCATCAGGACACCGCAGAGACCGCCGTGGCCGAACGCCGGGTCGAGGCACGCACGGCGAAGGAACTGGGGGACCCCCGGCTGCCTGTCGCGGGGGACGTCGCGCCCCCGGAGATGGCCGTGCTGGCAGCTCAGGAAGCCCTGCACGGCGCCGGGGTACCGGCGGCCGACGTGTCGCTGCTGCTGCACGCGTGGATGTACTACCAGGGCCACGACCTGTGGTCCCCGCCGCACTACATCGCCCACCAGCTGGGCGCCCACACAGCCGTTCCCGTCGGGATCCAGCAGATATGCAACGGCGGGGCGGCGGCGCTGGAGCTGGCGGCTGCCCGGATGACGGCCGGGGAAGGGCGGGAACCGGCTCCCCGGCACGCCCTGGTCACGACGGCCGACCGCTTCGCCATGCCCGGCTTCGACCGGTGGCGCAGCGACTACGGAGCCGCCTACGGTGACGCCGCCACGGCGGTGCTGCTGCGCTCGCCGGCCGGCCCGGACGACCTCGTGCTGCGCGCCCTGCACACCGGCGCCGCCCCGCACCTGGAGATGATGCACCGCGGTACGGACCCCTTCGCGCAGGTGCCCCGCGAGAACTCCGCGGTGGTCGACATGCGCCGGACCAAGCGGGTCTACCTGCGCGAGCACGGCGTCGAGCCGTTCAAGAAGACCAACCGCGAAATGATCCGGCACGTGGTGGCGGGCGCGCTGCGCGACGCCGGGCTCGACGCCGGTGATCCCCGGATCCGTTTCGTGATACTTCCCCGGCTGGCTCGCAAGACCCTGGACGACGCGTGGATCCCTCTGCTGCGGGAACTCGTCGACGCGCCTGCCGTGGACTGGGGCTGCGAGACCGGCCACCTGGGTACGGGTGATCTCGCGGCAGGGCTCCACGAGGTGGTGGGCCGCTCCGCCCTCGGCGCCGGAGAGTTCGCACTGCTGCTCAACGCCGGCGCGGGCTTCACCTGGTCGTGCGCCGTGGTCGAGGCGCCGAAGCGGCACTGACGGGCCGCGTGCAGAAGGGGCCGGGGGCGGTGGCGGACCTGATCAGGGAAGACCTCGGGCGTGGCCATGACCGCGACTCCGCCGGCCAGGGCGAGGGAGCACTCCCCCGACCTGAGCGCCTGC
>NZ_JBEZLW010000017.1:0-142733 GCF_040652395.1 Streptomyces sp. NPDC048269
AGCGTTAGGGAAACGCCCGGTTACATTCCGAACCCGGAAGCTAAGCCTTTCAGCGCCGATGGTACTGCAGGGGGGACCCTGTGGGAGAGTAGGACACCGCCGAACAATCTTTCAAAGGACCCTTGGTCCAGCGTTCAACGCTGGACCAAGGGTCCTTTTTGTTTTTGTACATCTTTACGCCGAAGCGCGGCCATGGGTTGGTTGCGCGAGAATGACTAGCGGTACCCCGAAGACAGGAGTCACACCCATGTCCAACTCTCCCGACGATCGTCCGGAGCGCGAGCCTCGGCGCAACGACGGTGGTGACAGGGGCGGCTACCGCGGGGGCCGTGACGACCGTGGCGGCGACCGTCCCCCGTTCCGTCGCGATGACCGTGGTGGCCGACCGGCCGGCGGTGGCGGTGGTGGTTTCCGTCGTGACGACCGTGGTGGCGACCGTCCGTCGTACCCGCGTCGTGACGACCGTGGTGACCGTCCCTCCGGTGGTGGCGGCGGTTTCCGTCGTGACGACCGTGGTGGCGACCGCCCGTCCTACCCCCGTCGTGATGACGACCGCGGTGGGTTCCGCGGTGGCCGCGATGACCGTGGCGGCGACCGTCCGTCCTTCCCGCGTCGTGACGACCGTGGTGGCGACCGTCCCCCGTTCCGCCGTGATGACCGTGGCGAGCGTCCCTCGGGTGGTGGCGGCGGTTTCCGTCGCGATGACCGTGGTGGCGACCGTCCGTCGTACCCGCGTCGTGACGACCGTGGCGAGCGCCCCTCGGGTGGTGGCGGCGGTTTCCGTCGTGATGACCGTGGTGGCGACCGTCCGTCCTTCCCGCGTCGTGATGACCGTGGTGGCGACCGTCCGTCGTACCCGCGTCGTGATGACCGTGGCGAGCGCCCCTCGGGTAGTGGCGGCGGTTTCCGTCGTGATGACCGTGGTGGGGACCGTCCGTCCTTCCCGCGTCGTGATGACCGTGGTGGCGACCGTCCGTCGTACCCGCGTCGCGATGACCGTGGCGAGCGCCCCTCGGGTGGTGGCGGCGGTTTCCGTCGCGATGACCGTGGTGGGGACCGTCCGTCCTTCCCGCGTCGTGATGACCGTGGTGGCGACCGTCCGTCGTACCCGCGTCGTGATGACGACCGTGGTGGGTTCCGCGGTGGCCGTGACGACCGTGGCGGCGACCGTCCGTCCTACCCCCGTCGTGATGACCGTGGTGGCGACCGTCCCCCGTTCCGCCGTGATGACCGTGGCGAGCGTCCCTCGGGTGGTGGCGGCGGTTTCCGTCGCGATGACCGCGGTGGGGACCGTCCGTCGTACCCGCGTCGTGATGACCGTGGTGGCGACCGTCCGTCGTACCCGCGTCGTGATGACGACCGTGGTGGGTTCCGCGGTGGCCGTGACGACCGTGGCGGCGACCGTCCGTCCTACCCCCGTCGTGATGACCGTGGTGGCGACCGTCCCCCGTTCCGCCGTGATGACCGTGGCGAGCGTCCCTCGGGTGGTGGCGGCGGTTTCCGTCGCGACGACCGCGGTGGGGACCGTCCGTCGTACCCGCGTCGTGATGACCGTGGTGACCGTCCCTCGGGTGGTGGCGGCGGTTTCCGTCGCGACGACCGTGGCGGGGACCGTCCGTCCTTCCCGCGTCGTGACGACCGCGGCGGCGACCGTGGCGGGTTCCGTGGTGGCCGTGACGATCGCGGTGGTGACCGTGGTGGCTACCGTGGCCGCGATGACCGTGGTGGCGACCGCGACTTCCGTGCGGACCGTGACCGCGACCCGGTCAAGCGGCTTCCGATCGACGAGGACGTCACCGGCCTCGAGATCGACGCCGATGTGCGCCAGGAGCTGCTGAGCCTGCCCAAGGGCCTGGCCGAGGAAGTCTCCAAGAACCTGGTCATGGTCGCGCGGCTGATCGACGAGGACCCCGAGCAGGCGTACGCGTACTCGCGCATCGCCCTGCGACTGGCCTCCCGCGTCGCCGCCGTCCGCGAGGCCGCCGGCTTCGCCGCGTACGCCACGCAGAAGTACAGCGAGGCGCTTGCGGAGTTCCGTGCCGCCAAGCGCATGACCGGCTCCGTCGAGCTGTGGCCCGTCATGGCCGACTGCGAGCGCGGCCTCGGCCGTCCGGAGCGGGCGCTGGCGATGGCCGGTGAGCCCGAGGTGCAGAAGCTGGACAAGGCCGGCCAGGTCGAGATGCGGCTGGTCGCCGCCGGTGCCCGGCGGGACCAGGGGCAGCTCGAAGCCGCCATCGTGACCCTGCAGAGCCCGGAGCTGGCCTCCAGCTCCGTCCAGCCCTGGACCGCGCGCCTGCGGTACGCCTACGCCGACGCCCTGCTGGCGGCCGGTCGTGAGGACGAGGCGCGCGAGTGGTTCGGCAAGACCCTCGAAGCGGACAAGGACGGGGCCACCGACGCCTCCGACCGCCTCGCCGAGCTCGACGGAGTCGAGTTCGTCGACGCCGCGATCGACACCGCCGACGACATCGTGGACGACGTGGACGACGAGGACGACGAGGACGCTGCCGAGGTCGCCGCGGCCGAGCGCGCCTCCGACGTCGCCGAGTACTACGACGAGGACGACGACGAGTACGAGCCGCTGGAGCAGTCCGAGGCCGACGTCGACGTCACCGACGAGATCGTCGTCGAGGACGACGAGGACGAGGACGACGAGCGGGACGCGGGCCGCGACAAGGCCTGACGCCTGGTGAAGTGAGGAAGGGCGGTACCCCGGTCGGGGTACCGCCCTTCCTCATGTCCGGGAACGGGACGGGGCGTGTGTCAGGCCAGGCCGCGCAGCACCAGGCCGGTGGCCGGTTTCGGACCGAACGAGGTGGACTTCCGGGGCATCGTGACGCCCTGGCGGGCCAGGTCCCGTACGACTTCCTCCCGTACGGGATGCAGCAGAACCGCGGTGCCCCCGTGGCGCTCGGCCATCTCCACGGTGGCGGCGGCGTCGTGGATGTACGTGATCTGGTCGGGTGCGTCCGGGACGTGCCACACGGCGTCGAGCAGGGTGGAGTGCAGGACCGTGGCGTCCAGCCGGCGCCAGGCCTCGGGGCGGTCGTGCCGGACCGTGCTCTCCAGGAGTGCCAGGTCGGGGTCGGTGACCAGGTGGAACGTGCCGTCGCCGGTCAGGAGGAAGGCGTTGCCCCGCTCCGCGGCGTCCGCGAGTGCCTCCAGAGCCAGCGGGAGCGGCCCCTCGACCCGGCGGACCCGGAAACGGCCCTCCAGGGCGGCGAGGGCGTCCGCAACCGGAAGCCGGCGCAGCATCCGGTGGATGGCGCGGACCTGGAGCGGGTAGCGGGCGGTGTCCACGAGGAGGACCAACCCGAAGTCCCAAGCGGTGGGGGAGCCGTGTTCCTCCTGGAGGCGCAGGTACGTCGCCCAGCGGTGGTGGCCGTCGGCGATGAGGGCCTGACGATGGCTGAGATCAGCCGTCACGGCCGCGAGCTCGGCCGGGTCGGTGATGGCCCAGAGGCGGTGCTGGAAGCCGTCCTCGGTGGTCGTCGACAGGAGGGGCGCGCGCTGGGCGGTCCGCTCGACGACGGCCGCCGCGCCCGCGCCGGGGTCGTCGCCCCGGTAGGTGAGGAGGAGGGGTTCGAGATTGGCGGAGGTGGCCCGCATCAGGCCGGCCCGGTCGGTGACCACGTCCGGCATGACGTCCTCGTGGGGCAGGACGATGCCGGCGTCGGCGGCGGACAGGGCGAGGGCGCCGATGATGCCGCGCTGGAGCATGCCGGCCCGGCGCTGCTCGTAGACGTAGAGGGAGGGCTCCGGGTCGGCACTGAGGATGCCCTCGGCGAGCCAGTCCTGCAGGGTGCGCGCGGCCTGTTCGTTGCGTGCGGCGGGGGTGCCGGCCTGGGGAAGGATCAGGCGGACGATGTTGTGCGGGTCCGCGGATTCGAGGTGGTCGACTCCGTCGGGGCGTACGACCACGTCGTACGGCGGCGAGGTGACGGCGGCGAGGCTGCCGACACGCTCGGGGACGTAGCGCAGGCCATGGAACGGGATCAGGCGCAGTCCATGGTCCGCGGTGCCAGATGTGGTCATTGGTGCATGGTAAGACCCGTCTCGCGATGCGGGATGATCGGGGGAGTACGGAATCGGACATGATCGATCTCCCCCAGCTACCGCTGGGAGGGGCCCCAGGAGGAGCGACCAGGATGACCCGGCAGACCAGGATCAGTCCCGCGGCCAGTGAGCAGAGTCTGCACCAGGCGTACGACACTGCCCTGCTGGACCTCGACGGTGTCGTCTACGCGGGCGGGCATGCCATCGCGCACGCCGTGGACGCCCTCGCCGCGGCCCGGGCCGACGGGATGCACCTCGCGTACGTCACGAACAACGCGCTCCGGACTCCGGACGCCGTCGCGGAGCACCTGGGCGAGCTGGGCATCCCGACCGAGGCGGCCGAGGTGATCACCTCGGCGCAGGCGGTGGCCCGGCTGATCGCGGAGCAGGTGGAGCCGGGATCGAAGGTGCTGGTGATCGGCGGGGAAGGGCTGAGGGTCGCGCTGCGCGAGCGTGGTCTGGTGCCGGTGGAGTCGGCCGACGAGGAGGGGCTCGCGGCGGTCGTGCAGGGCTACGGGGGTCCGGACCTGGCCTGGGGGCGGTTCGCGGAGGCTGCGTACGCGATCAACCGCGGGGTGCCGTGGTACGCCTCCAACACCGACCTGACGATCCCGGGGGCGCGCGGGATCGCGCCGGGCAACGGGGCCGCGGTGGAGGTCGTACGGATCGCGACGGGCGCGGAACCCCAGGTGGCGGGCAAGCCGTTGCCCCCGATGCACCGGGAGACGGTGCTGCGGACCGGGGCGGAGCGGCCGCTGGTGGTGGGGGACCGGCTGGACACCGACATCGAGGGCGCCTTCAACGGGGAGGTGGACTCGCTGCTGGTGCTGACCGGGGTGACGGACGCGAGGCAGCTGGTGCGGGCCGAGCCCCGGCACCGGCCGACGTACGTGGACCGGGACCTGCGGGGGCTGTTGAGGGGGCAGCCCGAGGTGGAGCCGGCCGAGGGGGGATTCCGCTGCGGCGGATGGACCGCGGCCGCGTTGAACGCCGGTGTGCTGGAGCTGAGCGGGGAGGACGGGGACCCGATCGACGGGCTGCGGGCGCTCTGCGCGGCGGCCTGGACGGCGGCCGGGGACGGGGTCTGCACGCTCGACGCGGAGAAGGCGCTGGCCAGGCTCGGCCTGTAGGGGGCTGTCGGGCGGCGGTCGGGGCCGTTCGGATGATCCACGAATGCGGAGGGTAGGCTAACCTAACTTCCGTGTTGGTCGAGAGTCCCCCCGAACAGAGCGCGGCGCCGGTCGCCGCCGTCCGCCCACGCCACGGCGCCCGCGCCGCCGGGCTGCTGGGCGCCCTGGCGGTGCTGGCGCTGATCGCCGTGCTGAGCATCGCCGTGGGCGCCAAGCAGATGTCCCTCGACGCGGTCTGGCACGGCCTGTTCGACTACACGGGGACGCCCTCCGACGTGGTGGTACGGGACCTGCGGGTGCCCCGCACGCTCCTCGGGCTGATGGTCGGACTCGGGCTCGGCCTCTCCGGGGCGGTCATGCAGGCACTGACCCGCAACCCGCTGGCCGAGCCCGGCATCCTCGGCGTCAACGCAGGGGCCGCGGCCGCCGTCGTCTCCGCGATCAGCTTCCTCGGCGCGAACTCCCTGAGCGAGTTCGTGTGGTGGGCCTTCCTCGGGGCCGCCGTCGTCTCGGTCGTCGTCTACGTGCTCGGCGGCAGCCGCAGCGCCACCCCGGTACGCCTCGCGCTCGCGGGTACGGCGGCCAGCGCGGCCCTGGTCGGCTACATCAACGCCGTACAGCTCATGGACAGCAAGGCGCTGGACAAGTTGCGGTTCTGGACGGTGGGTTCGCTGGCCTCGGCCAACATGGACACGGTCCGGCAGGTCGCGCCCTTCCTGCTGGCCGGTGCGGTGCTCGCGCTGTTGCTGGGCCGCCCGCTCAACGCGATGGCCATGGGTGACGACACCGCGCGGGCGCTCGGCGCCCACCTGACGCGGACCCGGATCGCCGCGATGCTCGCCATCACGCTGCTGTGCGGCGCCGGGACCGCCGCCTGCGGCCCCATCGTCTTCATCGGGCTGATGATCCCGCACCTCGTACGGGCCTTCACCGGGCCGGACATGCGCTGGGTGCTCGTGTACTCCGCCGTCCTGTCACCGGTGCTGCTGCTCGGCGCCGACGTCCTCGGGCGGGTCGTGACCCGGCCCGCCGAGCTCCAGGTCGGCATCGTCACCGCGCTCATCGGCGGCCCCGTCTTCATCTACCTGGTTCGCCGCAAGAGGATGGCCCAGCTGTGACCGTGACCGCCAAAGCCCGTCGGCTGAACCTTCCCGGCGGGATCTCGCTGCGGGTCGAGCGGCGTGCCCTGGCCGTGGGGGCCCTGCTCGCCGTCGTGGCGTTCGCCCTGGCCGTCCTGCTCATCGGCACCGGGGACTTCCGGATCGCGCCGTGGGACGTCGTACAGACCCTGCTGGGAAACGGCACCCCCGCCAACGACTTCATCGTCAACGACCTGCGTCTGCCGCGGGTGCTGGTCGCCCTGCTGGTCGGTGCGGCCCTCGGGATGTCCGGGGCCGTCTTCCAGTCCGTCTCCCGCAATCCGCTCGGCTCCCCGGACCTGCTCGGCTTCGCGTACGGCTCGGCGGTGGGCGCGCTCGTCGTCATCATCCTGTTCAAGGGCGGCGCCACCGAAGTGGCCGTCGGCGCGCTGCTCGGCGGCCTGCTGGCGGGGCTCGCCGTCTACCTGCTGGCGTACAAGCAGGGGATCCAGGGCTACCGGCTGGTGCTGGTCGGCATCGGCGCCTCCGCCATGCTCATCGCCCTGATCCAGTACCTGATCACGAAGGCGCGGATGGTCGAGGCCACCCGCGCGATGGTCTGGCTGACCGGCTCGCTGGCGGGCCGGGACTGGGCGCAGGTGTGGCCGCTGCTCGCGGTCTGCGCGGTGCTCTTCCCGCTGGTCCTCGGGCAGGGCCGGGCCGTGCGGATGATGGAGATGGGCGACGACGCCGCGTACGCCCTCGGAGTACGGGTGGAACGCACGCGGCTGCTGCTGATGCTCGCGGCCATCGTGCTCACCACCGCGGCGAGCGCCGCGGCCGGGCCGATCAGCTTCGTCGCGCTGGCCGCCCCCCAGCTGGCCCGGCGGCTGACCCGCTCGCCCGGGGGGAACCTGCTGACCGCCGCGCTCATGGGCTCGGTCCTGCTGCTGGGGTCCGACTGGGCCTCGCAGCGGGCCTTCGGCGCCGATCAGCTGCCGGTGGGTGTGGTGACCGGGCTCGTCGGCGGTGTCTATCTGCTCTGGCTGCTCGTCACCGAGCGCAAGGCAGGACGTATATGAACCTCAGGAGTGACCAAGTGCAGCGGCTCACCGCGGAGAACGTGACCCTCGGCTACGACCGGCGGGTCATCGCCGAGAACCTGTCGGTGGAGATCCCCGACAACTCCTTCACCGTGATCGTCGGACCCAACGCCTGCGGCAAGTCCACGCTGCTGCGCGCCCTGGCGCGGATGCTGAAGCCGTCCACCGGGCGCGTGCTGCTGGACGGGCAGGCCATCGGGTCGATGCCGGCGAAGAAGGTCGCCAAGACCCTGGGGCTGCTCCCGCAGTCCTCGATCGCGCCGGACGGCATCACGGTGGCCGACCTGGTCTCGCGCGGCCGGTACCCGCACCAGGGGCTGCTGCGGCAGTGGTCGGCGGAGGACGAGCGGATCGTCGGCGAGTCGATGGCCTCGACCGGTGTCGCGGAACTCGCGGACCGGGCGGTGGACGAGCTGTCGGGCGGGCAGCGCCAGCGGGTGTGGATCGCGATGGCGCTGGCGCAGCAGACCCCGCTGCTGCTGCTCGACGAGCCGACCACGTATCTGGACATCCAGCATCAGATCGACGTGCTGGACCTGTGCGCGGAGCTGCACGAGACGCAGGGGCGGACGCTGGTGGCCGTGCTGCACGATCTGAACCACGCGGCGCGTTACGCCACGCATCTGATCGCGATGCGGGGTGGGGAGGTCGTGGCGGAGGGGCCGCCGGGGGTGGTGGTCACGGCCGAGCTCGTGGAGAAGGTGTTCGGGCTGCGCTGCCAGGTGATCTCCGATCCGGAGACGGGGACGCCGTTGGTGGTTCCGGCCGCGCGGCGGTCCCGGGCCGGGGCGCGGGCCGCCGTCTAGGGGTTGCTGCGGCGCGCTCGGGCTCCGCGGCCCGGGTTCCGGCGGGGCGGGTGTCGGTGCGGCTCGGCGGGCGCGCGGCTCAAGGATTCGGGGCTCCGGGCCGGGCCCCGCGCCTCGGACGCCGGCGGGGCTGGATTTGCTGCGGCTCAAGGATTTGGAGCTCCGCCCCGGGTCCCGCGCCTCAAGTGCCGGGGGCTGGGAAGGCCTCAAACGCTGGGGGCTGAAGGGACGCCTCGCACTCCGGTGGGGCTGTGTGTGGGCGGGGACGGTGGGGTCAGAGCAGGCTCTTCAGGCGGAGGAGGTCGCGGAGGCCGGCTTCCAGTTTTACCCGGCCGGAGGCCCAGGCCTTGGCGAACTTGAGGTCGCCCGCCACCAGGGCGATCAGGTCGTCGGAGGTCATCGCGAGGCGGATCTGGGCCTTTCCGGCGGGCGGGCCGGGCGTGAGCGCGTCCACCTGGATGCGGCCGTCGGCCAGGCGGCCGGTGAAGGTCCGGTCCAGGTCCGTGATGTGGCAGCTCAGGGAGCGGTCGAGCGCGGCCGCGCCGCGCACGCCGCCTTCGGCCCGCGCCAGGTTGCCGGAGAGTTGGTCGAGTGCTTCGCGGCACTCCTCGATCGTAGCCATCGTGACCATGACCGTACCGCAGAGCCGTACGTGGTCGAAGGGCTCTTCGGGGTAGCGTCGGGGCATGAGCGACGAAGCTGCCGAGGCCGCGGGCGAAGCCGCCGCCGGGCCCGCCGGGCCCGCGGCGCTGGGCGTCGTACGCACGCCCACCGGTCACGCCGGCGTGGACGCGCACCTGGCGCGGCTGGCGGACGCCGACCACCTCACCGCGGACGGACACCTCGAGGTGTACGAGGATGTCCACAGGGGGCTGCGTGACGCGCTGACGGCGCTGGACGCACCGCCCGTTCCCGGTCCGTACGAAAACAGGAGCTGAACCGAACGTGGCAGGAGTGGCACGCCGCCGCCTGGACGCCGAACTGGTACGCCGCAGCATGGCCCGCTCGCGCGAGCACGCCGCGCAGCTGATCGCCGCGGGCCGGGTGACCGTGGGCGGCACCACCGCGACCAAGGCCGCCACCCAGGTCGAGACCAGCGCGGCCCTGGTGGTCCTCAAGGACGACAGCGATCCCGACTACGTCTCGCGGGGCGGCCACAAGCTGGCCGGGGCGCTGGCCGCGTTCCAGCCGCAGGGGTTGGTCGTCGAGGGCCGTCGGGCGCTGGACGCGGGAGCCTCGACCGGCGGGTTCACCGATGTGCTGCTGCGCGCGGGCGTCGCCCATGTGGTGGCGGTCGACGTCGGTTACGGGCAGCTCGCCTGGTCGCTGCAGAGCGACGACCGGGTCACCGTGAAGGACCGTACGAACGTCCGCGAGCTGACGGTCGAGCAGATCGACGGCATTCCGGCCGACCTCGTCGTCGGCGACCTGTCCTTCATCTCGATCGGCCTGGTGCTGCCCGCGCTGGTGCGGTGCACCGCGCCGGACGCGGACCTGGTGCTGATGGTCAAGCCGCAGTTCGAGGTCGGCAAGGACAGGCTGGGGAGCGGCGGTGTGGTGCGCAGCCCGGAGCTGCGGGCGGAGGCCGTGCGCGAGGTCGCGGCGCAGGCGGCGAAGCTGGGTTTGGGCGTTCTCGGTGTTACCGCGAGTCCGCTTCCGGGGCCGTCGGGAAATGTCGAGTACTTTCTGTGGCTGCGGGCGGGGGCACCGGCACTCGACCCGGCGGATGTTGACCGTGCAGTGGCGGAGGGGCCGCAGTGACAGATTCATCAGCTACATCGGGTTCAGAGGGTTCACAGGGTTCCGCGGGTTCGGCCGGCCCAGGGGGGCCGGCCGTGGGGCGTACGGTCTTCCTGCTCGCGCACACCGGCCGGCCCGCGGCCATCCGCAGTGCCGAGCTGGTCGTGAAGGGCCTGCTGCGGTGCGGGCTGGGCGTACGGGTCTTCGCGCACGAGGCCGCCGACCTGCCGCTGCCGCCCGAGGTGGAGCTGGTCACCGAGTCCACCCACGGGGTGCTCGACGGCTGCGAGCTGCTGATCGTGCTGGGCGGCGACGGGACCCTGCTGCGGGGCGCCGAGTTCGCGCGTGCCTCGGGGGTGCCGATGCTGGGCGTCAACCTGGGCCGGGTGGGGTTCCTCGCCGAGGCCGAGCGCGACGACCTGGACAAGGTCGTGGACCGGGTGGTGACGCGCGAGTACGAGGTCGAGGAGCGGATGACCCTCGATGTGATCGTGCGCACGAACGGCGACGTGGTGCACCAGGACTGGGCGCTGAACGAGGCCGCGGTCCAGAAGGTGTCCCCGGAGCGGATGCTGGAGGTGGTCCTGGAGATCGACGGGCGCCCGGTGTCCGGCTTCGGCTGTGACGGGATCGTCTGCGCGACTCCGACGGGCTCGACGGCGTACGCCTTCTCCGCGGGCGGGCCGGTGGTCTGGCCGGAGGTGGAGGCGCTGCTGATGGTGCCGATCAGCGCGCACGCGCTGTTCGCGAAGCCGCTGGTGACCTCGCCGGACTCGGTGCTGGCGGTGGAGGTGCAGACGGGGACCCCGCACGGGGTGCTGTGGTGCGACGGCCGGCGCATGCTGGAGCTGCCGTCCGGGGCCCGGGTGGAGGTCCGGCGCGGGGCGGTGCCCGTACGGCTCGCCCGGCTGCACCACGCGTCCTTCACGGACCGGCTCGTCGCCAAGTTCGCGCTGCCGGTGTCCGGATGGCGCGGGGCGCCGCACTGAGAGATGTCCCCTTGTGCGTAAATAGCACATTCGTTCGGAGGGGTCCGGGCGGGTGACGTCACATGGCACCCGTGAAACCTCGGTATCGTCGTCCCGTGCTTGAGGAGATGCGGATACGGTCGCTCGGGGTCATCGACGACGCGGTGGTCGAGCTGTCGCCCGGTTTCACCGCGGTGACCGGTGAGACCGGCGCGGGCAAGACGATGGTCGTCACCAGCCTCGGGCTGCTGCTCGGCGGGCGCGCCGACCCGGCCCTGGTACGGATCGGGGCCAAGGCCGCGGTCGTCGAGGGCCGCATCGTCATGCGTCCCGACGCCCCCGCCGCCGTACGCGCCGAGGAGGCGGGAGCCGAGCTCGACGACGGCGCCCTGCTGATCAGCCGGACCGTGTCCGCCGAGGGGCGCTCGCGCGCCCACGTCGGCGGCCGCTCCGTGCCCGTCGGCCTGCTCGGCGAACTCGCGGACGACCTGGTCGCCGTACACGGGCAGACCGACCAGCAGGGGCTGCTGCGGCCCGCCCGGCAGCGGCAGGCCCTCGACCGGTACGCCGGGGACGCCGTCGCCGTCCCGCTGGAGAAGTACGGGTCGGCCTATCGCAGGCTCCGTGCGGTCGCCGTCGAGCTGGAGGAGATCACCACCCGGGCCCGGGAACGGGCCCAGGAGGCCGACCTGCTGCGCTTCGGGCTGGACGAGATCGCGGCCGTGGAACCGGTGGCGGGCGAGGACATCGAACTGGCGGCCGAGGCCGAGCGGCTCGGGCACGCCGAGTCGCTGGCCTCGGCGGCGCAGGTGGCACACGCCGCGCTCGCCGGCAATCCCGAGGACCCGGAGGGCATCGACGCCAACACCCTGGTCGCGGGCGCCCACCGGGCCCTGGAGTCCGTACGCTCGCACGACCCGGTGCTCGGCGCGCTCGCCGAGCGCATCGGCGAGCTGGGCATCCTGCTGGGTGACGTGGCCGGGGAGCTGGCGGGCTACGCCGACGACCTCGACGCGGACCCGCTGCGGCTGGCCGCGGTGGAGGAACGCCGTGCGGCCCTCACCCAGCTGACGCGCAAGTACGGCAACGAAGGCACCGTGGACTCGGTGCTGGAGTGGGCCGAGCGGGGCGCGGAGCGGCTGCTGGAGCTGGACGGCGATGACGAGCGGATCACCGAGCTGACCGCCGAGCGGGACGGACTGCGCTCCGAACTGTCGGCGCTGGCACAGGCGCTGACGGACGCGCGGGTGGAGGCGGCGACCCGGTTCGCCTCGGCAGTGACGGAGGAGCTGGCCTCGCTGGCGATGCCGCACGCACGGGTGACCATCGACATCCGGCAGGCCGAGGACCCCGACGGGGTGGACGTGGACGGGCGCGCGGTCGCCTACGGCCCTTCGGGTGCGGACGAGGTCGAACTGCTGCTCGCCCCGCACCCAGGGGCCCAGCCGCGGCCGATCGCCAAGGGCGCCTCGGGCGGTGAGCTGTCCCGGGTGATGCTGGCCGTGGAGGTCGTCTTCGCGGGCTCCGACCCGGTGCCCACGTACCTCTTCGACGAGGTCGACGCGGGCGTCGGCGGCAAGGCCGCCGTCGAGGTGGGCCGGCGGCTCGCGAAGCTCGCCAAGTCGGCGCAGGTGGTCGTCGTCACCCACCTGCCGCAGGTGGCCGCCTTCGCGGACCGGCAGCTGCTCGTCGAGAAGACCAACGACGGCTCCGTCACGCGCAGTGGGGTCACCGTCCTGGAGGGCGAGGACCGGATCCGCGAGCTGTCGCGCATGCTGGCGGGTCACGAGGACTCGGCGTCGGCACGGGCGCACGCCGAAGAACTCCTCGCCGCGGCGCGCGCGGACGCGTCAAGGTGATGCCCCGGTAGCCCGTGTGGGTGAGGCTGGGGGGCGTCCTGCGGTATCTCTCACGGGATCCGCACCCGTATGGTCCCGGAACGCGCGTGCGGACTGGCATCCTGGGCGACGTCTCTGACTCTCCCTCACCCTGGAGCTTCGGCCCGTGAGCAGCTCCCCGGTCTCCGCGTCCGTCCCGGCACAGCCCTACGGGCGGCCGCCCCTGCGTACCGTCCAAGTGCTCGGCGGCAGTGCGGGGGCGGGCAGCAGCGCGCACGTACGGTCCCTCACGACGGGCCTCGCCGCGCGCGGGGTACGGGTCACGGTGTGCGCGTCCGCCGAGGCGGAGGGGGAGTACGACTTCACCGGCGCGGGCGCACAGTTCGCGCCCGACGCGGTGAGCGCGCTGCGGGCCGCCTGCGCCGGGGCCGACGTCGTGCACGCGCACGGGGTACGGGCGGGCATGCGGGCCGCGCTCGCCCTGCGGGGACACCGGGCCCCGCTGGTGGTGAGCTGGCACGGTGACGGCCCGGCGGCCGCCGGTGCGCTCGGGCGGCTGAGCCGGATCCTGGAACGGCACGTGGCGCGGGCCGCGGCGGTGGTGCTCGGGGCCTCCTCGGACCAGGTGGACCTGGCGCGGTTGCGGGGTGCGCGGGACGCGCGGCTGGCTCCTGTCGCCGTGCCGGCGGCCAGACCGGGTGCCGATGCCGGCAAGGTGCGGGCGGAACTCGGGGCGGTGGCAAGGCCGTTGCTCATCGCGGTCGGGAGCCTGGTGCCGCACCGCGGGTACTCCGTCCTGCTCGACGCGGCGCGGGAGTGGCGGACGCTGGAGCCGCTGCCGCTGCTGGTGATCGCGGGGGAGGGGCCGCTGCGGGCCGAGCTGTCCCGGCGGATCGAGGCCGAGGACCTCCCGGTACGGCTGCTGGGGCGGCGCCGGGACGCGGCGCAGCTGCTGGCGGCGGCGGACGTGGCGGTGTTGCCGAGCCGGTGGGAAGAACGGGCCCTGCTGGCGCAGGAGGCGCTGCGGGTGGGGGTTCCCCTGGTGGCCACGGCGGTCGGGAGCGTACCGGAGCTGGTGGGACAGGCGGCGGCGCTCGTCCCTGACGGGGACGCGGAGGCCCTTGCCGCTGCGGTGGCCGGCCTGCTGGCTGATCCTGACCGGCGGGTCGCGCTGGCCGCGGCGGGGCGGGCCCAGGCCGCGACGTGGCCGTCCGAGGACGACACGGTCGCGCAGGTCCTGTCGGTCTACGACGAGCTGATGGAGCGCCGCCGCTAGTGGGGCACGGCCCCTGCGCCTCACACGCCGGCGGGGCTGGATTCGGTGCGGCTCGGCGGGCCGGTGCGGCTGCAAGATCGGGGCTCCGCCTCGGACCCCGCGCCCTCAAGCGCCGGCGGGGCTGGATTCGGTGCGGTTTGCCTGGTGCGGGGCGACCGCCGGCCTCGACGGCGTTTGAGGCGCGGGCGCGGAGCGCCGTCGGGGTGACGGGGTCTGGGGCAGGGCCCCAGGGAACGGTGGTCACGACGCAACGTGGCGCCGCGCGCGGAGGGCCAGGCTCAGGGAGAGGACCGTCTCCGGGTCGTCCAGGTCCGTGCCCAGGAGTTCAGAGATGCGGGCCAGGCGGTTGTACAGGGTCTGGCGGTTCAGGTGGAGTTCGCGGGCCGTCTCCGCCTTGCGGCCCGCATGGGCCAGGTACGTCTCCAGGGTGGGGAGGAGAGGGGGCCGCGACGAGGTGTCGTGGCTGCGGAGCGCGCCGATCGCGCGGTCCACGAACGCGGCCAGGTCGGGGTGTTCGCGCAGCCGCCAGAGGAGGAGATCGATGTCCAGCCTCCTCGCGTCGTACCAGGGCCGGGCCGGCAGTCCGTGGGCCGCCGTGGCCGTCTCCGCCGCGTGCCGCAGGCCCGCGGAGGCGGCCGCCCAGCCGCCCGCCACGCCGACGACCACGGCCGGCGGGGCCGAGGCGCGGTCCAGCCCGGCCCGTTCCACGCCCGCCCGAAGCGCGGCCGCGACCCGGTCCGCCACCGCCGTACGCTCCGACTCGGCGCGCAGGGACACGAGGAGGGGGACGCGGCCTTCCACCGGGCGGACGCCCAGCAGGACGGGGACCCCGACGGACGACAGTTCCTCCAGCACCGCCCGGGCCAGGACGGCCCAGTTGCCGGACGGGCCGAGGTCCGAGGAGAGCCGCATGACCACCGGCAGCAGTGGACCCCCGCCGCCCGGCTTGAAGCCCAGTACGCGGGCCTGCGCCGGGGCGTCCTCCGCCGAGATGCGGCCCTCGGCGAGGTCCGTCAGGAAGTCGCCGCGGCCGCGCGCCGCCAGTTCCTCCTCCTGCCGCGCCTGCATCAGGACGACGGCCAGCACGCCCGCGGTGCGTTCGGCCGCCATCCGGTGCACGGGGAGCAGCGGGGCCGAGACCCCGAGCAGCACCACCCGGGCCCGGACCGAGCCCGTGCCGTGGCCCCCGCCCGGTACGTCGACCACCACGGTGTTCGCCGACGGCTCGGCTTCGCGCTGGCCCCGCAGGCCCTCCCACACCTGGAGCGGGTCGGCGCCCGCGTCGCCGCCCGAGCTGCCGGCCGCGTACAGCAACTGCCCGTCGGGGGTTTCCAGGAAGACCGGGTTGCCCGTGAAGTCGGCGAGGATCCGCAGCACCTGCGGGATGCCGCCGCCACCCAACAGGGCCTCCGTACACCGCCGGTGGACCTCCTCGGCCCGCTGGAGCAGCGCGTAGTGGTGGTTGACGATCTCGGTGTGGACCTCCTCCGTGACGGTGACGAAGGGGACTTCCCGGTGGAGCTGGACCAGTGGCAGCCCCGCCGTGCGCGCGGTCTCCACGATCGTCGACGGCAGCCGGGTGAAGCGCGGGCCCAGCTCGACCACCAGCGCGGCGATCCCCCGGTCCGCGAGGCGGCGTACGAAGGCACGCTGCTCGGCGGGCCGGGTGCCGAGGCCGAGACCCGTGGTCAGCAGCAGTTCGCCGCCCTTGAGCAGCGAGGCGATGTTGGGGACCTCGCCCGCGTGCACCCAGCGGACGGTCCGGCCCAGGCGGTCGGCACAGGCCACCACCTCCGGCAGCCCGCTGCGCAGCCCCGGCAGCTCCAGTGCCCGCTGAACCGTGATTCCGCCCTGGTTGTCCATATCGCGGGACGCTACCGGCAGGCCTGTTCCGAGCACATCACCTCCCGGTCACGGACGGTCGTTTGCGCCCATCCGGCCCGACAACTCGTCGCCCCGGAAAGGAGATTATCGGACCACGTGCCGATTGTGGTGTGCGTCACGCGGGGAGAGAGTGGGCGCCCTCCACACGGAAGAGGACGCGATGAGCAGAGACATCACGGGCGGGTCGCCGCAGACGCCCGCAGCCCCGCAGGTCCAGCGGCTGAAGGCCAACTCGGTGGGGCTGGTCGGGGTCGTGTTCATGGCCGTCGCCACCGCCGCACCGATCACGGCCATGACCGGCAACCTCCCCATCGCGGTCGGGTTCGGAAACGGCGTCGGAGCCCCGGCCGGCTATCTCTTCGCGACGGTCGTGCTCACGGTCTTCGCGGTCGGCTACGTGGCGATGGCCAAGCGGATCACCGCCGCGGGCGCCTTCTACGGGTACATCTCGCACGGCCTCGGCCGCATCGCCGGGATGGCGTCGGGGATGCTCGCCGTCCTCGCGTACATCGTCTTCGAGGCCTCGATCGTCGGCGTCTTCTCGTACTTCGCCAAGACCACCGTCGACGACCAGCTCGGCGTCGACCTGCCGTGGGTGCTGTACGCGGCCGGGATGCTCGCCGTCACCGCGGCACTCGCCCACTTCGACATCAACCTGACCGCCAAGGCCCTCGGCGTCATGCTGGTCGCCGAGATCGCCGTGCTGTTCGCCGTCGCCACCGCGGTGCTGGTCGCCGGCGGCGGTCCGGACGGGATCCCGGTCGAGCCCGTCAACCCGAAGAACGCCTTCACCGGCACCTCCGCCGGACTCGGGCTCTTCTTCGCCTTCTGGTCCTGGGTCGGCTTCGAGTCCACCGCCATGTACGGGGAGGAGTCCCGCGATCCCAAGCGCGTCATCCCCAAGGCCACCCTCATCTCGGTGGTCGGCGTCGGCCTCTTCTACATCTACGTCTCCTGGATGACCATCGCCGGCAACGGCCTGGCCGGGTCCGTGGAGCTGTCGGCCTCCGCCAGCCCCCTCGACCTGTTCTTCGCCCCCACCCGGACCTTCATCGGCGCCTGGGCGGTCGACGCCTTCCAATGGCTGCTGCTCACCGGCTCGTTCGCCTGCGGCATGGCCTTCCACCAGTGCGCCGCCCGCTACCTCTACGCCATCGGCCGCGAGGGCTTCCTCTCCCCGAAGCTCGGCCGCACCCACCCCGGGCACGGCTCGCCCTACGTCGCCTCCCTCGTGCAGACGGCCATCGCCACCGCCCTCGTCGCCGGCTTCTGGCTCACCGGGCAGGACCCGTACCTCCACCTGTACACGCTGCTCGCGATCCTCGGCACCATGGCGATCCTGATCGTCCAGACGCTCTGCTCCTTCGCCGTCATCGGGTACTTCCGCAAGAACCACCCGGAGGACCGGCACTGGTTCAGGACGATGACCGCGCCGCTGCTCGGCGGGATCGGCATGACCGCCGTCGTGGTGCTGCTGGTGCTCAACATGGAGACCGCCGCGGGCGCCGCGGCCGGCTCGCTGTTCTTCAAGCTCATCCCGTGGATCGTCGGCGCCGTCTTCCTCGGCGGCCTCGGCCTCGGCCTCTGGCTCAGGGCGAAGGCCCCCGCCCGCTACGAGATCATCGGCCGGATCGTCCTGGAGGACGCCGCCGAACGCCCCGACGCCCCGTCCCCGTCCACCGCCGCCGCGAACGTCTGAGGAGTCCCGCCATGGCCCGTACGCCCGTGATGCACGCCCTGCGGCGGCTCGCCGCCGAGCACGCCGCCGCCCGGCGCCTCGACCTGCCCGCCGCCGAGGTCCGCGGCTCCACCCGTCGCGAACTCCTCGGCCGGGCCGCGGCCCTCGGCCTCGGTACCGCCCTCGCCTCCTCCGCGACCGCGTACGCCGCCGGGTCCGCCCCCGCCAAGAAGCCCGTCGGCCCCGCCCGCGTCGCCGTGGTCGGCGCGGGCATCTCCGGCCTGACCGCCGCCCTCACCCTCAAGGACGCGGGGGTCCCCTGCACGTTGTACGAGGCCAACCCCGGCCGGGTCGGCGGCCGCATGTGGACCCAGCGCGACCACTGGGCGTACGGGCAGACCTCCGAGATCGGCGGAGAGCTGATCGACACCAGCCACAAGAAGATCCTGGAACTGTGCCGCCGCTTCGGCCTGCCCACCGAGGACTTCCTCGGCGGCGGCCCCAACGGGGCGGAGGAAGTCCTCTGGTTCAACGGCGAGTACTACTCCCGCACCCAGGCCGACGAGGACTTCAAGGCCGTCTACCAGGCGCTGCGCCGCGACCTCCAGGAGGCCGGCGAGGTCTCCTGGAACACCACCACCCCCGCCGGCACGGCCCTCGACAACATGACCCTGTACGAGTGGATCGAGACCCGCGTCCCCGGCGGCCACGGCTCGCAGCTCGGCCGCTTCATCGACGTGGCCTACAACGTCGAGTACGGCGCCGACACCGCTCAGCAGTCCGCCCTCGCCCTGGTCCTCCTGATGGGTTATCAGCCCAACCCCGGCAACTTCAACGTCTGGGGCCTGTCCAACGAGCGCTACCACATCACCGGCGGCAACGACCGGCTGCCGAACGCCATCGCCGCCGCACTGCCCGCCGGCACCCTGGTGACGGGCCGCGAGCTGGTCGCCGTACGCGCCAACGCCGACGGCACCCAGACCCTCACCTTCAACGACTCCGGCGCGACCCGGACCGTCGTCGCCGACCACACCGTCCTGTGTCTGCCGCTGCCGATCCTCCAGCGCATCGACACCTCCGGGGCGGCCTTCGACCCGCTCATGCGGAACCTGCTCAGGGACGCCAGGATGGGCTACTGCACCAAGCTCAACATGCAGTTCACCGCCCGTCCCTGGCGCGGCACGGGACCGTGGCCCGGCGTCTCCGCGGGCGACTGCTTCACGGACTCCGCCGTCCAGCAGACCTGGGACACCACCAAGGTGCAGCCCGGCAACGGCGGGATCCTGCTCCAGTACGGCGGCGGCACCCTGGCCGGGGCGCTCACCCCCGCGACCCCCTTCGCCACCGAGACCGATCCGTACGTACGAGAACTCGCCGGCCGTGTGCTGACCGGCGTCGACTCCTTCTTCCCGGGCACCAAGGCGGTCTGGAACGGGCGGGCCCAGCTCTCCGCGTGGCACCGCAACCCGTACTCCCTGGGGGCCTACTCGTACTGGCCCACCGGCTACCTCCACCGCTACGCCAAGTACGAGGGCACCGCGCAGGGCAACATCCACATCGGCGGCGAGCACTGCAGCTACGACTTCCAGGGCTTCATGGAGGGCGGCGCCACCGAGGGGGAGCGCGCGGCGCGCGAGGTGATCGCCGCCCTGGTCTGACCCCGGTGACCGGGTGCCCCGGTCAGGTCGGCTTGATGTTGTGGTTGAAGCGGAAGACGTTGTCCGGGTCGTACCGCCGCTTCAGCTCGCCCAGCCGCCGCATGTTCTCGGCGCCGAGGCCCGCGACCACCCGGTCGTGGCCCTCGTCCCCGGTGAAGTTCAGGTAGACCGCGCCGGTGCTCCACGGCTGGACATCGGCGCGGACGTCCTTGACCCACTGGCGCACCCGTTCGTCGTCGGCCGGGTCCTCCCAGATCCCGAAGGGGTGCACCGCCCAGGCCGCGTCGCGGTACGGCACGGGATAGTCGCCCGGCGCCGAGGCGATCGCGCCGCCCTGCGGCCAGATCAGGTGCTGGGTGCCGGTCGGGACCGGCATCGAGTCGGCGCGGGCGCAGAACGCGTCCACGAGCGCGTCCGGCACACCGGTGAGGTACTCCGCCGACCAGTAGTTCCGCATCCCGGGCGGGTCGTCGATCATGCACTGGAGGTCGGCGTACGGGATGGCGGTGACGATCTCGGACTCGTGGGGGATCGCCAGCAGCGGTGCGGCGAGCTTGCGCATCTCCTCCTCGGGGCCCGCGTACGTCAGCAGTACGCCGGCCAGCAGCAGCCCGACCAGATGCGACGGGACGAACTCCTCCGGCGGGCCGGTCAGGTAGAGGGCGGCGCCGCTCGCCTCGGGCGGTCCCGCCTCGATGACGTCCCGGTACGCACGGACCACCTCGGGCCCGCGCTCCGGCAGGTACAGCACGAACGCTATCGACATGGCGGGCAGTTCGTGCAGCCGCAGGGTCAGCGAGGTGGCGATGCCGAAGTTCCCGCCACCGCCGTGCAGCCCCCAGAACAGGTCGGGGTGGTCCTCCGCGGTCACCTGCAGCAGCTCGCCGTCCGCGGTCACCAGGTCCACGCCCAGCAGATTGTCCACCGCCAGGCCGAACTTCCGGTCCAGCCAGCCGGAACCGCCGCCCAGGACGAAGCCGCCGACACCCGTCGTGGAGGCCCGGCCGCCGGTGGTCGCCAGCGCGTACGGCTCGCAGGCCCGGTCCAGGTGGCTCATCGTGGCCCCGCCCCCGATGTGGGCCGCCCTGGCCGCCGGATGGACCGTCACGTCGTGCATCCGCCGCAGGTCCACGACCAGGCCGGCGTCGTTGAGGGACATCCCGGCGACGCTGTGCCCGCCGCCGCGCACCGAGACCTTCAGGTCCAGGTCCCGGGCGAACCGTACGGCGGTGACCACGTCCTCCGTGTTCTCGCACTGGGTGATGACGGCGGGCCTGCGGTCGATCATCGCGTTGAAGACCGTCCGGGCCTCGTCGTATCCCGGATCGTCCGGGGTGAAGACGTCACCGGCCAGGTCCTCGCGGAGCGCGGCGAGCGCCGTGGCCGCCTTCGAGAGGGGCGACATGGCCTCCCCCTTCCGAAAAGGGCATGGGACCCTTCCAGCGTAGGCGGAGGAGATCACCGGAGCGCGGCGAGTACATCCGCGCCCCGGGACCGTCCCTACCCCCCGTACGCCCCGCTCGCGGTGAGCCGCAGCGCGGTGTCGATCAGCGGAACGTGGCTGAAGGCCTGCGGGAAGTTCCCGACCTGGCGCTGGAGCCGCGGGTCCCACTCCTCGGCCAGCAGCCCGAGGTCGTTGCGGAGCGACAGCAGCTTCTCGAAGAGCCGCCGCGCCTCGTCCACCCGTCCGATCATCGCCAGGTCGTCGGCCATCCAGAACGAGCAGGCGAGGAAGGCGCCCTCGTCCCCCTCCAAGCCGTCCACGCCCGCCTCCGCGCCCGCCGTCGGGTAGCGCAGGATGAAACCGTCGGGCGTGGACAGCTCGCGCTGGATCGCCTCGATGGTGCCGATGACCCGCTTGTCGTCCGGCGGCAGGAAGCCCATCTGCGGGATCAGCAGCAGGGAGGCGTCCAGCTCCTGCGACCCGTACGACTGGGTGAAGGTGTTGCGCTCCTTGTCGTAGCCCTTCTCGCACACGTCCTGGTGGATCTCGTCGCGCAGTTCGCGCCACCGCTCCAGCGGGCCGTCCGCGTCCCCGCTCTCGATCAGCTTGATCGTGCGGTCCACGGCCACCCAGGCCATCACCTTCGAGTGCACGAAGTGGCGGCGCGGCCCGCGCACCTCCCAGATCCCCTCGTCGGGCTGGTCCCAGTGGGTCTCCAGGTAGCGGATCAGCTTGAGCTGGAGCAGCGACGCGTAGTCGCTGCGGGCCAGGCCGGTCATGTGACCCAGGTGCAGGGCCTCGGTGACCTCGCCGTACACGTCGAGCTGGAGCTGCCCGGCGGCGCCGTTGCCGACACGGACCGGGCGGGAGTTCTCGTAGCCGGGCAGCCAGTCCAGCTCGGTCTCGCCGAGCTCCCGCTCGCCCGCGATGCCGTACATGATCTGCAGGTTCTCCGGGTCGCCCGCCACCGCGCGCAGCAGCCACTCGCGCCAGGCGCGGGCCTCCTCGCGGTAGCCGGTGCGCAGCAGCGAGGACAGGGTGATGGCTGCGTCGCGCAGCCACGTGTAGCGGTAGTCCCAGTTGCGGACCCCGCCGATCTCCTCCGGCAGGGAGGTGGTCGGCGCGGCGACGATCCCGCCGGTGGGGCCGTACGTGAGGGCCTTGAGCGTGATCAGGGAGCGGACCACGGCCTCCCGGTAGGGCCCGTGGTACGTGCACTGCTCGACCCACTCGCGCCAGAACTCGGTGGTCGAGTCGAGCGCCGCCTCGGCGTCGGGGGCCTCCGGCGCGCCCCGGTGCGAGCGCTCCCAGCTGATGCTGAACGCCATCCGGTCGCCCGGCCCGACGGTGAAGTCGGAGTACGTGGTCAGGTCCTTGCCGTACGTCTGCGCATCGGTGTCCAGCCACACGGAGTCGGGGCCGGCCACGGCGACCGTGCGCCCGTCGACCTTGTGCACCCAGGGCACCACCCGCCCGTAGCTGAACCGCATGCGCAGGGCGGAGTGCATCTTCACACGCCCGCTGACGCCCTCGACGATACGGATGAGCTGCGGCGCGTGGTCCTCGCGGGGCGGCATGAAATCGATCACGCGCACCGTTCCGCGCGGGGTGTCCCACTCCGATTCCAGCACCAGCGAGTCGCCGCGGTAGCGGCGGCGGGCGGCGCGCGGGGCCTCGGAGCCGGCCGCGAACGCCGGGCCGATCCGCCAGAACCCGTGATCCTCGGTGCCGAGAATGCTCGCGAACACGGCATGGGAGTCGAAACGGGGCAGACACAGCCAGTCCACCGCCCCGTCCCGGCAGACCAACGCGGCGGTCTGCATGTCCCCGATCAGTGCGTAATCCTCGATGCGCCCGGACACGTTGCATCTCCAGTCGAACGGTCACGTCCACCCCGAAGGGCGCTTGCATTGCGCTGGTTGCGCGGTCTCCTGTGTGTAGGGATCTCCGCGTTGAGCCCATGATTCCGTATGTCGGCCCGGTGAGAGCCATGCGACGGACTGCTCGGCGGCGATGTGTGCAATATCCGAGCAGGATATGACGGGCACCCTAGTGATCCCCTTAAGCCCCGGAAGAACGCGGCTCCCCCAAACGGGTGAGCAGCGCAGATGCGGCCCCGGCGCCCTCGCCGCGCCCCCGCACGGAACCCGCGCACAGCGTGGCCGGAGGCGGACGGGCCCGGGCGCTGATAGGCTGGTACCCCGTGGACCGGTGGTCTGCCTGTGCGAATCAGGAGCCCCGAAACCGCAGCTTCGGCGCCCCCTGAGACCCTTCCGGATCGACGGTGGCCGGCGCCGGACGCACCTCACCTCGCGACCACGGGAGCCCCCTCTTGGCGATGCCGCCCAAATCCATGACGACCAAGCACATCTTCGTCACCGGGGGTGTCGCTTCGTCCCTCGGCAAGGGCCTGACGGCCTCCAGCCTGGGTGCGCTGCTGAAGGCGCGCGGCCTGCGGGTCACGATGCAGAAGCTCGACCCGTACCTGAACGTCGACCCGGGCACGATGAACCCGTTCCAGCACGGCGAGGTGTTCGTCACCAACGACGGCGCCGAGACCGACCTGGACATCGGCCACTACGAGCGCTTCCTCGACGTGGACCTCGACGGCTCGGCCAACGTCACCACCGGCCAGGTCTACAACACGGTCATCGCCAAGGAGCGGCGCGGCGAGTACCTCGGCGACACCGTGCAGGTCATCCCGCACATCACCAACGAGATCAAGCACCGCATCCGCCGCATGGCGACCGAGGACGTCGACGTCGTCATCACCGAGGTCGGCGGCACCGTCGGCGACATCGAATCGCTGCCGTTCCTGGAGACCGTCCGCCAGGTCCGCCACGAGGTCGGCCGCGACAACGTCTTCGTCGTGCACATCTCGCTGCTGCCCTACATCGGCCCCTCCGGCGAGCTGAAGACCAAGCCGACCCAGCACTCGGTCGCCGCGCTGCGCAACATCGGCATCCAGCCCGACGCGATCGTGCTGCGCGCCGACCGCGACGTCCCGACCTCGATCAAGCGCAAGATCTCGCTGATGTGCGACGTCGACGAGGCGGCCGTGGTCGCGGCGATCGACGCCAAGTCGATCTACGACATCCCGAAGGTGCTGCACACCGAGGGCCTGGACGCCTACGTCGTGCGCAAGCTCGACCTGCCGTTCCGCGACGTGGACTGGACGGTGTGGGAGGACCTGCTCGACCGGGTCCACAACCCCGACCACGAGGTCAAGGTCGCGCTCGTCGGCAAGTACATCGACCTGCCCGACGCCTACCTGTCGGTGACCGAGGCGCTGCGCGCCGGCGGTTTCGCCAACAAGGCCCGGGTCCAGATCAAGTGGGTCACCTCCGACGACTGCAAGACCCCGGCGGGCGCCGAGGCGCAGCTGTCCGACGTGGACGCGATCTGCGTGCCCGGCGGCTTCGGCGACCGCGGCGTCAACGGCAAGGTCGGCGCGATCACCTACGCCCGCGAGAACAAGATCCCGCTGCTCGGCCTGTGCCTGGGCCTGCAGTGCGTGGTCATCGAGGCGGCGCGCAACCTCGCGGGCATCGAGGACGCCAACTCCACCGAGTTCGACGCCTCCACCCCCCACCCGGTCATCTCGACGATGGAGGAGCAGCTGGCCTTCGTCGAGGGCGCGGGCGACCTGGGCGGCACCATGCGCCTGGGCATGTACCCGGCGAAGCTCGCCGAGGGCTCCATCGTGCGCGAGGTCTACGGCGACCAGGCGTACGTGGACGAGCGCCACCGCCACCGCTACGAGGTCAACAACGCGTACCGCGGCGAGCTGGAGAAGAAGGCGGGCCTCGTCTTCTCCGGCACCTCCCCGGACAACAAGCTGGTCGAGTACGTCGAGTACCCGCGCGAGGTGCACCCCTACCTGGTGGCCACCCAGGCCCACCCGGAGCTGCGCTCGCGCCCGACGCGCCCGCACCCGCTCTTCGCGGGCCTGGTCAAGGCGGCCGTGGAGCGGCAGCAGTCCGCGAAGTGAGCGCCTGACCGCATAACGTAGACAGCCGGGGCACGGATCGTGCCCCGGCTGTCGCGTTCTCGGGAAGGTACTGGCCATGGCCATGGGCAACGACATCGTGGACACACCGGAGTCGTGGGAGGTCATCGCCTCGCGGACCCCGTTCCAGGGCGCGAAGACCGCAGTCAGGTCGGACCAGGTGCGGATGCCGGACCGGTCGGTGGTGCGCCGCGACTACCAGGCGCACCCCGGGTCGGTGTGCGTGCTCGCCCTCGACGAGGAGCAGCGGGTACTGGTGATCAAGCAGTTCCGCCACCCTGTGCGGCACCGGCTGTGGGAGCTGCCGGCGGGACTGCTGGACGTGCCGGGGGAGAACCCGCTGCACGCCGCGGAGCGGGAGCTGTACGAAGAGGCACACGTCAAGGCCGAGGACTGGCGGGTCCTCGTCGACTTCTTCGCCTCGCCCGGCGGGTCCGACGAGGCGATCCGGGTCTTCCTCGCCCGGGGCCTCTCGGAGGCCGAGGGCGAGCGGTACGAGGTCTCCGAGGAGGAAGCGGACATGGAGCTCGCGCGGGTCCCCCTCGCGGACCTGGTCGCCGGGGTCCTGGCGGGCCGGCTGGGCAATCCCGGCCTGGTGTCGGGCGTCCTGGCGCTGTCCGCCGCCCTCGCCTCCGGCGGGGTGGAGTCGCTGCGCCCCGCCCTGGCCCCGTGGCCGGCCAGGCCGTACGAGGCGTAGCCCTGGGACCCGCCGCCACTACCGCGGCCCGTCCCCGCGCCTCAAACGCCGGCGTGGCTGGGGTGGGCCCGGCGGGGCTGGGATTGCCCGTGGGCAATCAGCCGTGCCGGGCGCACGGCAGCAGCCAATTCCAGCCCCGCCGGCGTTTGAGGCGCGGGCGCGGAGCGCCGTGGGGGTGTGGGGGTCCGGGGCGGAGTCCCGGGGAACGGTGGAAGGGCGGGTAGGGGACAGCTCCGCGCAGCGGCGGGCCCGCAGGCAGCGACCCGACCCTGGCACGACCCTGGGCACAGCCATGCGCCCGCCCGCCAGGATGACGGACGCAGCCGCCCCCGGCTCCCGCCGGGAGGCGCCCCCGGCCCACCCGCGCAGCCGGACGGCCACGCCAGGCCCCATCCGCGCGAGCGGCGCGTGAAAAAGAGGACCATCGGCTGATCCGATTGGGGGATTTGTCCGCCGCGCTCCACCCTGGTCGTCGCTCTGCGTGAACTACGCTCGCAATCCGAAGGCAGGGAGAGGAGCGGATCCGTGACGGATTTCGTCGGGCGGCGGCGTGAGCTCAAGGAGCTGCGCGAGGACATCGCACGGACCGGGCTCGACACCCTCTCGGGCCGCAAGGCCAAAGCGCCCCGCGCCCGCGTGCTGCTGGTCGCCGGGCGACCGGGGTCCGGGCGGACCGCCCTCGCCGAGGCGTTCGTGAGCGAGGTCGCCGATCAGTACCCCGACGGGGTGCTCCGGACCCGCCTCACCGCACCCGGCGGGGAGACGGTGGCCACCGACCGGGCCCTCAGGGGCCTGCTGGAAGGGCTGGGCCGGCCCACGCCCCCCGGGGCCGGTGAGGACGAGCTCAGCTCAGCCCTGCGCGCCGCGCTGCACGGGCGCCGGGCGGTCATCCTCGTCGACGACGCCGCCGACCCGCACCAGGTCGACGCCCTGCTGCCGGACACCCCCGAGTGCCTCGTCGTCGTCACCGCCGAAGGGCCGCTCACCGGGATCCCCGACGTCCGGCCGTGCACCCTCGGCGGACTGGACACCCCGTCCGCCGTGGAGATGCTCGCGCAGCGCATCGGCGACACCCGCGTCACCGCCGATCCCCGCGCCGCCGAGGCCCTCGCCGAGGAATGCGGCGGCCAGCCCGCCGCGCTCGCCCTCGTCGGCGGCTGGCTCGCCGCCCACCCCAAGGCCTCCGTCGCCGACGTGGCCAAGCAGCTGCACGACATGCCCGTCGGTACCGGCGGGCCGCTCGTCCGGGGCTTCCGCCTCGTCTACGAATCCCTGCCGCAGCCCGCCCAGCGGACCCTGCGGCTGCTGCCGCTGGCCCCCGCCGGCATCGTCGACTCGCACGCCGCCTCCGCCCTCGCCGGCTGCTCCGTGGCCGCGGCCCAGTCCACGCTCGACGACTTCGCCGGGCTGGGCCTGCTGCGCCAGGCCCCCGAGGGCCTGTTTCTGCTGCCCGGCTGCCTCACGCCCCAGCTACAGGCCCTGCTCGAGACCAAGGAGCGCCCCGCGGAGGTCCAGCTCGCACGTGCCCGGATGCTGGAGCGCACCGTACGGCTGCTGCACTCCTGCAGGGCCATGGCCGAGGGCGAGGAGGACGGTGTGGACGTGCGGGAGAAGCTGGAGGGACTGCCGCGTGCCCTGCGCTTCCCCGACCGGCGGGCCGCCGCCACCTGGCTGGACACCCGGCTGCCCGCACTCTCGGCCGCGGCCTCCCTCGCCGTGGCCGACGGCGAGCTCGACACCCTGGCCCGCCGGCTGATCGCCGCCCTCGTACGGGCCCTCGCGGAGCACCGCGGCACCGCCGAGGCCGCCCCCGAGCTGTACGGGCTGCACCGGCTGGTCCTGGACGTGGCCGAGCGCCGGGGCCTGCACCGGGAGCAGGCCGCCGCGCTGCTGAACCTGGCCGACCTGGACGCCGAGACCGGCCGGACCCAGGAGGCCCTCGACCGCTACCGGGCCGCGCTGCAGGCCGGACGGGCCGCGAACGACCCGTACGCGACGGGCCGCGCGATGGAATCCGTAGGAGGCGCGTACCAGGAGCTGGCGGACTGGCACCGGGCCGCCGACTGGTTCGGCCGGGCGCTGGCCCAGGCCCTCGCGCGGGGTGAGCGCCCGGACGAGGCCCGGCTGTACGGGCGGCTCGGCAACGTGCACACGTACGCGGGCCGGTACGGGGACGCGCTGCGCAGTTGGCGGGCCGCCGCAGCCGGCTACCGGCGACTGGCCGATGTCCCGGGTCAGGCAAAGGCGTTGAGCGAGATGGCACGGGTCCAGGAGTACGCCGGCCGCCCCGAGGAATCGCTGCACACCTGCCGGGAGGCGGTGGAGCTGGCGCGCCGGGCCGGGGACCAGCGACTGCAGGCCGCGCTGCAGGTCCGGCTGGCCGACACGCTCGACCGGCTGGGGGACCCCGCGGCCGCCCGGCTGCACCGCTCCGCAGCCGACAGGTTGCTGGGAGACGACCCCGCAGCCTGCGAAATCCGTAGTGATTCCGACTAAGATTATTTGTTTGCAAGGCTAGACACGAGTTCATCCTTCATTAAACTGGCTTCACCACGTCATCTCGTGGTGCATCCCGTTGCGCGTACTTGTGGGCGGGTATGTATGGAAGTGCCCCGTTATTTCCCCCCGAGTCAAGGACCGTGATCGACGATGAAGGTCGGCATCCCCCGCGAGGTCAAGAACAACGAGTTCCGGGTCGCCATCACGCCCGCCGGCGTGCATGAGCTGGTCCGCAACGGCCACCAGGTCTTCATCGAGCAGAACGCCGGTGTCGGCTCCTCGATCACGGACGCCGAGTACGTCGCCGCCGGAGCCGAGATCCTCGGTACCGCCGATGAGGTCTGGGCGACCGCCGACCTGCTGCTGAAGGTCAAGGAGCCCATCGCGGAGGAGTACCACCGCCTCCGCAAGGACCAGACCCTCTTCACCTACCTGCACCTGGCGGCCTCCCGCGAGTGCACGGACGCCCTGCTGGAGTCCGGCACCACCGCCATCGCGTACGAGACGGTCGAGCTCGCCAACCGCGCGCTGCCGCTGCTCGCCCCGATGTCCGAGGTCGCGGGCCGCCTGGCCCCGCAGGTCGGCGCCTACCACCTGATGCGCTCGGCCGGCGGCCGCGGCGTGCTCCCGGGCGGCGTCCCCGGCACCCACGCCGGTGAGTGCGTGGTCATCGGCGGCGGCGTCTCCGGCTGGAACGCCGCGCAGATCGCCATCGGCATGGGCTTCCACGTGACCCTGCTGGACCGTGACATCAACAAGCTCCGCGAGGCCGACAAGATCTTCGGTACGAAGATCAAGACGATCGTCTCCAACGCCTACGAGCTGGAGAAGGCCGTCATCGAGGCCGACCTCGTCATCGGTGCGGTGCTGATCCCGGGTGCGAAGGCCCCGAAGCTGGTCACCAACGAGCTCGTCGCCAAGATGAAGCCCGGAAGTGTCCTTGTCGACATTGCGATCGACCAGGGCGGCTGCTTCGAGGACTCCCGTCCGACCACCCACGCCGAGCCGACCTTCACGGTCCACAACTCGGTCTTCTACTGCGTCGCCAACATGCCGGGCGCGGTGCCGAACACCTCCACCTATGCGCTGACCAACGCCACGCTGCCCTACATCGTGCAGCTCGCGAACCTCGGCTGGGTCGAGGCGCTGCGTCGTGACCCCGCGCTCGCCCTGGGCCTCAACACCCATGACGGCCAGGTCGTTTACGGTCCGGTCGCCGAGGCCCACGGCCTGCAGACCCTTGAGCTGAGCGCGCTGCTCGGCTGAAACGTCAACGACTGACGTCAATCTCACGTCTCCGGCCGGACCTTGCCCGCAAGGTTCGGCCGGACGCGTTTGCGGGGGTCGTCGCGGAGCCGCTCAACTCGCCTCGAACGTAACCCTTTAACCCTTTCGCGCACCCGCGAAACTTCGCGGCGACAGCTCGTGCGCCCTTGACAGAGTGGTGTTCGGTTGCCGACACATCGTGCCGGGTCCGGCGGATTGTGTTGCCGCTGAGTGGTGACACGCCATAGAGTCGCCAACCGTCGGCATGGTGCCACGCTGACCTATCGATAAGTGTCCTGGTCACGTCCGAGGAGGTAAGACGACTTGTGAATGAGTCGACATTTGCTCCTGGGGGTGGTCGAGCAGGGACGCCGGAGCGGGGCCAGAACCCCGCCGGGCTCGAGGCTGTCGGCTCCGTCGCAGTCCGCACCTTCGCAAACCACCAGCACATGACGACGCCCCAAAAGAGCATGGACGGCCTAGACGTGAACTCCAGGGCCGGCGACCTGAGCGGCGAAAAGCCCACTGGTTTCGCCGACTACGACAATGTGCCCGAAGGGCACTTCTACGACCCCGACGCGGAGTACGAACCGGACCCCGAGTACGCGGCCACCCTCGCCCCCGACGCTGCCCGCCAGCGCCGTGAGCGGATCGGCCCGACCGGACGCCCGCTCCCGTACTTCCCCATCCCGGGTCCGCTGACCGACCACGGTCCCGCGAAGATCATCGCGATGTGCAACCAGAAGGGCGGCGTGGGCAAGACCACGTCGACCATCAACCTGGGTGCCGCTCTCGCCGAGTACGGGCGCCGCGTGCTGCTCGTCGACTTCGACCCGCAGGGCGCGCTGTCCGTGGGCCTCGGCGTGAACCCGATGGAACTCGACCTGACGGTCTACAACCTGCTCATGGAGCGGGGCATGTCGGCCGACGAGGTGCTGCTCAAGACGGCGGTCCCCAACATGGACCTGCTGCCGAGCAACATCGACCTGTCCGCTGCCGAAGTGCAGTTGGTCAGCGAGGTCGCGCGCGAGTCCACCCTGCAGCGGGCCCTGAAGCCCCTGATGGCCGACTACGACTACATCGTGATCGACTGTCAGCCCTCGCTCGGTCTGCTGACCGTGAACGCCCTGACGGCGGCTCACAAGGTCATCGTCCCGCTGGAGTGCGAGTTCTTCGCGCTGCGCGGCGTGGCGCTGCTGACCGAGACCATCGAGAAGGTGCAGGAGCGGCTCAACCCCGAGCTGGAGCTCGACGGCATCCTCGCCACGATGTACGACTCCCGTACGGTGCACAGCCGTGAGGTGCTGGCGCGCGTCGTCGAGGCCTTCGACGACCACGTCTACCACACGGTCATCGGCCGCACGGTGCGCTTCCCGGAGACCACGGTCGCCGGTGAGCCGATCACGACGTACGCCTCCAACTCCGTCGGCGCCGCCGCCTATCGCCAGCTGGCCAGGGAGGTGCTCGCCCGGTGTCACGCCGAGTGAGTCTGCCCGGAGCCGACGAACTGTTCCGTACGACCGGTGGGATGGCCCTGCAGTCCTCCTCGCCCAGGCGGGGCGCCGACGAGGCTCCTGCCGCCGAGCACTCGGCCGGCTCGGCCGAGGGCGCGGCGGGGGAGAGCCGCAGCCGGGAGGCCCAGGCCGGCCCGGAGCCCGTGGTGGGCGCACCGCGGCGGCCGCAGGAAGGTTCTGTCAGCTCCGGCGGCGCTGTCAACGGAGCCGCCCAGCCGGAGCGGCGGGGCAAGGGGCAGGGCCGGGGCGCCAACCGGCGGCCCAGCGGGCGCGAGCGGCACGACGAGAAGATCACGGTCTACGTCTCCGCCGAGGAGCTCATGGACCTGGAGCACGCGCGGCTGGTGCTGCGCGGGGAGCACGGCCTGGCGGTCGACCGCGGCCGCATCGTCCGCGAGGCGGTGGCGGTCGTCCTCGCCGACCTGGAGTCCCGGGGGGACGCGAGCATCCTGGTCCGCCGCCTCCGCGGCCGCTGACCGGCGGCGCCCGTCTTCCGGCTCACGCCGGGCCCCCGCGGCCCGGCCCCGCACATCGCTGCGGCACCGGGCCGCGCGGGCCCATCCGGCCCGATCGGCGGGACACCCCCTAGGCTGCTCGTGGCCGCGGGTCATCCCGCCGCCCCGCCACCCGCTGCGCACCACCTGGACCGCGATGCCCCTCCCCGCCGAACCCGGCCGACCGACCCGGCGACTCCTGGGCCGCGGACCCGGTGCGCCGGAGGACGCCCCTGAGCCGCCCGCTGCGCGGCCCGGGCACCCCGACGGCGGTCCGGAGCCCGGGGAGGGCCACGGACCCGCTGACGGGCCCCTGGAGGGCCGTGACGGGCTCCCCGCCGAAGCCAGTGCCGCCGCCGCGGCCCGCGCAGAGGTGCGTACCCGCGAGACCGCCGCGGGGGCCCTGCCGGGCGGAGCCCCGGCTCCCCCTGAGGTCCGCACGGACCCCGACGACGGGGCACCCGCACCCGCACCCGCGCCGGCGGAGGCCGGCGACCCGGCCGGGGCCCCGCGCACCCCGAGCCCCGCGGGAGCCGGCCCGGCGGAGGGCGGCCCGGTCGGGACCGGGGATCCGCACACGGCGGGCCCCGCCGGCGGTGACGGGCGGTTCACGCTGCGGCTCGCCAACTTCGAGGGTCCCTTCGATCTGCTCCTCCAGCTGATCTCGAGGCACAAGCTCGACGTCACCGAGGTGGCGCTGTCGAAGGTCACCGACGAGTTCATGGCGCACATCCGGGCCATGGGACCCGACTGGGACCTCGACCAGACCACCGAGTTCCTCGTCGTCGCAGCCACCCTGCTCGACCTGAAGGCCGCCCGGCTGTTGCCGGCCGCCGAGGTCGAGGACGAGGCCGACCTCGCCCTGCTGGAGGCCCGCGACCTGCTCTTCGCCCGCCTGCTCCAGTACCGGGCGTACAAGCAGATCGCCGACATCTTCGAGCGCCGGGCGGAGGCCGAGGGCAGGCGCTACCCGCGCACCGTGGGGCTGGAGCCGCACCACGCCGACCTGCTGCCCGAGGTCGTCATCAGCATCGGCCCGGAGGGTTTCGCCCGCCTCGCGGTCAAGGCCATGCAGCCCAAGGCCAAGCCCCAGGTCTACGTGGACCACATCCACGCGCCGCTCGTCAGCGTGCGCGAGCAGGCCGGCCTCGTCGTACGGATGCTGAAGGCCCGCGGCGAGGCCACCTTCCAGGAGCTCACCGAGGACGCAGGGGACACCCTCACCGTCGTCGCGCGCTTCCTGGCGCTCCTGGAGCTCTACCGCGAGAAGGCGGTGGTCCTGGACCAGGAGGAGGCCCTGCAGCTCCTGACCGTGCGCTGGAGCGGCGGCGACGGCGACGGCATGCCGACCGTGACCGACGAGTTCGACCAGATCGTGGAGGCGAAGGATTGAGCAGCGACACGAGCCCGGCGAGCGCGGTCGCCGCGCTGGCTCTGAAGCCCGCCCTGGAGGCCGTCCTCATGGTCGTGGACGAGCCCGCGACCGAGGCGCACCTCGCCAAGGTGCTGGAACGCACCCCGCGCGAGGTCGCGGACGCGCTGCGCGAGCTCGCCGACGAGTACACCCGCCAGGGCCGCGGCTTCGAGCTGCGCCCCGTCGCCGGCGGCTGGCGTTTCTACACCCGGGCGGAGTACGCCCCGGCCGTCGAGGGCTTCGTACTGGACGGCCAGCAGGCCCGCCTCACCCAGGCGGCCCTGGAGACCCTGGCGGTCGTCGCGTACCGCCAGCCGGTGAGCCGGTCACGGGTCTCGGCGGTCCGCGGAGTCAACTGCGACGGGGTCATGCGGACCCTCCTCCAGCGGGGTCTGGTGGAGGAGGCGGGGACGGAACCCGAAACAGGTGCGATCCTGTACAGGACGACGAACCACTTTTTGGAGCGGATGGGCCTACGAGGCCTGGACGAGCTCCCGGAGCTCGCGCCCTTCCTCCCCGAGGCGGACGCGATCGAAGCCGAGACGCAAGAAGGTGTGCCGTCGTTCGATCCGGACTCACCGGATACCGATGAAGACGACGACAAGACGACGGAACTTTGATGCGAAGCAGCGGCAACGGCAACGGTGGCGGCAACAGGAACAGCAGCGGCGGCGGTGGTGGCGGACGCGGTGGCTCCCGCGGCGGCTCCTCCTCCGGCGGCGGTGGTTACCGCGGCAGCTCGACCGGCGGTGGTGGCTCCCGCGGCGGCAGCTCCGGCGGCGGTGGCTACCGTGGCGGCAGCTCCTCCGGTGGGGGCGGCTCCCGCGGCGGCTCCGGCGGCGGTGGCTACCGCGGTGGCTCTTCCTCCGGCGGCGGCTACCAGGGCGGCGGCTCCGACTCGCGCGACCGCGACCAGCCGGCCCCCCGCATCCGCAACCCCCGTCCCGAGGAGCGCCGCTACGACGTGGGCCCCGAGGGCGAGCGCAGCGGCCGCAGCGGCCCCAAGGCCGGTGGCGGCGGCGCCCGCGGCGCGGCCGCGCGCGGTGGCGCCAAGGGCGGACCCAAGACCTCCAAGACCCCCGGCATCGGCGGGGCCGGCGGCCCGCGCCGCGGCCCGGGCAGCCGCAGCGGCCAGTCCCGCCCGCGTGAGCTGGACGCGCGGATCGAGGAGCGCGTGCGCGACCGGTACGCGGACAAGCCCGTGATCAAGACCCCCAAGACCTTCCCGGGCGCCGAGGAGGAGGGTGAGCGCCTGCAGAAGGTGCTCGCCCGCGCCGGCATGGGCTCGCGCCGCGCCTGCGAGGAGCTCATCGAGCAGGCCCGCGTCGAGGTCAACGGCGAGATCGTGCTGGAGCAGGGCAAGCGCGTCCAGCCGAAGGACGAGATCAAGGTGGACGGCCTGACCGTCGCCACCCAGTCGTACCTCTTCTTCGCGCTGAACAAGCCCGCCGGTGTCGTCTCCACCATGGAGGACCCCGACGGCCGTCAGTGCCTGGGCGACTACGTCACCAACCGTGAGACGCGTCTCTTCCACGTCGGCCGGCTCGACACCGAGACCGAGGGCATCATCCTGCTCACCAACCACGGTGAGCTGGCCCACCGCCTCACGCACCCGAAGTACGGCGTGAAGAAGACCTACGTCGCCGCCATCACCGGCCCGCTGCCGCGCGAGATCGGCAAGCGCCTCAAGGACGGCATCGAGCTGGAGGACGGGTACGCCCGCGCCGACCACTTCCGCGTCGTCGACCAGGTCGGCAAGAACTACCTGGTGGAGGTGACCCTCCACGAGGGCCGCAAGCACATCGTCCGCCGCATGATGGCGGAGGCCGGCTTCCCGGTCGAGAAGCTCGTCCGGACCTCCTTCGGCCCGATCGAGCTGGGCGACCAGAAGTCCGGCTGGCTGCGCCGCCTGACCAACACCGAGGTCGGCATGCTGATGCGCGAGGTCGGTCTGTAGCCCGCAGGACCAGGGCCCGTACCAGGGCCGGGACCAAGGAAAGCCCGCAGTGCCTCACGGCGCCGCGGGCTTTTCCCTTGTCCGGCACCCCCATTCCTGTTTATAGTCAACATGACTATTAAAGGGAGGGGTCGTCGTGAGCTGGACCGAGGTACTCGGATTCGCCACTGGTGCCCTGTGCGTCTGGCTCGTGGCCCGGCAGCACGTCGCCAACTGGCCGATCGGCATCGCCAACAACATCTTCTTCATCGTGCTCTTCGCCCAGGCCGGCCTCTACGCCGACGCCGGCCTGCAGATCGTCTTCATCGCCCTCGCCGCGTACGGCTGGTGGTCCTGGACCCACGGGGGTGGACCAGGAACCACCGAGGCACTGCCGGTGCGCCGCACCACGCGCACCGAATGGGCCTGGCTGGCCGCGGCGGGGGCGGTGGGGGTGCTCGGCCTGACCCTGCTGCTGGGAGCAGTCACCGACTCCACCGTCCCGTTCTGGGACGCCCTGACGACCGGGCTCTCGCTCGCGGCCACCTACGGCCAGTGCCGCAAGCTCGTCGAGTCCTGGTGGCTGTGGATCGCCGCAGACCTCGTCTACATCCCGCTCTACGCCTACAAGGAGCTCTACCTCACCTCCGTCCTCTACGTCGGCTTCCTCGCGCTGTGCGTGGTCGGCCTGCTGGGCTGGCGGCGGACGCTCCCGGCCCGGGGCGCCCGTACGGTCCTGGAGGCGAGGGCGTGAGGCGCTACCGGCACGGCCTGGTCCTCGGCAAGTTCTATCCGCCGCACGCCGGCCACCACCACCTGGTGCGCACCGCCCAGGACCAGTGCGAACAGCTGACGGTGCTGGTCTGCGCGGCCTCCGTGGAATCGGTCCCGCTCGCCGACCGGGTCGCCTGGATGCGCGAGGCGCACCCGGGCGCGGAGGTCGTCGGCGCGGTCGACGACGTCCCGGTCGACCTGCACGACCCGGCCGTCTGGGAGGCGCACATGGCGATCTTCCGGTCCGCCGTGGCCGGGCCGGTGGACGGCGTCTTCACCTCGGAGGAGTACGGGACCGAGCTCGCCCGGCGGTTCGGCGCCGAGGAGGTCTGCGTGGACCCGGCGCGAACCCTGTTCCCGGTCTCCGGGACGGCGGTACGGGCGGACCCCGTCGGCTGCTGGGACTTCCTGGGGCCGGCCGTACGCGCCTCCCTGACCCGGCGGGTCGTCGTACTCGGCGCCGAGTCGACCGGGACGACGACGCTGTCACGGGCGCTGGCCGCGCACTACCGGCGGCGCGGCGGGGCGTGGGCCGCCACGGGCTGGGTCGCCGAGTACGGGCGCCGGTACAGCGAGGAGAAGCTGGCGGCGGCCCGCGCGGCCGATCCCGCGGCCACCTGGGCGGACGTCTCCTTCACCTCGGAGGAGTTCCCGGTCATCGCCCGGCGCCAGGACGCGGACGAGGAGCGGGCGGCCCGGCTGGGCTCCCCGGTGCTGTTCTGCGACACCGATTCCTTCGCCACCGGCATCTGGCACGAGAGGTACACGGGAGGCCGCAGCGAGGAGGTCGAGAAGGCCGCCTCCCTCACCCGGCGGGACCTCTACCTGCTGACGGACCACGCCGACGTGCCCTTCGAGGACGACGGGCTGCGGGACGGACCGCACCTGCGGCCCTGGATGACCGGGCGGTTCCGGGAGGAACTGGAGCGCACCGGCAGGCGTTTCCTCCTCGTACGGGGCGACCGCGAGGAGCGGCTGGCGGCGGCCGTGGCGGCGGTCGACGAACTGCTCGCCGAGGGCTGGTACTTCGCCGATCCGCTGCCGGAGACCCGATGAGCGGGGCGCTGCCCGCGGGCTACGACCCGCACGCCTTCGAACCGTTCGCGGTCACCGTCGACCTCGCGGTGTTCACCGTACGGGGCGGTGGGCTGCACGTGCTGCTGATCCGGCGCGGGCAGGAGCCGTACGCGGGGGCCTGGGCGCTCCCCGGCGGCTTCGTCCTGCCCCGCGAATCGGCGGAGGCGGCCGCCCGCCGCGAACTGGCCGAGGAGACCGGTCTGTCGGCGGCCCTGGTGGCCGGCCTGCACCTGGAGCAGCTGCGCACGTACAGCGAGCCGGACCGCGATCCCCGGATGCGGGTGGTCTCGGTGGCCTTCACGGCGCTGGTGCCGGACATGCCGGAGCCGGTGGCGCAGGGCGGCGGCGACGCGGCCCACGCCCGCTGGGTGCCGGTCGGGGAGGTCGCCGGCCTGGCCTTCGACCACGCGGTGATCCTGGCGGACGCGCGGGAGCGGGTCGGCTCGAAGCTGGAGTACACCTGCCTGGCCACCGCCTTCTGCCCGCCCGAATTCACCCTCGGGGAACTCCAGGCCGTCTACGAGACAGTCTGGGACACCGCCCTGGACCGCCCCAACTTCCGCCGCAAGGTCCTGGCCACCCCCGGCTTCGTCGAGGCCGTACCGGGAGCCGCCCGGCTGACCGGCGGCCGCGGCAAACCGGCCGCGCTGTACCGGCCCGGACCGGCCACCTCCCTGCACCCGCCCCTGCTCCGCCCCTCGGAAGGACACCACCGATGACGACGACCACCAAGCGCGCGGCGACGGGCGCCCTGATCGGCCTGGCCTTGGGCGACGCCCTCGGCTTCCCGACGGAGTTCCACGACGTCCCGTCGATCCTCGCCAAGACGGGGCCGTGGCGCGAGATGGGGCTGCCCCGCCCGGCGATCGTCACGGACGACACCCAGATGACCCTCGCCCTCGCGCGCGGCATCCGGACGGCGATGGAGCGCGGCCGCATCGGCCCCCTGCGCCTGACCCGGCCCGTCCGGGAGGAGTACGTCGACTGGTACCACTCCCCGGAGAACAACCGGGCGCCGGGCAACACCTGTCTGACCGCCTGCCGGCTGCTGGACCACCCCGAGCGGGACTGGCGCGACGCCAGCCAGACCGGTTCCAAGGGCTGCGGCGCGAACATGCGGGTGGTCCCGGTGGGGCTGGTCCCCGGCTGGACCGAGGAGGAACGGGCCGGCGCCGCCCAGCTCCAGTCGGCCCTCACCCACGGCCACCCGACGGCCCTGGCCGCCTCCGACCTGACGGCGCGCGCCGTGTACCTGCTGGCGGCGGGCACCGAAGTGACGGGCCTGGTCGGGCGGCTGCGCTCGTACGCCCTGGAGAACCGCACCCGCTACCACGAGCGCTGGCTCGGCGACCTCTGGATGCGGACGGCCTCCGACGCCACCGCGGAGTCCTTCATCGCGCGGGGCTGGGACGACTGCCTGGCGGTGCTGGACCGGCTGGCGGCCGCCCTGCGGGCCCCCTCCCCGGAGACGGACCCCTGCCTGACCACCGGCGACGGCTGGATCGCGGAGGAGGCCCTCGCCACGGCCCTGCAGTGCTTCCTGCTCTTCCCGGAGGAACCCCTCCTGGCCCTGCGCCGCGCGGCCTGCACGAAGGGCGACTCCGACTCGATCGCCTGCCTCGCGGGCGCCTTCGCGGGCGCCCACCTCGGCGCGGACGTCTGGCCCCGCGAGTGGGAGGGCCGCATCGAATACCGGGACGAACTCCTGGCCTTCGGCTCCCTCTGGGATGCTTGATCCATGCTGGACGCACTGAGTCTCGACCTGACCCCCGTAGTGGCGGAGCAGCCCGATCCGCTGCTCTTCGCCACGGTTTCGGGCGCCCACCTGTACGGATTCCCGTCCCGGGACTCCGACATCGACCTGCGGGGGGCGCACCTGCTCCCGGCGCAGGCCCTCCTCGGCCTCCGGGAGCCGGAGGAGACCCGCACCCGCATGTGGGACCGGGACGACGTGGAGATGGACCTCGTCACCCACGACCTGCGCAAGTTCGTCCGCCTGATGCTGAACCGCAACGGCTACGTGCTGGAGCAGCTCCTCTCCCCGCTCGTCGTCCACACGACGCCGGCCCACGAGGAACTGGTCGCGCTGGCCCCGGGCGTCCTGACCTCCCACCACGCCCACCACTACCGCGGCTTCGCCAACACGCAATGGCGGCTCTTCGAGAAGACCGCGGAACTCAAGCCGCTGCTCTACGCGTTCCGGGCGCTGCTCACCGGTATCCACCTCATGCGGTCGGCCCAGGTGCAGGCGCACCTGCCGACCCTGCTGGCCGAGGTGCCGGAGGCGCCCCCGTACCTCGCCGCCCTGATCGAAGCCAAGGTGGCCGCCGAGCACGGGGGCTACCAGGGCCCGGACCTCGGCCGGGTCCGCGAGGACTTCGCGGCGCTGCACGGCGTGCTGGACGCGGCGCAGTCCGGCTCAGGACTGCCCGAGCACGGGTCGGCGTTCGACGCGCTCGACGATTTCGTCGTCGCGCGACGGGCGTCAGCCTGCTGACGCCCGCCGCGCGCGGACCAGGAAGTCCTCCACGCGGGCATGGTCCGGTTCCGGAGGGAGCGGCGTGCCGGCGAGAGCCGCCCCGGTCTCCTCCTGGAGACGGGCCATCCAGGCGTCGGCCTCGTCCCAGGTGAGCTCGCCGCGCCGGACCGCGAGGAGGCGGTCGCGGTACGGGCCCGCGTCGATGGTCAGGCGGCCCGTGCGCAGGAGGTCGCGGCAGGACAGGAGCAGGCGCAGCAGGTGCATGGCGTGCTTCCAGCGCGGGGCGCCGTGGTTACGGACGTCCGCGAGGAGTTTGCCGCGCTGGGAGGCCGCGTACCGGCTGAAGCTGGTGTGGGCCCGGCGGGAGAGGAAGGCTCCGCGCAGGGAGAGCAGCTCCTCGCCGACCGGGGTCAGCCGTTCCACCAGGGGGGAGTGCAGGCACTCCAGGATGTTCGGGTTGGCGCGCAGGGCGAGTTCGCAGAAGCGTTCCAGCTCCCAGGAGAACTCCTCGTCCCGCGGGCCCTCCACATGCGTGGGAGGCTTCCCGAACCGCCAGAACAGCGGCGTCGGGGCGAGGTAGACACCGCGCCGGTCGGTGTCGCTCGCCTCCGTTGCCAGCCCGAACGCCCGGGAGCCCATCACGCACTGGTAGACCGTGTGGTCCCGTACCAGTGTCAGTTCGTCCATCCGTGGAGCCTAGGCTCCTGGCCTGCCGCTATGCGAGCGAGATACTGCCGTCCGCCGCGACCGTGATCTTCTTCTCCGCCAGCGGGCGGGTGGCCGGACCCTTGGCCACGGCGCCGTCCGTGGCCTCGAACTTGCTGCCGTGGCAGGGGCAGTCGATGGTGCCGTTCTCCACCTTGTTGACCAGGCAGCCCTGGTGGGTGCAGACCGCGGTGAAGCAGCGGAAGGACCCGGCTTTGGGCTGGGTGACGACCAGCTTCTCCTCCTTCAGCACCGTGCCGCCGCCGACCGGCACGTCCGCCGTCTTGGCGATGGCCTTCCCGGCCCCCGCGGGCTGGGACGCGGTCGCCTGGGACGTGTCCGGCTGGGACGGCGGCGCGGCCGCGGTGGGCGCGGCCGCCGACTCGCTCGCGGGCTTCTTCTCGCCGTCACCGCCGCAGGCGGTGAGCGCGCCCCCTGCCAGGGCGGCCGCCCCGGCCGTGAGTACCGTGCGCCGGGCCGTGTTCGTGGGGTCGCTCATGCGTGTTTCTCCTCAGCTGGGTGGCCGGGTGGGCGATCAGCATCCTGGCCTGCGGCGGGCCTCGGGAGAAGCCTGCCGCGCCGTTTCAGTGGCCCGGCTGCCATGGGGCCAGTGAGGCTGGACTGCCGGGTGTGCGTACGACCTTCCACACGCGGATCACGGCGTCCCGGTTCAACGGGCCGTGGACATGCGGGTACGCGCCGCCCGATTCACCCTCGCGGCGGACATCGGCGGTCAGTGCGTCCTCGTCGAGTTCCACCGCGAGCAGGGTCCCCGCAACCCCCCTGTAGTGCGTGTCGGCGATCGCGAGCGCCGTGGGCCGGTCCGCCGAACAGTGCACGAATCCCTCCGAGGCGAGCGAGGGCGGGGCGTACGGCAGCTCGGGCGCGGCGGTCCAGTCGGCGAGCGGCACGAGGTGGAAGATCATGCCGATCGTTCTACCGCAGCGGCCGGGGGCGGCGCGTGCGCCAAGTGGCGGCACTGTCCACCTTGGGCGACATTGTCCGTGTCTCGAAGCCGGGAACGCCGCTCCGCGCGACCCGGCCCCCCTTCGAAAGGCATGACCATGGCGGGTAACGACCTCGGTTCCCTTCTCGGCGGTCTCCTCGGCGGCGGCCGGGGCGGCTCGGCCGGCGGCGGCCAGATGATGTCCTCCAGGGAGCCGGCCGGCACCTCTCCGTGGGGGGTCAGCTTGTCGACGGCCTGCGGCAGCAAGCAGAAGCTCTGAGCCCCGAGCGCCCCGCAGGCCCGGCGGACCGTCCCACCGGACGGGCCGCCGGGCCTTCGCGCTGTCGCGGCTGGCTACTCTGGCCGGGCAGTCCCGTCACCGTGCCGTACGCAACCCTGGAGTCCCCGTGAGAACCGCCGTCGTCATCGGAACCGGACTGATCGGCACTTCCGCGGCGCTCGCCCTGACCGCCCGCGGTATCACCGTGCACCTCGTCGACCACGAGCCGGCCCAGGCCCGTACGGCGGCCGCCCTCGGCGCCGGCACCGACGAGCCCCAGGAGGGCATGGTCGACCTCGCGATCGTCGCCGTACCCCCGGCCCACGTGGCTGCGACGCTGGCCGACGCGATCGGCCGCGGGGTGGCGCGGGCGTACGTGGACGTGGCCAGCGTCAAGGGCGGACCGCGGCGGGAGCTGGTGGCGCTCGGCGCGGACGTCACGGCGTACATCGGCACGCACCCCATGGCGGGCAAGGAGCGGTCCGGCCCCCTCGCCGCCACCGCGGACCTCTTCGAGGGCCGCCCGTGGGTGCTGACGCCCACCCGGGACACGGACCACGAGGTGCTGAACCTCGCGCTGGAGCTGGTGTCGCTGTGCCGGGCCGTGCCCGTGGTGATGGACGCGGACGCGCACGACCGGGCCGTGGCACTCGTCTCGCACACTCCCCAGCTGGTGTCGAGCATGGTCGCCGCGCGGCTGGAGGACGCCGACGAGACGGCGGTCCGGCTGTGCGGGCAGGGCATCCGCGACGTCACCCGCATCGCCGCCTCCGACCCTCGGATGTGGGTCGAGATCCTCTCGGCGAACCCGGGCCCGGTGGCCGACGTCCTGGCCGGGATCGCGGCCGACCTGGAGGAGACCGTGGACGCGCTGCGCGGGCTCCAGTCGGCCGACGTGGAGAAACGGCGCGGGGGTGCGGCGGGCATCGAGGACGTCCTGCGGCGCGGGAACGCGGGCCGGGTCCGGGTGCCGGGCAAGCACGGTGCGGCGCCGACCGTGTACGAGACGGTGGCGGTGCTCATCAGTGACCAGCCGGGCGAGCTGGCGCGGATCTTCGCCGATGCGGGGCGGGCCGGGGTCAACATCGAGGACGTGCGGATCGAGCACGCGACGGGGCAGCAGGCCGGTCTGGTCCAGCTGATGGTGGAGCCGCGGGCGGTGGCCGGCCTGACGGCCGAGCTGCGCGAACGGGGCTGGGCGCTGCGGCAGCAGTAGCCGTGTCCGGGTGCGGCGCCGTTGCCGGGGCCCCGCCCCGGCAACGGCGCACGTCGGCGGGGCTGGATCGGCCGGGCGGCGACGGCGTGAAAATGCGGGTCGGGACCGGGGGGTTCCCGGGGCCGGTAACCTTGGGGAGGGGCGCTTTGGCGCGCCCGGACACGTACGCGCAACCAGGAAGGTGCCCGCACCGTGGAAACCGCAGCTCCGGCAGCCGTGATCGTCGCCATCGACGGTCCCTCCGGCACGGGCAAGTCCAGCACCTCCAAGGCCGTGGCCGCCAAGCTCGGGCTGCGCTACCTGGACACCGGTGCGCAGTACCGGGCCATCACCTGGTGGATGATCACCAACGGCGTCGACACCGACGACCCGCAGGCCATCGCCGTCGCCGCCGGGAAGCCCGCCATCGTGTCGGGTACGGATCCGGCCGCGCCCACGATCACCGTCGACGGGCTGGACGCCGCCGGCCCGATCCGGACCCAGGAGGTCACCTCCAAGGTCAGCGCCGTCAGCGCCGTCCCCGAGGTGCGCACCCTGATCACCGAACTCCAGCGCTCCATCGCCGCCCAGGCGGCCGAGGAGGCCGAGGGCATCGTCGTCGAGGGCCGGGACATCGGCACCACCGTCCTGCCCTACGCCGACCTCAAGATCTTCCTGACCGCCTCCCCCGAGGCGCGCGCCGCCCGGCGCAGCGGTGAGCTCCGCGGCAAGGAGGCCGCCGACCTCGCGGCCACCAAGGCGGCGCTCATCAAGCGCGACGCGGCCGACTCCGGCCGCAAGACCTCCCCGCTGGCCAAGGCCGACGACGCCGTCGAGGTGGACACCACCGAGCTCACGCTCGACCAGGTCATCGAGTGCGTCGTGACCCTGGTGGAAGAGAAGCGGGCGGGCCGCAAGTGAGCGAAGCGCCCTCCCTCAAGGGTGCGGCGGTCGGCAGGCGCATCGGCATCGGGCTCATGTACGGGCTGTGGAAGCCCCGCGTGCTCGGCGCCTGGAAGGTGCCCACCTCCGGCCCTGTCATCCTTGCCGTGAACCACTCGCACAACATCGACGGCCCGATGGTGATGGGCACGGCCCCGCGGCCCCTGCACTTCCTGATCAAGAAGGAAGCGTACGTCGGCCCGCTCGGCCCCTTCCTCGAAGGGATCGGGCAGGTCAAGGTCGACCGCGGCGGAGCCGACCGGACGGCGATAGGCCGCGCCCTCGGCGTGCTCGACAATGGAGGGGCCCTCGGGATCTTTCCCGAGGGAACCCGGGGCGAGGGCGACTTCGCCTCGCTGCGCGCGGGCCTCGCGTACTTCGCGGTCCGCAGCGGCGCGCCCATCGTGCCGGTGGCCGTGCTGGGCAGCGGCGACACCCCGGGGCGGCTCGTCAAGGGGCTGCCCGCCCTGAAGAGCCGGGTCGACGTCGTGTTCGGGTCGGCCTTCGACGCCGGGGACGGCAGTGGCCGCCGTACCCGTACCGCGCTGGACCAGGCCACCGTACGCATCCAGGACCGGCTGACCGCCCACCTGGCCGATGCCAAGCGCCTCACCGGGCGCTGAGCGAGACTTGACCTAGTAGTGGAACCGCGCTGCGCGGGCACCACCGACCACCACGATCGACGAGGAACGGACTTCATGAACGACCAGCACGACCACGGAGCACTTGGCGACGCCGAGTACGCGGAGTTCATGGAGCTCGCCGCGGAAGAGGGCTTCGACATCGAGGACGTCGAAGGCGCGATCGAGGCGGCCGCTGCCGGCCCCCTCCCCGTCCTCGCCGTCGTGGGCCGGCCCAATGTCGGCAAGTCGACCCTGGTGAACCGCATCATCGGCCGCCGCGAGGCGGTCGTCGAGGACAAGCCGGGCGTCACCCGCGACCGCGTCACGTACGAGGCCGAGTGGGCCGGCCGCCGCTTCAAGGTCGTCGACACCGGCGGCTGGGAGCAGGACGTCCTCGGCATCGACGCCTCCGTCGCCGCCCAGGCCGAGTACGCCATCGAGGCCGCCGACGCGGTCGTCTTCGTCGTCGACGCCAAGGTCGGCGCCACCGACACCGACGAGGCCGTCGTCCGGCTGCTGCGCAGGGCCAAGAAGCCCGTCGTGCTGTGCGCCAACAAGGTCGACGGGCAGAGCGGCGAGTCCGACGCGGCCTCCCTGTGGTCCCTGGGCCTCGGCATGCCGCACCCGGTCTCCTCGCTGCACGGCCGCGGCACCGGCGACATGCTGGACGCGGTGCTCGAAGCCCTGCCGGAAGCCCCCGAGCAGACCTTCGGCGGCGCCGCTCCCGGCGGCCCGCGCCGCATCGCGCTGATCGGCCGCCCGAACGTCGGCAAGTCCTCGCTGCTCAACAAGGTCGCGAAGGAGGACCGTGTCGTCGTCAACGAGCTGGCCGGCACCACCCGCGACCCGGTCGACGAGCTGATCGAACTCGGTGGCATCACCTGGAAGTTCGTCGACACCGCCGGCATCCGCAAGAAGGTCCACCTCCAGCAGGGCGCCGACTACTACGCCTCCCTGCGCACGGCCGCCGCCGTCGAGAAGGCGGAGGTCGCGGTCATCCTGATCGACACCACCGAGACCATCAGCGTCCAGGACCAGCGCATCATCACCATGGCCGTCGAGGCGGGCCGCGCGATCGTGATCGCGTACAACAAGTGGGACGAGCTCGACGAGGAGCGCCGCTACTACCTCGAGCGCGAGATCGAGACCGAGATGCAGCAGGTCTCCTGGGCTCCCCGGGTGAACGTCTCGGCGCTCACCGGCCGTCACATGGAGAAGCTGGTCCCGGCGATCGAGACCGCGCTCGCGGGCTGGGAGACGCGCGTTCCCACGGGCCGCCTGAACGCCTTCCTCGGCGAGGTCGTCGCCGCCCACCCGCACCCGATCCGCGGCGGCAAGCAGCCCCGCATCCTGTTCGGTACCCAGGCCGGCAGCAAGCCGCCGCGCTTCGTCCTCTTCGCCTCGGGCTTCCTGGAGCACGGCTACCGACGCTTCATCGAGCGCCGGCTGCGCGAGGAGTTCGGCTTCGAGGGCACCCCGATCCACATCTCGGTGCGGGTGCGCGAGAAGCGCGGCGCCCAGTACAAGAAGAAGTAGCAGGACGCGTACGCGGCTGCTGGGTCAGTAGCCCCGGCGCGGAGCGGGCGGCAGGGCCGCCGGGACGTGTGTCATCCCGGTCTGGCGCTGCCGCCCTTCGGCGTATCCGGAGCCGCCCGCGTACGAGTACACGGGCTGGGGCTGCGGCTGCGGGACGTAGGCGGGCCGGCCGTCGGTCTGCTGCCACGACGGACCGTTCCAGCCGCCGCCGTACGAGCCGGTGCCGTACGAGCTGGTGCCGTACGAGCCGGTGCCGTACGAGCTGCCCGTGCCGGTGTGTCCGCCCCCGAAGGAGAAGGCCGTGAACCCGAGGTCCTCCTCGCCCGTACGGTCGCCCGGCAGCGCCCGGAAGGCGCGCAGGTACTCCGAGTACAGCGTGTCGTAGATCGGGGTGTGCGAGACGGTGCTCGTACGGGACGGGGCGGGGGAGGAGTCGTATGAGTGCACGTACCAGCCAACGAAACCAGGGCTCTGCGGATGCGGGGTGAAGGGCCGGAAAACGCAGATCGCCGGGGGTGCGTGGGACGGGACCGCGCACCCCCGGCGCACACCGCCCGGGCCCCCCTCGGCGGGGGGCCCGGGCGGCCGTTCCGGTACCGGCAGTGGGGACGGTGGATCAGGCGCCGGGCGTACCCGCCAGGGGCATCGAGGCGGCCACGAGCTTGCCCGCGGCGGCCGCCTTGTCCAGCGCGTCGCGCAGCAGGTCCTCACGGGGCTGCTGGCCGATGGAGCCGACCGGGGCGGCGTAGATGAGCACGCGCTGGGTCTTGTTGACGGCGGCCCGCCAGCCGTCGGTGACCGACAGCGCCTGGTGCGCCTGCCACCACGCGACCGGGCGTCCGCCCTCGGTGCCCGGCTGGAGGACGGCGTGCAGCTGGCCGGCGGCGAGCAGGACCGACCAGCCGTTCAGGGCGGTGGGGAGCTCGGCCGTGTCCGTGACCGGGATGAAGCCCTGCTCGATGAGGAGCGGAAGGAAATCGTCGCCGGGGCCGTCGCTGCCGGGGCGGGCGATCGGTGCGGTCGGCTCCACGACGAGGGCGGGGTGGAGTTCGCCGCCGATGAGGATCAGCCCGCTGGTGATGCCCAGGACGGCCTGGCCGCCGGGCACGCTCTGCGGGCCGCCGGCGGCTGCGGGCGCGCCGGGGGCCGGGCTGTCGCCGGTGATGCTGGCGACGGCGCCCTGGAGCTGCTCCTCGGACACGGAGACGACCTGCGAGGGGATACAGGTGGCGTGGGCGAAGGCGAGGACGGCGGTCTCCTCGCCGACGAACAGCACCGTGCTGGTGCGGTCGTTCTCGGGGTCGCCGGGGGTGCGGCATGAGGTGCAGTCGTAACTGCGCGGCGCGTCCTCGCCGACGAGCAGCCTGTCGGCTTCTTCGTCACCGATCTCGGCACGTACCTCATCACTGACGTCGAGCATGCGCGGCACGGGGTGGCTCCTCGGCATAGGTGCGGGGGCCGGGCGGTTCCCGGCTCGCCGGGATCAACGGGGGAGCGGCGGCCGGGGTCACGCCATTGGAGGGAACGGAATCGAACCAGGCCCCCGGAAGGGTGAACCGTCCGACCGGACCTTCGTTTTCGTGCCAACTCTTCTCTGCTTGTGCGCAGTTGGTGGCCGGGGATGCCCGTTCTGGGGGAACGGGGACGGTCGGCCGACCGGGTGGGACGCGGGGCGCGCCCGGTGCGCCGGGCCGGGAGGGCGGCGCGGGCTGCGTAGCGTGACGCGATGCCCCTCCGGATCCGGCGGGTCGCCGGTGCCGCTGCCGTCGTCGCCGTACTGGTTCTCGTACTCCCCTCCAGTGCGGCGGCGGCCGGAGCGGCACCGCCGCCGCCCGCTCCCGGGCCCGCGGGGGCGGCGCACCCCGGCTCACCGGGCATGATCGGCAGCGGGCCGGGGGACTGCGGGCCGGGCGGGCGGTGGCCCTGGGACTGCGTCGCCGACTGCGAGAGCAGCGGGCGCTGGGCCGTCAACACCGGCAACGGCTTCTACGGCGGGCTGCAGTTCTGTCAGCAGACGTGGGTGGAGTACGGCGGACTGGCTCACGCGCCGCGGGCGGACCTGGCGAGCCGCGCCCAGCAGATCCGGGTCGCGCAGGACGTGATCGACCGACAGGGCTGGGACGCGTGGCCGGCGTGCTCGAAGCGGTACGGGCTGGCGGGGCGGATGCACGTGGTGCGGGGCGGGGACACGCTGGTGTCGATCGCGCGGAAACACCGGGTGCCGGGCGGATGGCGGGCGTTGTACGAGGCGAACCGGGAGGTGATCGGGGCGCGGCCCGAGGCGCTGGCGGTGGGCATGCTGCTGGTCATCCCGGAGCCGGCGCCGGCCGAACCGGTGGTCCCGGACCGACCCGTGCTCCCGGCCCATCCGCTGGCCCCGGCGGTTCCGGTGGGGCCGGTGGTCCCCGCGGTTCCGGCGGTTCCGGCGGTCCCGGCCGGGGCGACGACGGCTGCCCCCGGCTCCCCCTCCGAAGCCCCGGGGACATGACCGGCAATGGTTTCGACGTGCCCCTGCTGCCGTACCGGCCCTGAGGGCCCGCGAGCCGCTGGCAGACTTCGGCCATGCTCGATACCTCCGCGCGACTGCTGCGCCTGTTGTCCTTGTTGCAGGCTCACCGCGAATGGACCGGGGCCGATCTCGCCGAGCGGCTCGGGGTGACCGCGCGGACCGTCCGGCGGGACGTGGAACGGCTGCGGGAGCTGGGGTATCCGGTGAACGCCACTCCCGGGACCGGCGGGGGGTACCAGCTGGGGGCGGGGGCCGAGCTGCCGCCGCTGCTGCTGGACGACGACGAGGCCGTGGCCGTCGCCGTCGGGCTGCGGACCGCCGCCGGGAACGGGGTCGAGGGGATCGGGGAGGCCTCCGTACGCGCCCTCGCCAAGCTGGAGCAGGTACTGCCGTCGCGGCTGCGGCGCCGGGTGTCCGCGCTCAACGAGTTCACCGTGCCGATGCTGCGCGGGCCGCAGCGGTCCACCGTGGACCCCTCGGTGCTGACCGAACTGGCCGCCGTGTGCCGGGACGGCGAGCGGCTGCGCTTCGGTTACCGGGACCACGAGGGCAACGTGACCCGCCGCGCCGTCGAGCCGCACCGGCTGGTGTGCACCGAGCGGCGCTGGTACCTGGTCGCCTGGGACCTGGACCGGGAGGACTGGCGCACCTTCCGGGCCGACCGGATCGAACCCAGACCGCCCCACGGTCCGCGGTTCACCCCGCGTCGGCCGCCCGCCGAGGACCTTGCCGCGTACGTCTCCCAGGGGGTGGCGCAGCTCGCGTACGCGGCCCGCGCGGTGGTGCGGCTGAAGGTTTCGGTGCAGGAGGCGGCACTGACCATCGGGCCGAGCGACGGCGCCCTCGAACCCGTCGACGGGCAGAGCTGCCTGCTGCGCACCGGCGCGGTGAGCCTGGACGTCCTGGTGATTCACCTCATGCTGCTCGGCTGTGAGTTCGAAGTGGTCGAGCCGCCTGAGCTGGTGGACCGGATCAGGGCCGCCAGGGATCTGCTGGGGCGGGCCGTGGAGCCGACGGTGGTGAAGGAAATGTAGCGGAACTGAGGGGGATTCAGCTGGTCCGGTCCAATGGGCGGCCCCGGCTCAAAGGGCTCCGGGCAATCTCCGGGAAGAATTCCCCCGGTTGTGGTCAAAGGCTTCGGTGTAAATCCCAAAGACGCTGTGCGGCGGGCGTGTCGTGAGCCGGAAAACAATTGGAGACTGTCGATATTCTGTGACACAAGCGTGACCCGGTACGGACGAACGTCCTGGCGTGGCGCTGACGGAGGGCGAACGACGAAGGCGGGCCGGGTCAGTGACCCGGCCCGCCTTCGTGCCGTGCGGTGAGGTGGTGCGTACCGTCCCGCGACGGGTTGCTTCAGCCGCCGGCGACCGGGCGGGGTGCGGCCCCCCGGGCGGCGGCCCGTTCGGTGTGCGCCGGGCGACGGCTCCCGACCGGGGTGATCGGGGTCCGCTCGGACCGGATGACGTGCGGCCGGCCGGAGAGCACGGCCGCGGGCCGCGGACCCGGGGTGTGTCCGACGGGTACGGCGGCCTGCGCGGCCGCGGCGGGCGCCGGGGCCGGCTCGCCGGCCTGGTCGGCGACGCGGACCAGCTGCCACTTCCCGCCCGCGGAGAGCAGCGGGGTGAGCGCGGAAGCGACCGGCGCGGGCATCCGGCCGGTCTCCGCGCGGCGCCGCAGCAGCTCGCGCAGCTCGAAGACGTAGGCCTCGGCCCGGGCGATGAGCGGCTCGAACCAGGGCAGCGCCAGCAGGATCAGCAGACCCGCGGACCAGCCGAGCAGGACGTCGCTGACCCAGTGGGTGCCGAGGTAGACGGTGGTGGCGCCGACGCTCAGGGAGACGACCGCGGAGAGCACGGACAGCACCCGCCGGGTGACCACGGTGGAGGCCAGGTACGCGAGGATGCCCCAGGTCACGACGGCGTTGGCGGTGTGGCCGGAAGGGAATATATCGCCGCCGGCGAAGAGTTCGGCCGAGCCGATCTCGGTGGCGTAGTGCGGGCCGAGCCGGCCGAGGCCGAGCTTGACGGACCCGACCGTGATGTTGAGCAGCAGCAGCGCCACGCCGAGGGTGATCAGCGGCCGGAGGGTGTGCTGCCGCCAGCTGCGCCAGCCGAGCCAAGCGGCGACCATGACCGCGGTGGGACCGCGCTGGCCGAGCACGACGAGGTAGTCGAGGAAGGCGTGCAGCTGCGGCCACTGCTCGTAGGGCCGGAAGAACATGATCTGCCAGTCCAGGCGGACGAGCCAGGACGTGGTCAGTACGGCCACCACGATCCCGAGATAGAAGGCGAGGGTCGATCCCAGGAGAACGACGCGATGCCGGCTCATCTGCGGGGTTTGCAGATGAGCCGGTCGCTCTGGTTCCCGGTCCAGCCGGGCGAACACCCGCTCCAGACGGGTCAGGATTTGATCGGTACGCACTCAATCGACGTTACCGCGCGCCGATGGGCACCCCGGGCGAATCGCGGGCTTTGTGATGACCATGTGATGTGGAGTTGGTCTCACGCGGGACTTAATTCCCTTTATTTCGGCAATGGTTGGAGCGATGCTGATCCACTGCCCTGGCAATTATTTCGCACACTTACCAGGGCTTTATCGTCGCAGCGCCTTTCCTTTGCCGAATGATGGATCGGAATGATCCATTCCGTTACGGAGGGCCCGAGCCGTTCAGCCAGAACGCCCCGTAGACCGCCGAGGCCAGGGCCGCCGCGCCCAGCACCGGCGCCGCCCGGCGGCTCCGCCACCGGGCCAGTGCCACCGCCACCGGCAGCACCAGCGGGAAAGCCGGCAGGAGCAGCCGGGGCTTGGAGCCGAAGTAGCCCGACGCGCAGAGCGCCAGCGCCACGACGATCCCCCCGTACACGAGGAGCGGCGCCGGCTGCCGCTGCCGCACGCACCGCCCGTACAGCCAGAGCACCAGCACGACCCCCGCGATCAGCCCGAGCCCGGCCGCGAAGGCGGAAGAGGCCAACTTCGCCCCCACGAACCGGGCGAAGGCCCAGCCGCCGTCGAAGCCGTTGCCCCAGCCGCCCTGCACGTCCAGGTACCCGAACAGACCGCCCCCGGTGTGGGAGCCGACCCACAGCACGTACGCCGCCGCACCCAGCGGAGCCAGCAGCGCACCGGCCGCCATCCGCCACGACCGCTCCCCGCGCCGCCAGGCCAGTACGGCGGCCACCCACACCGCCGCTACCACCGCGGCGCCGACCGGGCGGGTCAGCCCCGCGCCGGCCGCGAGCAGGCCGGCCGTCAGCCACCGGCCGCGCAGGGCCCCGTACAGCGCCCAGGCGGCCAGAGCGGTGAAGAGCGACTCGCTGTAGGCCATCGACTGCACGATCCCGACGGGCAGCGCCGCCCAGACGGCGACGGCGAGCACCCCGGCCCGGCGGCCGTGCAGCAGGTCCGCCACCGCGAAGATCCCCCAGGCCGCGGCGAGCCCCGCCACCGCCGAGACCACCAGGCCCGCCGAGCCGTACGAGAGCCCGGTCACCGCCGACACCAGGCGCTCCAGCCAGGGCAGCAGCGGGAAGAAGGCGAGGTTCGAGTGGACGTCCCCGTTCGGGAGGTGGACCTCGTACCCGTACCCCTCCGCGGCGATGCGCGCGTACCAGAGGGAGTCCCAGCGCGCCGACAGCAACGTGTGCGGGCTGCTGCCGGCCGCCGCGCCCCACACCGCGAGCACGGCCAGCCCGAGCAGGCGCACCGCGGCGAAGACGGCGAGAGCGGGAGCGGCCCGGCGGAATCCAAGATCTTTCACGGAAACGATTATCGGTGGCGCAGGTCGGCGGCCCCGAGAACCACGGGCCGTGAGCACGCGTGTACGCGGGGGAGGGGCGGGGTGCGGGGAGTGTCGTACACCACAGGGAGGCCGCCGCCGGGATGAGAGCTTGACCACGTGTCGGGCAGGCGAACTCGCGTACGCTGACCGTTCACTCGCGTGTCGATGCCGGACCCCGTTGGACGCCGCACAGCGCACCACCCCCCGTGGCTCCGCAAGACGCTGGTTCGCCGAGCGCGAGGGATCACCTGGGAGGTACATGCATGTCGGGGACGAACGCGGCCGGGGCCAGGAACCCTTCCCCCTGGCAGCGGCTCCGCGCGGCCTCCGGCGGGGCCAACCGCTGGGTGGTCCTGGCGGTGCTGTGCGTCAGCCTGGTCCTCGTCGCGCTCGACGCGACGATCCTGCACGTCGCCGTCCCCTCCGTCACCGAGGACCTGCGCCCCGGCTCGATCGAACTCCTCTGGATAGTCGACGCCTACCCGCTGGTCTGCGCCGCGCTGCTGATCCTCTTCGGCACCCTCGGAGACCGGGTCGGCCGCCGCCGCGTCCTCCTCCTCGGCTACGGACTCTTCGGCGTCGCCTCCGCCGTCGCCGCGCTCGCCGACAACGCGCAGGTCCTCATCGCCGCGCGCGCCCTGCTCGGCATCGGCGGCGCGATGATCATGCCCGCCACCCTGTCGATCCTGCGCCAGGTCTTCCCCGACCGGCGCGAGCGGGCCCTCGCCATCGGCATCTGGACCGCCGTCGCCGCGATCGGCGCCGCGAGCGGGCCCGTACTCGGCGGCTTCCTCGTCCAGCACTACTGGTGGGGCTCCGTCTTCCTCATCAACATCCCGCTGATGGCACTGATCCTGCCGCTGGGGCGCTGGCTGCTGCCCGAGTCGAAGGGTTCTTGCGACGGGCCGTGGGACGTGACCGGAGCGCTGATGGCCGCCGCCGGTGTGCTCGGCGCGGTGCTCGGGATCAAGCGGCTCGGCGCCGAGCGGGAGCTCCTCGACGCGCAGGCGCTGGTGCCGCTGCTGCTCGGGCTGGCGCTGCTCGTCCTCTTCGTACGGCGGCAGAAACGGCGTGCGCACCCGCTGATCGACATGCGGATGTTCTCCCGCGCCGCCTTCTCGACCTCCGTCGGCTGCATCGTGCTCGCCATGCTGGCCCTGGTCGGCCTGGAGCTGATCGCCGTCCAGTACCTCCAGCTGGTGCTGCACCTCAGCCCGCTGGAGACGGGCCTGCGGCTGCTGCCGCTCACCTTCGCCGCCATGGCCGCGGGCGCCACCGGGTCGTACACGCTGGCCCGGATCGGGCCGCGGACGATGGTCTCGCTGGGCTTCCTGCTCACCGCCTTCGCCGTGCTGCTGCTGACCTTCATGGGGCAGCACGACCGGCCCGTGCTGCTCACCGTCGGGTTCGTCCTGCTCGGCTTCGGGCTCCAGACCACGCTGTTCGCCGCGTACGAGTCCATGCTGAGCGAGGCCCCGGCGGACACCGCGGGCGGCGCGGCCTCGATCGGCGAGACCTCGTACCAGCTGGGCGCGGGCATGGGCATCGCGCTGCTGGGCAGCGTCATGAACGCCACGTACGCGCCCGGGCTCGTGGGGGTGCCGGGGGTCTCGGCGGCCGAGTCGGCGGGCGCCGCGCACTCTCTGGGTGAGGCCTACCAGATCGCCGCGCACCTGGGCGGGCCGGCGGGGGCGGCGCTGTACGCCGCCGCCCGGCACTCGTTCGTGCACGGGCTGCACGTGACGCTGGTGGTGAGCGCGGGACTGCTGCTGGCGGGGGCGGCGATGGCGCTCCGGCTGCCGCGGGTGATGGAGTGCGGGGCAGCGGCCGGCTGCGAGGCCGAGGTGGAACCGGCCGTCGTACGGCTGCCCGCGCAGGCGAGCGGCGAGTCGCGTCCGGCTCCGGTGGCGGCTCCGGTGGAGCAGGCGGGCTGACCTGACCGTACGGGCGGTGCGCGGGTGCGGCGCCGTCGCGGGGCTCCGCCCCGGACCCCCGCGCCGGCCGGCTGGGCGTCGGGGCTGGATGCCGGGGCTGGATTTGCCCGGCCCGGGCGAATAGCGTCGGCTGAGCGTAAAACTTGCGCTGCAGGTTCTGTACTCCGGCCTTCGGGAGGCCCCGTGTCCGCGTTCCTGCCCCTTGACCCGCTCGGGCTCGACGAGCTCCTCGGGCCCGAGGACCTCGCGATCCGCGACACCGTCCGCGGCTGGGCCGCCGACCGCGTGCTGCCGCACATCGCCGAGTGGTACGAGAGCGGTGAGCTGCCCGGGATCCGGGAGCTGGCCCGCGAGCTCGGGGCGATCGGGGCGCTCGGGATGTCCCTCACCGGGTACGGGTGCGCCGGCGCCAGCGCCGTGCAGTACGGGCTCGCCTGCCTCGAGCTGGAGGCCGCCGACTCCGGTATCCGCTCACTGGTCTCCGTACAGGGCTCGCTCGCCATGTACGCGATCTGGAAGTACGGCTCCGAGGAGCAGAAGCAGCGCTGGCTGCCCGGCATGGCGGCCGGTGAGCTGATCGGCTGCTTCGGGCTGACCGAGCCCGATGTCGGATCGGACCCCGCCGCGATGCGGACCTACGCCAAGCGCGACGGCGGCGACTGGGTGCTGAACGGGCGCAAGATGTGGATCACCAACGGGTCGGTGGCCTCCGTCGCCGTGGTGTGGGCGCAGACCGACGAGGGGATCCGCGGCTTCGCCGTCCCGACGGACAGCGCCGGATTCTCCGCGCCGGAGATCAAGCACAAGTGGTCCCTGCGGGCCAGCGTCACCAGCGAGCTCGTCATGGACGACGTGCGACTGCCGGCCGACGCAGTACTGCCGGAGGTCACCGGGCTCAAGGGGCCGCTCGGCTGCCTCAGCCACGCGCGGTACGGGATCATCTGGGGGTCCATGGGCGCGGCACGCGCCAGTTTCGAGTCCGCGCTCGGCTACGCGAAGACGCGGGAGCAGTTCGGAAGGCCGATCGGCGGCTTCCAGCTCACCCAGGCCAAACTCGCGGACATGGCCCTCGAACTCCACAAGGGCATCCTGCTCGCCCACCACCTGGGCCGGCGGATGGACGCGGGCACCCTGCGGCCGGAGCAGATCAGCTTCGGCAAACTCAACAACGTCCGCGAGGCCATCGAGATCTGTCGCACCGCGCGGACCATCCTCGGTGCCAACGGGATCTCCCTCGAGTACCCCGTCATGCGGCACGCCACCAACCTCGAATCGGTCCTCACCTACGAGGGCACCGTCGAGATGCACCAACTGGTGCTGGGCAAGGCGCTCACCGGGCTCGACGCCTTCCGGTGAGGGCCCTGCCTAGCTCTGGTTGAAGAACTCGCGCGAGCGGCCGCCGGGCTCGCCGCTCACGATCTGGGTGTCGGCCGGGGTCAGCAGGAAGACCCTGGTCGCCACCCGCTCAATGGAACCGCGCAGCCCGAAGGTCAGTCCGGCCGCGAAGTCGACGACGCGCTTCGCGTCGCCCGGGTCCATCGACGACAGGTTGACGATCACCGGGACGCCCTCGCGGAACAGCTCGCCGATCCCGCGTGCGTCGCGGAAGCCGTCCGGGGTGACCGTCGCGATCCGACGGCCCTGCTCGACGGCCGACTCCGACGCCACCCGGACCCGGGGGTCGGTGACCCACTGGTCGCCGGGCCCGGACACCGAGCCACCCTGGGGGGCCTCCGCGTAGTCGTCGTCGTAGTAACGCTCGTCGTCGCTGTCCTCCACGAGACCCAGCCAGGCACTCGCCTTGCGCACCGAACCCATGGACGCCTCCTTTCACCGCGGTCAGTCTGTCTTCTCTCCGCTGCCCCTATGGTCGTCCATGATGCTGACAACGCGCCAAGTGGATAGTCGCCGCGCACGGGTTTCGTGACGGTACTGGTGCAGAACATGCGTTGCACGGTCAAGGATCCAGACAGCTACCACTGCTGACTGAGTGAAAATACGACTGCCCCCTCCGTACGGGTGAGCGACGGGGACGTACGGGTGAAGAAGCCGGCTCGATACGATGCCGGGCAAGCACGCGCACGACACACGGGGGAAGCAGTTGTTCGGCATCGTCAGACCTTGCACGCACCGGCTGGGGGAGCGGTTCAAAACGGAGTGGATGGCTCATCTGTGCGGACTCTGCCTGGCACTTCGGGGTGACCACGGCCAGTTCGCCCGGATCGTCACCAATTACGACGGGCTGCTCGTCTCCGTTCTGACGGAGGCTCAGTCCGGTCCGGCGCCCGGCGCCCGGCGCACCGCCGGTCCGTGTCCCCTGCGCGGGATGCGTACCGCCCCGGTCGCCAACGGCGAGGGCGCGCGGCTCGCCGCCGCCGTCTCGCTCGTCCTGGCCTCGGCGAAGGTACGGGACCACGTGGCCGACCGCGACGGGCTGTTGGCCCGCGCCCCCATCGCCGCGGCCGCCCGCAAGGTGGCCCGCGGCTGGGACCGGGCCGGAGCCCGCACCGGGGCCTCGCTCGGCTTCGACACGGCGGTCCTCGTCGACGCCGTGGACCGGCAGGCGGGCATCGAGACGCTGGCCGGGCTGGGCACGCCCGTACTCGTGGTGACCGAGCCGACGGAGACCGCGACTGCCGCCGCCTTCGCCCATACCGCGCAGCTGGCCGGACGGCCTGGCAACGCGCCGGCGCTCGCCGAGGCGGGCCGGTACTTCGGCCGGCTCGCGCACCTGCTGGACGCGGTGGAGGACCAGAGCGCGGACGCCGCGGCCGGCGCCTGGAACCCGCTCACCGCCACCGGGACCTCGCTCACCGAGGCCCGGCGGCTCTGCGACGACGCCCTGCACGGCATCAGGCTCGCATTGCGCGAGGTCGAGTTCGCCGACGCGGGACTCGCCCACCGGCTGCTCGTGCACGAGCTGCGCACCTCGGTGGACCGGGCCTTCGGGGTCAGCAGCTGCGGGCACGTCGTGACGAACGCCGCCGGGCAGGGGCAGGGCGGCTTCGGGCCGCCGCCGCAGGGCTACGCGCCGCAGGGCTACGGCCCGGGCACGGCCGACCCGTACGGCAGCGGTCCGTACGGGGGCGGGAACCCCTACGCGCCGGGTGCTCCCGCCCCGGCTCCCGGCGGGCCGGGAATGCCGCCGCCCATGGGGCCCGGCGGCGGTGGCGGCGGTGGCGGCCGTGGTGGTGGCGGCGGGCTGCCCCCGCAGAAGCCGCGCCGCGGGCTGCTCGCGGGCTGCGCGGTGGCACTCGGGCTGTTCTGCACCTGCCAGCTCTGCTGCACGGAGCACGAGGGGCCGTGGTCCCGGAAGAAGCGCGACCCCTGGTGCGACGCCTGCGAATGCGGCAACTGCAATTGCGACGGCTGCAACTGCTGCGGCGACGGCTGTTGCTGCGACGGCTGCGGCTGCGACTGCTGAGTCCCCTTCAGATTCCGCAGGTCCGGACGGAGTACGCCGCGGTTCCCGTCCGGACCGGTGTGGAAGGGCTGAGCGGGATGAGCGATGACGCAGACGATCCGTCCACCGGCCGGCGGAATCGGCCCGAGTGCCGGGTGGCCGGCGTGTCCGCTGCCTACGCCCCCCTCGCGCCGCCCGCCACCCACTGGCCGGCCGATGACCCCGGAAGGGCGAATTCCGGCCGTTCCGGGGCGCCGGCGTGCGAACGGCGCCGGGCTGGTGCTGACCGCCGCCGCGGAGGACGCCGTTCGTCTCGACGGCGAGCCGTTGAGCGGTGACGCCGCACTCTCCGCCGACGGGGTCCCGTCCTTGCGGTCCCGGCTCTCCGCGGGGGAGAGCCGACGCGTCGTGTTCCGGCGGGAAGGGAAGCGGGCGGTACGCGCCTGCGATCCCGCAGCCGGGGTCCGCCGGGCCTGCGCCGGCATCGAGGCCGTTCCGTAGGATCAGGCCCTCGTGCTGCCGGGGTGCTCGCGGCCCTACGGCCAGGACGGACCGTCCAGGTGCCCGGCGGGCGAGCGGCGGCTGAAAGGCGCCCTTGCGACCGGTAACTGACACCCCCACACTCCCGACAGTGCTTGTCAGGGACACGGCGCAAAAACGTGCACTTCCCGTGCCCCGACTGCGCCTCACGGGCTCCGGCACCCCCACGACCGCCGGGCCCCCGACCCTCTCGGAGGACGAGAAGTGAGGATCAAGAGCATCACCCGTACCAGGCTGCTCGCGGTGGCCACCGGCCTGGCCGCCGTCGCAGCGCTCGCCGCCCCCACCGTGGCGAACGCGGACGCACAGGACGGCCGGTACAGCCCGGCCCGGCTGGCCTCGGCCGGTGCGTCCGTCCTGCGCGCCGACGTCGCCGGCACCGCCTGGCACACCGACCCCGCCACCGGGACCCTCGTGGTCACCGCCGACTCCACCGTCTCCGCCGCCGACCTCGCGAGAATCAAGCGCGAGGCCGGAGCCGACGCCGGGGCCCTGCGCATCGAGCGCACCCCGGGCAAGCTGACCAAGCTGATCTCCGGCGGCGACGCGATCTACGCGTCGAGCTGGCGCTGCTCGCTCGGCTTCAACGTGCGCAGCGGTAGCACCTATTACATCCTCACCGCCGGGCACTGCACCGACGGCGCGGGCACCTGGTGGACCAACTCCTCCCACACCACCACGATCGGCGCGACCGTGGGCTCCAGCTTCCCCACCAACGACTACGGCCTCATCCGCTACGACAACACCTCGCTCGCCCACCCCGGCACCGTCGGCAGCCAGGACATCACCAGCGCCGTCAACGCCACGAACGGCATGTCCGTGACCCGGCGAGGCTCCACCACCGGCACCCACAGCGGCTCGGTGACCGGACTCAACGCCACCGTCAACTACGGCGGGGGCGACGTCGTCTACGGCATGATCAAGACCAACGTCTGCGCCGAACCCGGCGACAGCGGCGGCCCCCTCTACTCGGGCACCCGTGCGGTCGGCCTCACCTCCGGCGGCAGCGGCAACTGCTCCTCGGGCGGGACCACCTACTTCCAGCCGGTGGTCGAGGCCCTCAACGCGTACGGGGTCAGCGTGTACTGATCCCGAGGCCGGTGGGGAGACCCGTCCGGTTTGTTTTCGGCACGATCGTGAGCCCCTGCCCGACTCGTGGGCGGGGGCTCGCCCTCGGGGGAACGGGGCGGCGCACGCGGCAAGCGCGGCTTCCAAACGGGAAGCCCCCGTGCGAGGCGGCGGCCGCGCCGGTCGAAGAGGCGCCGCAGGTGACAAAAGCCGGGCCGGCAGGCCGGTTGCGGAAGCGGGGACCGCCCGGTGCGGCGAGCGCCGGGCGGGCCCTCGCGCTACGTGCGGGGGACGAGCAGGGCCGCCGCCGAGCGGGCCCGCTCCAGGGCGCGGGCGCGGTCCGCGCCACCGGGCACTGCGCGAACTGGGCGTGCCGTGGGCCTCGCCGGACCGGCAGTACGGACGGCTCGCGAAGAGCCTCGACGACGCGATCGGCTTCGGCATCACCACGGTGGTGGAGCCGCAGAACTCCCTCGACGACCTGGAGCTCTACGAACGGGCCCGGACGGAGGGGCGGCTGCGCTCGCGGATCGTCGCGGCGCTGTTCCACCCGCGCGGCACGGGCGGGGCCGACCTGGACGCGTTCGCCGAAACCGCCCGCAGGTACGCGGGGGACCGGCTGCGGGTGGGCCCCCTCAAGTGGCGGTGGGGGGCGAGGTCGTCCACCGCGCCTGATCGCTGTGGGGAGCCTCCCCGGGCGCAACCCTGCCCCGGCCTCAACGCCGGCGGCTCAAGACCTGGGGCTTCCCCCCGGCCCCCGCGCCCCGATCGCGGCTGAAAGATGCCGACGCGCCTCGAAGGGGTGGACTCGGAAGCCCGGGGTCTTCACCGGGCGTCAGTGGCCCCGTCCGCGAAGCGGGGTACGGAGGGCGCGTCGTCCGGGAGTCCGCTGCCCACGGCGGCGCCCGGGCGGCCCCTGCGGAAAACGGCGCAGGCCAGTGTGACCGCCGAGCCGGCCACCGCCCAGCCGGCCAGCACCAGCATCGGGCCGCCCGCGCCGTTGCCCCTGAAGTACGCGACGGAGCGCGCGGCGTACGTACCGGCGCCCGGCGGCAGGGCCGGGCCGATGGTCCTCCAGAACGGCGGCAGCAGCGGGTACGGGTAGGCGCCGCCCGCGCTCGGGTTGCCGAGCACCACGACCAGCAGGATCGCGAGACCGATGCCGATCACGCCCGCCAGCCCCTGGAAGGCCAGCGTGATCGCGCCGACCGCGAAGACGACCAGGGTCCCCAGCCCCCACAGGCCCATGAGGGAGCCGGGCAGCGCGTCCAGGACCGGGCCGGCGATGACCGCGCCGAGCAGTCCGGCGGTGATCGCGTACACGAGCAGCGCGCCGAGCCGGATGACGGCGCGGGCGGAGTTCGCGGGCCTGGCGCCCGCGCTGATCGCGAGGATCGCGGCGCACAGGTAGCCGCCCACGCACCAGCCGACGACCAGGTAGAAGGCGCTCAGGCCGCGGCTGTCGCCCTGGTAGGCCGGGGCCACGTCGGTGACCTGGACGGTCCGCCCCTGGGCCTTCTCGGCCGCGCCGACCACCGCTTCGAGGGCCTGGGAGAGGGCGGCTCCGCCACCGGAGGCCACCAGCAGTCTGTCGGTCCGGCCGGCCGGGTCGATGATCAGCGCGCCGTCCACGTCCCGGTTCCTGATCAGACGGACCGCGGCGGCCTCGTCCTCGGCCGTACGGGGGTCGAGCGGCTTGCCGGGCAGGGCGGCGAGCTGCTCCGCGGACCGTTCGGCGACCTGCGCGAGGGGGGCGGTCACGGCGATCGGGATCTCGCTGGGCTTCGGGTGGTGGAAGGCGCCGATGTACGAGGTGATGAAGGCGAGCTGGAGCGCCAGCACCCCCAGGACCAGCAACGCTGCCCGGGTGGTCACGGCGTCCTTGAACTCGGCGAGGAAACCGCCGGACGGACCTGGGCCGGTGCTCTGGGTGGGCTGGGTCATGTCTCACACGCTCGGCGTGCCGGGGGCGGGACGCAGCAGGGGTGGGCCGAACGGATGACCGGCGGCGGATGGACGGCGATGGCCACGGGGCCCGGTGGCGTATGACCAGGACGGACGCGACCGGCCAGACGCCGTTTCGGCTGATCGAACAAGCGTTTCGCACGGATATTCGAATTGCTCTATGGTGGAAGACGGGGGGAGGTTCATCGAGCGAAGCAGGAGGCCGCGGGTGCCTGGTTTTACGCATCTGCACACCGTTTCGGGGTTCTCCATGCGCTACGGAGGCTCGCACCCGGAACGACTGGCGGAGCGTGCCGCCGAGCGGGGCATGGACGCCCTCGCCCTGACCGACCGCGACACCCTGGCGGGTGCGGTCCGGTTCGCGAAGGCGTCCGCGAAGGCCGGCATCCGGCCGCTGTTCGGGGTGGACCTGGCCGTTTCTCCTGCCGTGTCGCTCGCCGGGCCGCCCGCCGCGGGCTCGGCCGGGTCGGGGGGCCCGGCCGGGTCCCGGGCGGCGGGGCCGACGGGCTCGACGGGGCCCACCGAGGCCTCGTACCGGCGGCGCAACCCCGTCAAGGGCGGGGCCTTCATCGACGAGTCCGCTCCCCGCGCGGTGTTCCTCGCTCGCGACGGGGCCGCCGGATGGGCCGAACTGTGCCGGATGGTCACCGCCGCCCATGCGAGGGACGGGGACGCGGGACGGCAGCCGGTGCTGCCCTGGAGCGCCCTGCGCGGCGAGGGCGTCTTCGTGCTGCTCGGGCCCGGCTCCGAGACGGGGCGGGCGCTCGCCGCGGGCCGCCCCGACCGGGCCGCCCGGCTGCTCGCGCCCTGGCGGGAGGTCTTCGGCGACTCCCTGCGCCTGGAGGCCGTCCACCACGGCCGCACCGGCACCGGACCCGGCTCGCTCCGGCTGGCCGCCCGTACCGTCGGCTTCGCCGCCGAGCAGGGCGTCCCGGCCGTGCTGACCAACGCCGTCCGCTACGCCGACCCCGGCCAGGGCCCGGTCGCCGACATCCTCGACGCGGCCCGCCGCCTGGTCCCCATCGACCCCCGCGCCTCCCTCGACGGCGGCGAACGCTGGCTCAAGGACCCCGGTGCCATGGCCGAGGCCGCCGACCGGATCGCCCAGGCCGCCGGCCTGCGCCCCGCCGACGCGCGGCGCCTCCTCGCCGAGACCCGGCGTACCGCCGAGGCCTGCGCGGTGGACCCCGAGGACGACCTCGGCATGGGATCCGTGCACTTCCCCGAGGCCCGCCTCGTCGGCGCGGCCCACCGCAGCGCCCAGCGGGTCCTCGCCTCCCGCGCCTCGGCGGGCATGGTGCTGCGCGGCTACGCGGACGACCCCGCGTACTGGGAGCGGATGCACCACGAGCTCGACATCATCGCCTACCACGGCTACGCCTCGTACTTCCTGACGGTCGCTCAAGTGGTGGACGACGTACGGGCGATGGGTATCCGCGTGGCCGCACGCGGCTCCGGCGCCGGCTCCCTCGTCAACCACCTGCTCGGCATCGCGCACGCCGACCCCGTCGCGCACGGCCTGCTGATGGAGCGCTTCCTGTCCAAGCGCCGGCGCGTCCTGCCCGACATCGACATCGACGTGGAGTCCGCCCGACGGCTGGAGGTCTACCGGCGGATCATCGGCCGGTTCGGCGCCGAACGCGTCGCCACCGTCTCCATGCCCGAGACCTACCGGGTCCGGCACGCCATCCGCGACGTCGGCGCCGCCCTGTCCATGGCCCCGGCCGTCACCGACCGGCTCGCCAAGGCCTTCCCGCACATCCGGGCCCGCGACGCACGCGCCGCGCTGGAGGAACTCCCGGAACTGCGCGGCGTACGGGGGGAGTCGTACGGCAGGCTGTGGGAGCTCGTCGAATCTCTCGACGCGCTGCCGCGCGGGATCGCCATGCACCCGTGCGGGGTGCTGCTCTCCGACGCCTCGCTGCTCGCCCGCACCCCCGTGGTGCCCACCAGCGGCGAGGGCTTCCCGATGTCCCAGTTCGACAAGGACGACGTGGAGGATCTCGGGCTGCTCAAACTCGACGTGCTGGGCGTACGGATGCAGTCCGCGATGGCGCACGCCGTCGCGGAGATCCGGCGCGGCACGGGGGAGGAGCTCGACCTGGACGACCCGGCGCAGGTGCCGCCGGGCGACCGGGCCACGTACGAGCTGATCCGCTCGGCGGAGACGCTGGGCTGCTTCCAGATCGAGTCCCCGGGCCAGCGCGACCTGGTGGGGCGGCTCCAGCCGGCCACCTTCCACGACCTGGTCGTCGACATCTCCCTCTTCCGGCCGGGGCCGGTGGCCGCCGACATGGTGCGGCCGTTCATCGAGGCCCGGCACGGGCGGGCCCCGGTGCGCTTCCCGCACCCGGACCTGGCCGACGCGCTGCGCGAGACGTACGGGGTGGTGGTCTTCCACGAGCAGATCATCGAGATCGTGAACGTCATGACCGGCTGCGGGCGGGACGAGGCGGACCGGGTGCGGCGCGGGCTGTCCGACCCGCAGTCGCAGGGGCGGATCAAGGTCTGGTTCGCGGCGAAGGCGGGCGAGCGGGGCTATCCGGTGGAGGTGATCGGCCGGACCTGGGAGATCGTGGAGGCCTTCGGCAGTTACGGCTTCTGCAAGGCGCACGCCGTGGCCTTCGCGGTGCCCACCTACCAGTCCGCGTGGCTGAAGGCGCACCACCCGGCAGCCTTCTACGCCGGGCTGCTGACCCACGATCCGGGGATGTACCCGAAGCGGCTGCTGCTGGCGGACGCGCGGCGTCGGGGCGTGCCGGTGCTGCCGCTGGACGTGAACCGGTCGGCGGCCGCCCACCGTATCGAACTGGTGTCCGGTACGTCCGGGGTGTGGGGGCTGCGGCTCGGGCTGTCCGACGTCCACGGCATCAGCGAGGCCGAAGCGGGCCGGATCGAGGCCGGACAGCCGTACGCCTCCCTGCGCGACTTCTGGGACCGGGCGCATCCGGGCCGCCCGGTGGCCGAACGCCTCGCGCAGGTCGGGGCGTTGGACGCCTTCGGCGCCAACCGGCGCGACCTCTTGCTGCACTTGACCGAACTGCACGGCGCGCAGCGGGCAGCAGGCGTACGCGGTCCTCAACTCCCCCTGGAAGGCGGCATGTTCACCGCCTCTGTCGGGCTGCCCGACCTGACCGACGCGGAACGGCTCAGCGCCGAGCTGGGCGTCCTCGGTATGGACGCCTCGCGGCACCTGATGGCGGACCACCACGCCTTCCTGGCCGAGCTCGGGGTGATCGCGGCGCGGCGGCTGCGGGACGCCGGACACGGGCAGACGGTCCTGGTCGCCGGGGCCAAGGCGGCCACCCAGACCCCGCCGATCCGGTCCGGGAGGCGGGTCATCTTCACCACGCTGGACGACGGGACGGGCCTGGTCGACCTGGCCTTCTTCGACGACAGCCACGAGGCCTGCGCGCACACCGTCTTCCACTCCTTCCTGCTGCTGGTGCGGGGCGTCGTGCAGCGACGGGGCCCGCGGAGCCTGAGCGTGGTCGGGACGGCGGCCTGGAACCTGGCCGAGCTGGTGGAACTGCGGGCGGCCGGAGGGCTGGACGCGGTCGCCGCCCGGCTGGCGGAGCCGCTGCCCACCACGCCCGGCCCCCCGGACTCCGGCCGTCGCATCCAGCTGTCCACGGGGTACGAGATGAACCCCTGGGCCGACCTCCAGCCGCCGGGCACCGGCGCCGCGACCGGACGCAAGCTGTGGCACTCCAGCCCGGGGAGCGCGGGATGAGCACCGTGATGTGCCTGCGGCTGCACCCCGCCGACGGCGGTCCGCTCGGGGCGGACGCGTACGCCGGGGTGCTCGCGCTGCTCGGCGGGATCACCCCGGCCGTGCAGGCCCTGCCGCCCGACGCGGCCCTCGCCGACGTCCGGGCCGCGCTGCGGTACTTCGGCTGCGACGCCGCCGGGCTGGCCGCCGTGATCCGGGTCCGGTCCCTCGCCCTGCACGGCGTGGACGCCGCCGTCGGCGTGGCCGGCAACCCCATGCTGGCCCGCGCGGCGGCCCGCGAGGCCCGGCCCGGGGCGACCCTGGTGATCCCCGACGAGCCCGTAGCCGTACGGGAATTCCTGGCCGGCAAGCCCGTCACCGCCCTCGACGGGGTCGGCCCCAAGGCCGCCCGCACCCTGTGCTCCTACGGCCTCGACTCCGTCGGCCGGGTCGCCGCCGCACCGCCCGCCGCCCTGCGGCGGATCCTCGGCGCCCGGCTCGGCCGCGAGGTGCAGGAGCGCGCCCTCGGGATCGACCGGACCCCCGTCCGGCCGGGCGCGGCCGCCCGCGCCATCGCCGCCGAGCGGACCTTCGAACGGGACGAGCTGGATCCCGTACGGCACCGGCGGGCTCTGCTCTCGCTGACGGAGGAGCTCGGCGCGAAGCTCCGTACCCTTCGTACACAAGAACAGGGCGCGGGGCAGGTCTGCCGCACGCTCTCGCTCACCGTCCGCTGCGCCGACCGCACCACGCTCACCCGGACCCGCACCCTGGCCGAACCCACCGCGCACTCCGCCACCTTGACCGCCACGGCCTACGCCTTGTACGCCGGGCTGGGCCTGCAGCGGGCCCGGGTCCGCACGCTGTCCCTGCGTGCCGAGGACCTGACCCCGGCCGAACGGGCCACGCGGCAGCTCAGTCTGGACCCCGAGGACGACAAGGCCCGCCGCCTGGAAGCCGTCACGGACCGCGTCCGTGCCCGCTTCGGGCCGCACGCCATCGCCCGCGGCACGCTCGCGGCGTGACGGGGTTCCGGCGGCATACCGGCTGAGGACCGGACGACACGCGAGTTTTTACCGACGCGTAACTTCCCTGTGTTGCTACTCACCCGTAATTTAGCGGCAGCAGCTCCCCTTGTGATCCGGATCACGGGACGAACCCCCACGCTCCATCCCCTTGAGTCGAGCCGCAAGGAGATCACACGATGCTGCCCTGGAGACGCCTGCTCCGCCCGCTGGCCGTCCTCACCCTCACCGCCGCCGCGCTCGTCGCCCCCACCGGCGCAGCGCAGGCCGCGTCCGCACCCAGCAGCGGATGGAACAACTGGTCCTGCAAGCCGTCCGCCGCGCACCCGCGCCCCGTCGTGCTCGTGCACGGCACCTTCGGAAACTCCGTCGACAACTGGCTCGGCCTCGCGCCGTACCTCGTGCACCGCGGGTACTGCGTCTACTCGCTCGACTACGGGCAACTGCCCGGCGTGCCCTTCTTCAACGGGCTCGGACCCATCGACAAGTCCGCCAGCCAGCTCGACGTCTTCGTCGACAAGGTGCTCGCCGCCACCGGCTCCGCCAAGACGGACATCGTCGGACACTCACAGGGCGGCATGATGCCGCGCTACTACCTGAAGTTCCTCGGCGGCGCCGCCAAGGTCAACGCGCTCGTCGGGCTCGCCCCCGACAACCACGGCACCACACTGCTCGGCCTCACCCAACTGCTCCCGTACTTCCCCGGGGCCGAGGACCTGATCAGCGGCACGACCCCGGGCCTCGCCGACCAGATCGCCGGATCCGCCTTCCAGAACAAGCTGAACGAGGGCGGGGACACCGTGCCCGGGGTGAAGTACACGGTGATCGCGACCAAGTACGACGAGGTGGTGACCCCGTACCGGAGCGCGTTCCTGGACGGGCCGAACGTGAAGAACGTCGTGCTCCAGGACCTGTGCCTCCTGGACCTCTCGGAGCACGTAGCCATCGGTCTCACGGACCGGATCGCCTGGCACGAGGCGCTGAACGCCCTCGACCCGGCACACGCCGAACGGACCACGTGCGCGTCGGTCTTCGACTGACGCGCACGGGGCCGCGCAGGTGTGAACCAGGGAGTGTCGTCGAAGTAGCGTCGGCCGCCCGCCAGCCGGACGGGCTTTGACGACACGACCCAGCTGTGTCGTCCGGGCGGCCCGACGTCTCCCCCGGCTACCGCTGGGAGGTGCCCCCGGTCGCACGACGGCGGGCCAGCCCGAACAGCACGGCCGCACCGACGGCCAGGACGCCGGCCCCGGCGATCGCGAGCGTCGGGGTGGCGCTGCTGCCGCCCGTCTCCGCGAGGTGGGGATCCGGCGCGGACGGCGTCGAGGAGACCGGGGCGGCGGCCGCGTTCCCGTTCGTCTTCGGGTCGTTGTCGCCGTGGCCGTTGTGCTCCACGGTGGACTTGTCGGCGCCGGCGGCGATCTGCTGGTCCGTCGGGGCCGAGGGCGCGTCGGACGGCTTTGCGTCGCCGGGTTCGGCACTCGGCTCGGCACTCGGCTCGGCACTCGGCTCGGCACTCGGCTTGGTGCTGGGCTTGGTGCTCGGCTTGGTGCTCGGCTTCGGGTCCGAACCGCCGCTGCCGCCGTTGTCCTTCCCGAAGACGACGTCCGAGCAGGTGTAGAAGGCCTCCGGGCTGTCCGAGCGCTGCCAGATGCTGTAGATCAGGTGGCGGCCGGACTTGTTCGGAACCGTGCCGGAGAACACGTAGTCCCCGTTCTGCATCCCCGGGTCGGTGGCCTTGGCGAACGGCGCGGGCTCCAGGTCGGACCACTTCAGCGGCTTCGCCGGGTCGTACCCGTCCTTCGTCACGTACAGCTCGAAGGAACCCTTGTGGGGTGCGGTCCCCTTGTAGCGGAAGGTGTGCGCGCCCGCCGTCATCGGGCTCGCGGGCCAGTCGGCGCGCGCCAGGTCCAGGCCCTGGTACTTGTCGTTGCCGGCCGAGCACAGCTGGCCGTTCGGGATCAACGCCCGGTGGTTCCCGGCCGCGTTGGCGATGTTCACCGCGTTCCAGTCGTAGAACGCCTGCGCCCCGCCGGCCGCGACCGCGGCCTTGCACGCCGCGGACCGTGGGGACTCAGGCCCCTCCGCGTAGCAGGCCGCCACCCGGCTGACCGGGTCCGTCATCGAGCCGTGGGCGGCCGCGGGAGCGGCGGCGTACGCGGCCACCGCGAGCGGGGCGAATCCGACAGCGGCGATACGGACGGCGGTGCGGCGTGCGGGCATGGGTGGATCTCCTTCGGGCGCAAGGCAGGGGTGCGCCAGCGGAATCGGAATCGGCCCGTGGCGTGGCGCCGCCCCCCGGCGGCGCCACATCGGGCCCTTCCTGTCCTGGCTCAGCCAAGCTAGCCCCCCGAACCGCGGGTTCCGCCGGGTTCGGGCCCCGGCAGCGGATCCTTAGGGTCCGCTTAAGGCAGGGGTAAGAAGCCGCTCAGGAAACGGGGAAGTGCGCGAAGGTACGGCAGGTCAGCCCGTGCATCCGGTGACGCTGCCGGGCGGGGCGCAGTTGTCCGGGTGGTTGTCGCGCACCGTGGAGCTGTCCAGCGTCACGGTGCCGCCGTTGTTGCGGATGCCGCCGCCGCTGCCGGTGCCGCCGTTCGCGGTGTTGCGGCGCACCTCGGACTCGGTCAGGTTCACGGTGCCGCCGTCGGTGCGGATGCCGCCGCCCTGTTCGGAGGCCGTGTTGCGGGTCACCGTGGCGTGGTTCAGCGTCAGCGCGTCGGCGTTGCTGATGCCGGCGCCGTTGTCAGCCCAGTTGTCGCGCACCTTGGAGCGGGACAGCGTCGCGGAGCCGAAGTTGGCGAGGCCACCGCCGTTGGCAGCGCTGTTGTCGTTCAGCGTGGATTCGGAGAGCGACAACGTGCCCTGGTTGAGGATGCCGCCGCCGCTGTCCGTCGCGGTGTTGTGGGCCACCACCGAGCGGATCAGGTTCAACGTGGCGCCGGCCTCGTTGAGGATGCCGCCGCCGTTGTTGGCCTGGTTGCCGGCCACCGTGGACTTGGTCAGCGTCAGCGTGCCCCGGTTGAGGATGCCGCCGCCGAGGGGTCCGGGGATGGCGGCGGCGGGCTCGGTGACGGTACCGGTGCCGTTGACGACGGTCAGGTGGGACAGCTGCAACCGGACGCCCGGCTCGACGGTGACGGTCGAGCCGGCCCGGTTGCCGTTCAGGGTCGCGTACTTCTGACCGGTCACGGTCAGGTTCTTGTCGACGGAGAAGGTGAAGGGGCCGACACAGGTCCCGTTCACCAGCAGCGTATCCCCGGTGGCGGCGCCGTCGATCGCGGGCTGCAGGGCCAGCGGGTTCTGGAAGCAGTTCACTGGGGTGGGATGGTCGTCGCCGGTGTCCGTGCCGGCGGCCGTGGCCGGGATCGCCCCGACCAGGCCGACCGCCCCCGCCACCGTCGCCGCCGTCGCCCACCGACGTGCTTGCTCGAGCATCCGTCTTCTCCTGTCTCAGTGCAGCGCGGAACGCCCGACGGCCTTTCCCGCTGTTGTCTCCGGCGGAGGCCACCTGAGCGCCCGCGCCGGAACAACGGATCCCCCTTCGGGCGGGGACAGCCCCGAAGACGGCCCCACGTCCCCCGAACGGCCCGGGACGATGACCGGTGTGGCCCACAAAGCGGGTTGCGCGGGGCCGGCCTACGCCAGGAGTGCGGGCAGGCCCGCCGTGGTCCGGGCCTGGTCGTCCAGGGTGTCGAGGGCCCGTACGGCCTGGGCGGCCGCCTCGGGGTCGCTCGTGGTGAGCCCGCTCTCCGCGAACTCGTCCTCGTCCAGGCGCAGCACCGAGGACCCGTCAGCCGAGACCCACAGGTCGAGGTCCAGGTCCTCCACGTGGATCTCCCCGCTGCGCACCACGGCCGGGCGGGTGACGTCGCAGTACCAGCCCTTGAGGACCCCGTCGCCGGTCCACACCTCCTTGACCGCGTACCAGCGGGTCCGCCAGAAGTGCTCGACGAACACGTCGCCCGGCTCGAAGCGGACGAAGCCGAAGTCCCGTACGCCCTCGGCCGCCCACGGGGCGCGTACGGAGATGCGGTCGCCGTCGTCGGCGACCCGCGCCGCCGGGTAGCGGATCTTGACGCGCCCCGCCTTGGTCAGGACGACGGTAAGCTGCTCGGTCACTCGGTCTCCAGCCTCTTCGTGTAGCGCGTCTCGGTCGCGCAGATCTCGTATCCGAACCAGGTGTTGATGGCGAGCATCGGGCCGTTGCCGGCGTCGTTGCCCGTGAAGGCCTCCGTGTACCCGGCCGCGCGGGCCCGGTGCAGGGACGCCGTCTTGGCGAGCTTGGCCAGGCCGCGGCCGCGGAAGGCGCGCAGGGTGCCGGTCATCGCCGAGCCGTAGCGGGTGGCGCCGTCGGTCCGAGCGGCGCTGAAGGCGGCCACCGCGCCGTCGAGGAGGACGACGGTGGTCAGCTCCTTGTCCAGGGACGGGTCGTTCCAGGTGTGGCTCAGCCAGTCCTCGTAGTCGTCCAACTCGATGCCCACGTCGCCCGGTTCGTCTGCGGTCGTCTCCGCGTCGGCCTCGAAGAGCGGACGCGGGTCGGCGGCGAAGGCGGAGCCGGGACGCAGCTCGACCCCGGCCGGGAGGGTGTCCGGGAGCGGGGGCAGCGTGGCCGCCGCCAGGTCCAGGCGCAGGAAGTGCGCGGACCGGCTGGGCCGGTAGCCGCGCCGCTCGGCGAAGGCGCGGTGGGCGGGCTCGTCGAGGACCCAGGCGTACGTGTCCACCGCGCCGTGGGCGGCGAGGTGCTCCTCGGCCGCGGCGAGCAGCAGGCGGCCGGCGCCGAGGCCGCGGTGCGCGGGGTCGACGTACGCGTTGACGTACGAGTGACCGGGCTCGGGGCTGTCGTAGGCGATGCCGACCTGGGCGGTGCCGATGACGCGTCCCTCCTCGGTCTGGGCGACGAGGAGGCGGTAGTGCGCGTCCGGGTGGGCGCAGGACAGCTCGAAGGCCACGCCCTCGGTCGTGGTGATGAGGAAGGGCAGGGCCGAGCGGCGCACCCGGACGACGGACTCCGCGTCATCTGCTCGGCCGGGCCCGCTCGATCGGAGATCACGGATGAGGACGGTCATGCGGCCGACGGTACGGGCGGACTCCGGTCGGGCGCCTCCCAATTATCCGACGATGGGGGACAATCGGCCGCGTGACCTCGACAAACCTGAAGATCACCATCGACGGCTCGACGGGCTCGCCCGCCCCGTACGAACAGCTGCGCGCGCAGATCGCCGACCGGGCCCGGTCGGGGAAGCTGCCGGCGGGCTTCAAGCTGCCGACGGTGCGCGGGCTGGCGGAGGAGCTGGGGCTCGCCGCCAATACCGTCGCGAAGGCGTACCGGGCGCTGGAGGCGGACGGGGTGATCGAGACGCGGGGCCGGAACGGTACGTTCGTCGCGGCGGCGGAGGGTGCCTCCCGCGAGGCCGCGGCCGCCGCGCAGGCGTTCGCCGACCGGGCCCGTCGCCTGGGCCTGACCGAAGCCGAAGCTCTGTCGGCCGCCGCCGAAGCCCTCCGGGCCCGGTACGCCGCCCCCTAGCCGCCCGCAGCCCGTCTGCTGGGGCTCTGCCCCGGAACCCGCGCCTCGAGCGCCGGCGTGGCTGGGGGACCGGGGATCCGCCTAGCGCCCCGCGCCTCAAGCGCCGGCGAGGCTGAAAGGTCGCCTCAAGCGCCGGCGCGCTGGAATGGGCTGATGCCGTCTGCCGGTGTGACGGTGCCCGCAGGGCGATGCCGGGCCGGCGGGACACCACCCGGCTCGTCGGCGCTTGAGGTGCGGGTCTGGGGCGGAGCGCCGGGAGGCCCGGCCGCAGGCGACGCCGTTACAGGTAGAGCCCGGCCTCGGACGAGTGCGGCTGCGGCGGGAGCACGGCCGCCGGCCCCGTGCCCCGGCGGAGGGCGAAGAGTTCGGCCAGGCTGGCTCCCTCGCGGGAGACGCCCTCGTCCGTGCCCAGCCAGTCCACCGCCTCCCGGTGGGTCAGCCGGCCCACCTCGATGCGGGCCAGGCACCGTCCGGGGCGGACCACGGCGGGGTGGAGGCGTTCGAGGTCCTCGTTGGTCGTGACACCGACCAGGACGTTGCGGCCCTGGCCCAGCAGACCGTCCGTCAGGTTGAGGAGCCGGGACAGCGCCTGCCCGGCGGTGTGCCGGGCCTCGCCGCGGATCAGCTCGTCGCAGTCCTCCAGCAGCAGCAGCCGCCACCGGCCCTTCGCCGTGCCCTCCTCCTCGCCGATCGCGATGTCCATCAGGTAACCCACGTCGTTGAACAGCCGCTCCGGGTCCAGGACGCAGTCCACCTGGCACCAGTCCCGCCACGACCGGGCCAGCGTGCGCAGCGCCGAGGTCTTGCCCGTCCCCGGCGGGCCGTGCAGCAGGAGCAGCCGGCCCGCGATGTCGTCGGGGGTCACCTTCATCAGCCGGTCCATCGCTGCGGCCACCGGAGCCGTGTAATTGGGCCGCACTTCGGCCCAGGTGCCGGCCGCGATCTGGCGGGTCGTCCGGTACGGGCCGCGGCGCGGGGAGACGTACCAGAAGCCCATCGTGACGTTCTCCGGCTGCGGCTCGGGGTCGTCCTGCGCCCCCTCCGTGGCCCTGCCCAGCACACCGGCGGCGAGTTCGTCGCTGACCGCCGTCACGGTGACGTCCGCGCCCCGGCTCCAGCGGGAGATGAGCATGGTCCAGCCCTCGCCCTCGGCGAGCATGGCGCTGCGGTCGCTGTCCCGCGCCGAGCGCAACACACTGGCCCCGGGCGGCAGCAGGGTGACCCCCTGCCTGACCCGGTCGATCGACACGCTGTGCGAGAACGGCTGCTCGCCGGACGCGAACCGGCCGAGGAACAGCGCGTCGACGACATCCGACGGCGAGTCGCTGTCGTCGACGTTGAGCCGGATCGGCAGCGCGTCATGCGGGTTGGCTGGCATGGCGCCCATGATCCGGCACGAGTTGCCCTCATGCACCCGTGTTTCGCCGGATCGGGTGGCCGGGTTCCCTCTTCAAACGCATCGGGAGTGAAGATTCGGGCCGCAACTCCGCTCCGAATATTCTTGGCATGAACACTTCCAGCCAGGCCCGGCTCCTTGTACCACGGACTCAGGAGTAACCCCCACAAGGAGCCGCACACATGAGCATGAGACTCCCGCGCCTCGGCGCCCTCGCCTCGTCCCTCTTACTCGCCGCGGGCGCCGCCCTGTTCGGCGCGGGCCAGGCAGCCGCCGCCGCCCAGGCCGACTTCGGCTACGTCGCCCTCGGCGACTCGTACTCCTCCGGCGTCGGCGCCGGAAACTACGACGGCGCCAGCGGCGCCTGCAAGCGCACCACCCGCGCCTATCCGGCCCTGTGGGCCGCCGCCCACTCCCCGCAGACCTTCTCCTTCGCCGCCTGCTCGGGCGCCCGTACGGGTGATGTCCTCTCCGGCCAGCTCGGCCCGCTGAACTCCGGCACCGACCTGGTCAGCATCACCATCGGCGGCAACGACGCCGGATTCTCGGACGTCATGACGACCTGTGTGCTCCAGTCCGAGTCCACCTGCGTCAGCCGCGTCAACCAGGCCAAGGCCTACGTGGACTCCACCCTCCCCGGCCAGCTCGACCAGGTCTACAACGCCATCGACAGCCGTTCGCCGAACGCCCACGTCGTCGTGGTCGGCTACCCCCGCTTCTACAAGCTGAACGGCACCTGCGCCACCGGCCTGACCGAGGGCGAACGTTCCGCCATCAACGGCGCGGCCGATCACCTCAACGCCGCCATCGCCAAACGCGCCGCCGACCACGGCTTCACCTTCGCCTCGGTCGCCGGCGCCTTCACGGGCCACGAGATCTGCTCCGGCGACGCGTGGCTGCACAGTGTCAACTGGCTGAACATCGGCGAGTCGTACCACCCGACCGCGGCCGGACAGTCCGGCGGCTACCTGCCGGTCTTCACCAACGCCGCCTGAGGGACTAGGAACTGACCGAGGGCTCCGCCGTCGGCGGAGTCGGTGACGTACTGGCGCCAGGGGAGGGGGCCCCGCTCGTCGGGGACTCCTCCTCGCAGGTCACGGAGGTGGCCACCCACTGGGTCGCCACCTCCGCGGGCCCCCGTACCTCCAGTCGGACCGCGTCCTGGAACGTCGCGTCCGGCACGTGCGAGAGTTCGGTGTGCTCCAGCCGCCGGCTCCTCGGCCCGCCCTCCTCGTACGTGACGGCCTGCCAGCCCGGGCCGGAGGTCTTCCCGCTCCGCGTGGCCCAGCGGTATTCCAGCCGAGCCGGAGTGCGCTCCACCTCGACGGTGGCGGTGAAGGCGGGCGCGCGCTCCGGCGGCGGCGGGCAACTGCCGCTGTACGAGGCGCGCACGGTGTCGACGTACACGGACACGTGCTGCCCGGGGGCCGGCGATGCCGACGCCGATGCGGACGGGCCCGCCGATGCGGGAGTGGTGACCGCCTGGGCGCTCGTCGGAGGGCCGGTCGGGCCGACGCCTCCGCTGTCGCCGTCCCCGCCCTCCCGCTCCTTCAGCAGCAACCACCCCAGCGCGGCCAGCGCCAGCAGCAGCACGACGATCCCGGCCGTGAGCAGCACCCCGGCCCGGCCGTCGCGCGGCGCCGCCGCGGGAGCCGGCACCGTCGTGGGAGCCGGCACCGTCGGCGCGGGTTCGCCGTACGGCGACCGCCGCGGCTCCTGCCGGTGGTCGTGGTGCCGCACGGCGGCCGTCGGCGAATCAGGCCCCGACACCGGCCCGCCGGATGCCCGTACGGCCCCGCCCGTGCCCACCACCCGCAGCATCCGGGCCGCCTCCGACGCGGGCAGCCTCTCTGCCGGGTCCTTGCGCAGCAGCCCCTCCAGTACGGGCTCCAGCGGCCCGGCCCGGCGCGGCGGCGGCATCTCCTCGTCGACCACGGCCCGCAGCGTGCCCAGCGGAGTCTCCCGCCGGAACGGCGAAACCCCCTCGACGGCCGCGTACAGCATGACCCCGAGCGACCACAGGTCCGACTCGGGACCCGGTTCGCGCCCCAGCGCCCGCTCCGGCGCCAAGTATTCGGGAGAGCCGATCACCTCGCCGGGCATGGTGATGGCCGAGGACCCCTCCAGGCTCGCGATCCCGAAATCGCTCAGCACCACCCGGCCGTCATTGGCGATCAGTACGTTCCCGGGCTTCACGTCCCGGTGCAGCACCCCCGCCTCGTGCGCGGAGCGCAGCGCCGTGAGCACCTGTTCCCCGAGGTGCGCGGCGCGCTGCGGGGTCAGCGGGCCCTCCGCCTCCAGTACGTCGGCCAGCGTGAGCCCGTGCACCAGCTCCATCACGATCCACGGCCGGCCGTCCTCGGAGGCCACGTCGTAGACCGTGACGACCCCGCGGTGCGAGACCCGGGCCGCCGCCCAGGCTTCCCGCTCCAGCCGCCGGTACATCCGCTGCAGTTCGGCGGGCTCGATTCCGGCGGGCGCCCGTACCTCCTTGACGGCGACCTCGCGCGCCAGTACCTCGTCCCGGGCCCGCCACACGATGCCCATCCCGCCGCGGCCGAGGGGCTCCAGGAGCCGGTACCGGCCCGCGATGACACGATCGGGGCTCGATTCCCCGTCCACGCCGGCCACATTCCCACTCACGCGAGCCCCTCATGTGTGTTCGTGCGCGCCCATGTGCCACGAGGTGATCACTCCAAGTTAGCGCAGTGCGCACGATGTGGCCCCTGTCACGGCGCGACTCGCGCGAGGCTCCGCCCGCCCGGCGCGCCTGTGCGGAGAGTGACGGCCGACTCCGCTGAGTAATCGTCAACTCCCCGTAGGAGTAGGGGTAATTCACACCACCGGGATACCCGAGCGCGACGCGGGGACGATAGGGTTAACCTGCCCGGGCCGGGTGCCCTCGTACGGGTGGGGAGAGAACATGGAACAGATAGCAATGCGCAGCAGGCCGCCTCGCGTGCCTGCCATCACCTGCGGCAGCAACGCGACCAGTTCGCGCCTCGACCGCCATCTCGCCGTGCTGGGCGGACCCGCCGTCCCGCACGGGGAGACCGCCGAGGCGACGCTGCTGATGCGCGAGCTCACCTCCCGCGACCACACGCACCGCCTGCGGAGCCGGAGCGCGCGCGTCTCGCTCTTCGCGCCGCTGCGCCGTCTGCGTCGCACGCTCTTCGGCAGCCGCCGCTCGTAACTGTCCTCCCGCACCACAGTCGTTCCGTCCCCGGCCCCGGCCCCCGGTCCTACGCGACCACACCGTCCCGGCGCAGTTCCGAGACCTGCGCGCCCGTCATCCCCAGGGCGCGCAGCAGGGCCTCGGTGTGTTCGCCCAGCGCGGGCACCGCACCCATGTGCGGTCCCGCGCCGCCCGGCAGCCCGATCGGCGGAAGCAGGGCCCGCAGCGGACCGGCCGGTGATCCCACCTCGCGCCAGCGGTCCCGGGCCGCCAGCTGCGGATGCGCGGCCAGCTGGGCCACCGAGTTCAGCCGTGCGCACGCGATGCCCGCCGCCTCCAGCCGGCCGATCGCCTCGTCCGCGCGCAGGCGGCCCAGTGCCTCCGCCACCACCGCGTCGGTCTTCTCCCGGTTGGCGGTGCGTGCCGCGTTCGTCGCGTACGCCGGGTCCTCGGCCAACTCCGGTCGCTCCAGCACCTGTTGCGCGAGCCGCCGCCATTCCCGGTCGTTCTGCACGGACAGCAGCACCCGGTCGCCGTCGGCCGTCGCGTAGGCGTCGTAGGGTGCGATCACGGCGTGCGCGAGGCCGGTGCGCACGGGCTGCTCCCCGCCGTGCATCGTGTGGTGCAGCGGATGCCCCATCCACTCGGCGAGCGCGTCCAGCATGGACACCTCCACCCTGCCCCCGCGCCCGGTGACCCCGCGGCGCAGCAGGGCGGCGAGGACCCCCGAGAAGGCGTACATGGCCGCCGCGATGTCCGCCGCCGGGATCCCCGCCTTCACGGGCTGCTCCGGCGTGCCGGTCACCGAGACCAGGCCCGCCTCGCACTGCACGAGCATGTCGTAGGCCCGCTTGTGGGAGTACGGCCCCTCGGCGCCGTAGCCGGACACGTCCACGGCGACCAGCCGCGGGTAACGCGCGCACAGTGCTGCCGAGTCGAGCCCGAGCCGGGCGGCGGCGCCCTGCGCGAGGTTCTGCACGAACACGTCGGCGCCGGTGAGCAGGCCGTGCAGGACCTCCCGGCCGCGCGGGTCCTTCAGGTCGAGCGCGATCGACTCCTTGCCGCGGTTGGCCCACACGAAATGCGAGGCGAGTCCGTGCGCGGCGGTGTCGTAGGCGCGCGCGAAGTCGCCGCCGTCGGGGCGCTCTACCTTGATCACCCGGGCGCCGAGGTCGGCGAGCTGGCGGGTGGCGAAGGGGGCCGAGACCGCCTGTTCGACGGCGACGACGGTGATGCCGGTCAGGGGGAGCGGTTCGGGTGCGGCGCTTTCGGTGTCCATGGCACCGATGCCTATCCCGTCCGACCCCTGCCTGTCACCCCCCGGGGGCGCCGGCCGATGTCAGCCCGCCGTGCCGCGGGCGAACCGGCGGGTCGCCAGCGGCGCGAACACCAGCAGCAGCAGCGCCGACCAGAGCAGCGCCCCGGCCACCGGATGCGCGGCCGGCCAGGCGGCGCCCGCCGCGGCTCCGGCCGCCTCGCCGCCGACGTTTCCGCACATCTCGCGCACGGCGGTCGCGACGGCGCTGATCGGGTTCCACTCGGCGACCGTACGCAGCCACCCGGGGAGCCCGGCGGTCGGCAGGTACGCGCTGGACAGCATCGGCAGGACGAAGGTGGCGCTGCCGAGCTGGCCCGCCGCCTCCTCGCTCTTGCTCAGCAGGCCGAGGTAGGTCCCCACCCACGCGGTGGCGAAGCGGAACAGCAGCAGCAGGCCCAGGGCCCCGAGTGCGCCCGGCAGGCCGTTCTCGATGCGCCAGCCCATTGCCAGCCCCACCAGCATCAGCGGCACCATGGAGAGGCCGGTGGTGAGCAGGTCCGCGGCGGTCTGTCCGAGCGGGACGGCGCTGCGGCTCATCGGCAGGGTCCGGAAGCGGTCCATCACCCCGCGGTGGGCGTCCTGCGCGGCGGTGAACATGCCCGTCATCAGGCCGTTCGCGGCGGTCGCGGCGAGCAGTCCGGGGACCAGGAACTCGCGGTACTCCGCGCCCGGCATGGCGAGCGCGCTGCCGAAGACGTAGCCGAAGAACAGCAGCATGGTGATCGGCATGGTCTGGGTGAGGATCAGCAGCGCCGGGGCGTGCCGGGCCTTCTGGAGCTGGCGGGTGAGGACGGCTCCGCCGTCGGACAGCAGGGTGCTCATGCCGCGTTCTCCTTCTCGGCCATCGGGGCGGGCGCGGGGGTGCGGGTGAGGCGCAGGAACACCTCGTCGAGGGTGGGCGGGCGCAGGCTCGCGTCGGTGACCGGGACCCCTGCCGTGTCGAGTTCGCGGATGATCCGGGGCAGGGTGAGCGCGGAGTCGAGCACGGTGACGCCGACCGTGAGCCGTTCCTCGTCGAGCGCCGGCCGGCCGCCGGTGAGCTGGTCCAGTACGACGGCGGCGCCGGTGAGGGCCTCGCGCGCGGCGACGGCCACCTCGGCGTAGGCGCCGATCCGGGCCTTCAGTTCCGCCGGGGTGCCGGTGGCGACGGCCCGGCCCCGGTCGACGACCACGATGTCGTCTGCGAGCCGGTCGGCCTCCTCCAGGTACTGGGTGGTCAGCAGCACCGTGGTGCCCCCCGCGGCGAGGTCCCCCACCGCGGTCCAGATCTGCTCGCGGGCCGCCGGATCCAGACCGGTGGTCGGCTCGTCCAGGAAGAGCACGCGGGGGCGGGTGATCAGGCCGGCGGCCAGGTCCAGGCGTCGCTTCATCCCGCCCGACCAGGTGCCCGCCACCCGGTCGGCGGCCTCGCCGAGCCCGAAGCGCTCCAGCAGCCCGTCGGCGCGCTCCCGGCCCGCGGAGCCGCGCAGTCCGGCGAGGCGGGCGAAGAGCCGCAGGTTCTCGCGGCCCGTCAGTTCCCCGTCGACGGAGGCGTACTGGCCGGTGACCCCGATGGCACGGCGGACCGCCCCGGGGTCGCGGGTGACGTCGTGGCCGGCGATGAGGGCGCGGCCGCCGGTGGGTGCGGTGAGGGTGGTGAAGATCCGGACGGCGGTGGTCTTGCCCGCCCCGTTGGGGCCGAGCAGACCGCAGACCGTGCCCTCCGGCACGGCGAGATCGAGGCCGCGCAGGGCACGGACCTCCCCGTAGTTCTTCTCCAGACCTTCACTAAGTACAGCGTACGTAGTTGTCATGGGCGGCACCCTACCGCACTACGTACGGTGTACGTAACTAAGATGATGGCGAGACGACGAGGTGATCTGAGCGATGACTGCCGGCGGGCGACCCGCTGAACCCGAAGTGATCTGGGCCCGCCCACAGCGGGCCGGCCGCGGACCCCGGCCCGCGCACAGCCGCGATTCCATCGCCGCCGAGGCGGTCCGGATCGCCGACGAGGAGGGGATCGACTCCGTCTCCATGCGGCGCGTGGCGGCCGGGATCGGCGCCGGGACGATGTCCCTGTACAACTACGTGCCGCGCAAGGAGGACCTGTACGAGCTGATGGTCGACGCGGTCAGCGGGGAGTACGAGTTCACCGCGCCGACCGGCGACTGGCGGGCCGACCTGCTCGCGCTGGCCCGCCAGACGCGGGCGTTGATGCACCGCCACCCGTGGCTGCCGCGGCTGCTGAGCCCCGTGCACGGCTTCAGCCCCAACGCCCTGCGGTACCTGGAGCACAGCCTGGAGTGCATGGCGCCGCTGGAGGCGGCGGACGGCGAGAAGCTGGAGCTGATCGCCGCCGTCAACGGCATGGTGGCCGCCTATGTGGCGGGCGAGCTGGCACTGGCCGAGCGGGCCCGGGCACTGCCCTGGAGCGAGGCCGAGGAGCAGGGCGCACGGGCGGCGTGGCTCGGCTCGCGGCTGGCCACGGGGCAGTACCCGAGGCTGGCGGCGGCCCTCACGGGCGGCGCGGCGCCGATCACCGAAGCGGGGCCGGAACTGGTCGCGGCCTTCGACCGCTCGATGTCGCGGCTGCTGGGGGCGTGGGGTCCGTAGGGCTGCCGCCCGGTGCGGGTGCCTGCCGCCTGGTACGGATTGCCGGGTGCCGGGTGCCGGGTGCCGGGTTCTGGGCCGGGGTTACGGACCCCGGCTCGGTTCCGGGGTTCTGCCGGTCGGGGTTCCGGTTCCGCTTCCGGGGTTCGGATTCGTTCGGATTCGGGTTCCGGGGTCCGGGTTCCGGTTCCGGTTCCGGGGTTCGAGTTCCGGGGTCGGTTCCGGGGTCCGGGTCAGAGCAGGGCGAACTGGCCGCCCGGGCCCTCCTCCTGGTGGTCCAGGACCGAGGCCGGGCGCCTTGTCCAGCGCGGCGGCGGCAGCACCCCGGCCGCGCGCAGCTCCTCGGCGGACAGCCCGGGACCCGGCTCGAACGCGGCCCGCTCCGTGGCCAGATCGGCCAGCAGCGCCAGGGTCGTGATCAGGGTCAGTAGCTCCGAGGTCCAGGCCTGCGGCCACTCGGCCGGGCCGAGCGCCTCCAGCCCGTCGGCGGCCGGGTCGCGGTGCGCACCGCGGGCGGCGAGCCACGCCTCCAGCACCCGCACGCCCTGCGCCTCGTACTCCCACGCCCCGGCCGGTACGGGGGACACGGTCCCGCCGCCGAGGCTCAGCGTCTCGCTCCCGGGGTCGTACGCGAGCTCGTGCGGCCACGCCGTCAGCGCCGAGCGGACGTACGGACGGCGCCCGCCGGGCAGCCGGGGCGGCTCCCCGCCCCGTGCTCCGCGCAGCTGGACGGTGAGCAGCCGGTGGCCCAGCTCCAGCCCCGCCCGCCAGCGCTCGGGGTCGGCCGCGAGCGGGACCTCGTACCCCCGCGGCCCGGGGCGTCCCGCCGCGAGGATCCAGCACAGCACGTCCTCGGGAGCGGCCCAGCCGCCGTACCGCTCACCCAGCAGCGGCAGGAGGCCGGGCGCGAGATTCGGCTCGGCGCCGCCGGGGCGCCGGTGCAGCGGGCGGATCCGGCCGAGCCGGCCGGCCGGAAGGTGCGCGGTGACCAGCAGGTCCGGGGTCTCCACGGTGAACAGCTGATGCTCGTCCATGACCCGCCAGAGCTCCGGGCGGGCCATGTCGATGAGCCGCTGGTCGGGCAGCAGCCACTGCTCGTCGAAGGGGTCGCGGAGGACCCGTACGGGCTCGGGGCACGGGCCGGGCGCGTCGGCGAAACGGGCGGTCGCCGAGCGCTGGCCGGGCAGCGCGGCGGCCCCGGCCTCGGGCGTACGGCTGCGGCTCGGGCGGAACAGCCGCTCCCGCTCGGCGGCTTCGGCGCCGGTCAGGGCCGCCCAGCGGGCGCGCAGGGCCGCCGGACCGGGCGCGGCCACCCAGTCCCGGCCCAGGCGCAGGCTGCCCACGGCCCAGGGCATCAGGTCGTCCAGCAGCGGAAGGTCGTCGCTCACGCCGCCGATGGTAGCGACGGGATCCGGCGGCCGGGCTGCGTCCAGGCCGAAGCGTTACGCTCCTTATGTAGGCATACGTCGCATGCGTACCGTATCGACCGAGGAGACGGTCATGAGTCAGTACGACGAATACTCGACTCCTTCGCAGGCCGAGGGTGAGCGGCTCGACGAGGACATGGACGAGGCCCAGCGCAAGCAGCGGCACCCCCAGACGATGCGGACGACGCCGTCCCAGGCGGAGGGTGAGCGCACGAAGGACGACGAGGAGAAGAAGTAGCCCGGCCCGGTCGCCGGGTCACCCGTCGACCCTCAGTGGGCGTCGACCGTCACCGTGAAGGAGAACCGGTCGCCGCGGTAGCGGATCCGCGCCACGTCCACGACACGGCCGTCCTCGTCGTAGGTCACGCCCGTGTAGTGCAGGATCGGGCTGAGCAGCGGGACCTGGAGCAGTTCGGCCGTCTCCGGGTCGGCGAGCCGCGCCTCCACCGTGTCCGTGATCCGGCTGATGCGCACCCCGACGACGTCCCGCAGGACCTTCGTCATCGGCCACCGCTCGAGATCGGCCAGATCCACCGCCTCGGCGAACTCTGGAAGGACCGCGTTCTCCACCCAGTTCGTCGGCTCGCCGCTCGCGCGGTCGTGCCGCAGCCGGCGGTAGGTGACCACCTCGGGCGTGTCCGGGAAGTGCGCCAGCAGCTCCCCGGACACGGCGGTGCGGCCGTGGCCGAGAATCGTCGTACGGTCGCCCGACTGCTGCGCCACGATCGCGTCGACCGAGCCCAGCAGCCGCACCGGGGCGCCGCGCAGCGCACCCGCCTCGATGAAGGTGCCGCGCCGCCGGTGCCGGCTGATCAGGCCCTCGCCCTCCAGTTCCTTGAGCGCTTGCCGCATGGTCAGCACGCTCACCCCGTAGTGCTCGGCGAGCTGCTCCTCCGTGGGCAGGCGCAGCGAGGCGTCCGGGGTGCGCCCGAGTATCGAGGCGCGCAGCGACTGCGACACCTGGTACCAGAGAGGCAGTTTCCGGTTCAGCACCAGGGAGTCGGGGGCGAAGGCGGTCACGGGTGGATCTCCGTACGGCTGGACGGTGGCGGCGTGCGGCGGCGCAGGCGAGCGTACGCAGCGGGGGTCAGGCGCGGAAGTGGCGCTGCAGACCCTGCCACACGTCGTCGTAACCGCGCTGGAGGTGATCCGCGCCGGCCGCCTGGGCGGTGGCGGTGATCGGCCAGCGGGTCTCGAACATGAAGGCCAGGCCGTCGTCGATCTTCTGCGGCTTCAGGTCGGCGGCGCTGGCCCGGTCGAAGGTCTCCCGGTCCGGGCCGTGCGCGGACATCATGTTGTGCAGCGAGCCGCCGCCCGGCACGAAGCCCTCGGCCTTGGCGTCGTACGCGCCCTCGATCAGGCCCATGTACTCGCTCATCACGTTGCGGTGGAAGTACGGCGGGCGGAAGGTGTCCTCGCCGACCAGCCAGCGCGGGGCGAAGACCACGAAGTCCACGCCCGCCAGGCCCGGGGTGTCGGAGGGAGAGGTCAGGACCGTGAAGATGGACGGGTCGGGGTGGTCGTAGCTGATCGAGCCCAGGACGTTGAAGCGGCGCAGGTCGTAGACGTACGGGACGTGGGTGCCGTGCCACGCGACGACGTCGAGCGGTGAGTGGTCGTAGGTGGCGGACCAGAGGTTGCCGCAGAACTTGTTGACCACCTCCGTCGGGCGCTCGCTGTCCTCGTACGCGGCGACCGGGGCCCGGAAGTCCCGTGCGGCGGCGAGACCGTTGGCGCCGATGGGGCCCAGGTGCGGCAGCTCGAAGGGCTGGCCGTAGTTCTCGCAGACGTAGCCGCGCGCGTCCGCGTCGAGGAGCTCGACACGGAAGCGGACGCCGCGGGGGATCAGGGCCATCTCGCCCGGCCGGGCGGAGAGCAGGCCGAGTTCGGTGCGCAGGAGCAGACCGCCGCGCTCGGGCACGATCAGCAGCTCGCCGTCGGAGTCGCTGAACACCCGGTCGGTCATGGAGGCGTTGGCGGCGTAGAGGTGGATGGCCATGCCGGCGCGCTGGGCGGCGTCGCCGTTGCCGCCGAGGGTCCACAGGCCGGCCAGGAAGTCGGTGCCGGGGGCCGGGTCGGGCAGCGGGTTCCAGCGGAGCCGGTTGGGGTCCGTCGCGGCCTCGGTGAAGGGCGCGGTGCGCAGGGACCCGTTGTCGATCCGGGTGAAGGGCGGGTGCGCGGCCGAGGGGCGGATCCGGTAGAGCCAGGAGCGACGGTTGTGGGTGCGCGGCTCGGTGAAGGCGGAGCCGCTGAGCTGCTCGGCGTAGAGGCCGAGCGGTGCGCGCTGGGGCGAGTTCCGGCCGAGCGGCAGCGCGCCGGGGACGGCCTCCGAGCTGTGCTCGTTGCCGAAGCCGGTGAGGTACTCCAGCGCCTCCGCCGTCTTCCTGGCCTGCTCGCTGCCGTTGCCGGCCTGCTCGCTCATGTGCTGCTCCCGCTCCGTCGAAGGAATCCTATGGGTGACAGTAGGATTCCGCGGCCCGCCCGTCAACGGTGCCCTTCCTCGTGACGGCCGCCGTCACGCTCCCGGTGACGGCCTCGTGACGGCCCCCGTGACGGGTCCCTCGCCTCAGCGGTCGTCCCTCGTAACGGATTCGCGCAGAGGGGGATCCCAAAAGATGAACATTGCTCTACTCTCACGCGCATGTCGTGGACCCGCAGGTTCCCTGCCGTGCCGGCGGCGCTCCTCGCCGCCCTCCTCGCCTTCCTGTCACTCCTCGCCGCCGCGCCCGCCGCCCGCGCGCACGAGGAGCGCCCCGTCGCCCTCCCCGACGGCTCTGGATCCGTGCCCGAGTACCGCAGGGCCGAGCCCGACCTGGTGGTCTGCAAGACGGGCCGGCCCGAGTTCGAACGCCGGATATCCGCCTTCCCCGAAGAGCTCAGACAGCGGAACCTCGCCCTGTACGAGCGGTGCGAGAAGAGCGGCTTCCGGCACCTCCAGGAGGCCGTCGACGCCGTCGACCGGCCGGGGATGAACATCGCGATCCTCCCCGGCCTGTACGAGGAGGAGCCCTCGCTCGGGGCGCCGGCGGGGGAGTGCGCAGAGCTGAAGGCCCCGAACTCCTCGCTCGGCTACCAGATCCTGACCTACGAGCAGCAGGTGGCCTGCCGCCACAACCAGAACCTCGTCGCCATCCTCGGCAAGACGAACCTGCAGATCGAGGGCACGGGCGCGTCCCGGCTGGACGTGATCGTCGACGCCAAGTACCAGAAGCTGAACGCGATCCGCGCCGACAAGTCCAATGGCGTCTACTTCCGCAACTTCACCGCCCAGCGCACCACCTTCAACTCGCTGTACGTGCTGGCGGGCGACGGGTTCGTCATCGACGACGTGCTGACCCGGTGGAACGATGAGTACGGCTTCCTCACCTTCGCCAGCGACCACGGGGTCTACAAGAACTGCGAGTCGTACGGCAACGGAGACTCCGGCATCTACCCCGGCAGCGCCTCGAACATCAACGACGGCCGGGGCTACGAAGTGCCCCGCTACTCGATCGAGATCACCGGCTGCCACAGCCACCACAACATGGTCGGCTACTCCGGCACCGCCGGTGACTCGGTGTGGGTGCACGACAACGAGTTCGACCAGAACATGGGCGGCGCCTCGATGGACAGCGCCTTCCCCGGCCACCCCGGACTGCCGCAGAACCACGCCAAGTTCGAGCGGAACCTCATCCACGACAACAACCAGGACTACTACGGGTACGTCGCCGACGGCACCTGCGCCAAGCCGCCGGTCGAGCGCGGCTACGAGCGCGGCGTCGTCTGCCCGCAGATATCCATGCCGCCGGGGACCGGCATCATCACCGCGGGCGGCAACTGGAACATCTACGAGAACAACTGGGTGTACGGGCACCAGCGCGCGGGCTTCTTCCTCAGCGCCGTTCCCGCCTTCATCCGGGGCGAGGAGAAGTGGTCGAAGCAGGCCGACACCTCCCACCACAACCGGTACGCGGGCAACACCCTGGGCAAGGACAAGTCCGGAGCGGCCCGACCCAACGGCATGGACGTCTGGTGGGACGGCCAGGGGCGCGCGAACTGCTGGCAGGACGGCCCCGACGGCTCCACCCCCGGCACCGTGCCGCGGTGCGGGGCCGCGCGCGGTGACGTCTCCGGGGCGTCGGGCCGCCTGGTCGGCGAACCGGTGAAGCTGGTCCAGCTGCTCGTCTGCGCGGACTACAGCGTCCAGGCGCGCAGACTCCCGGCCGGCTGCGACTGGTACGGCGCCCGCGGACTGGAACGGGTGGAGACCCAGATCGCGCTCGCCGTGGCGGCGGTCCTGCTCCTGGTAGGCGGGGTGCTGTGGTGGCGCCGCCTGCGCGGCTCCCGCCTGGGCACCGTGGCCTCGCTGCTGGGCCTGGCGGGCCTGGCCCTGGACGTGGCCGGCTCCACGACCGGGCTGGTCGCCACTTTCGTACCGGCACTGGCACTCCTCCTTCTCGGCTCGTGGTGGACGGGCGTGGGCCTGGCCCTGCGGCCCACCCGCCCGTGGCTGGCCCGCCTGACCCTGCTGCTGGCCGGGCTCACCCTGCTGGACGCCTTCGACAAGGCGGTCCTGATGATCCCCTGGACCCCCCTGAGCCCCGCCTGGGTGCGGGCCCTGCTCGCCGTCGTCTGGATCCTGTGGGCAGTCGTCGCCTCGGCCCGCCCCGGCACCCCGGCCCGCCCCTCCGGCCCCGGCGAAGCCCCGGCGGCCGACCTGGCCCCGGCCCCGGCCGCCCCGGCCCCGGCCCCGGCCGCCCCGGCCCCGGCCCCGGCCCCGGCCGCCCCGGCCCCGGCCGCGTCCGATCCGGCCCCGGCCGCCCCGGCCCCGGCCGCCCCGGCTCCGTCCGATCCGGCCCCGGCCCCGTCCGATCCGGTCCCGGCGCCGGCCGCGTCCGATCCGGTCTCGGCCCTGGCCGCGTCCGATCCGGTCTCGGCCCTGGCCGCGTCCGATCCGGTCCCGGCCCCTGCCCCGGCCGCGTCCGATCCGGCCCCGGCCCCGGCCGCGTCCGATCCGGTCCCGGCCCTGGCCCTGGCCGATCCGGTCCCGGCCCCGGCCGAGCCCGCCGCAGCCCGGGCCGAGCCCGCCCCGGCCCTCAGCACGGCCCCCGAACCGCCACCCGCCACGGACCCCACCCCCACGCGCGCCCCGGACCCCAACCCGTGACCGCCCGTCACCCCGTGACCGCCCACGGGTTCGCCCCGCCCCCAGCCCGCCGCCCCGCGTCTCGGCCCGCCCCGTGACCGCCGACCAGGCGCCCCCGACCCCGGGGGGTGGGTCCGTGCCTCGGCCTCGCTCCGTGACCACTCACCCAGCCGTCCCGGCCGCAGGAGGCCAGCCGTGACCGACCGGCCCGACGACCGCATCGGGCGCGACGCCCGCGTTACGCCGTCCGTTCCGACCCGCGGGGCGGGCCGGAACGCCCGCACCGCGGCCCTGCTCGCCCTCTCGCTGCTGCTCGCGTCCGGAGCGGTGACGGGCTGCGGCGGGCGGGCCACCACCCACCACAAGCCCGGAACCACCCACGAACAGGCCTCCGGGAACACGGGCACCCTGCTCACCGCCGACGACGGCTCCGGCCACCGGCTCCGCGAGGTCCCGGCCGAGGGCGCGCCGGAGGTGCGGCTCACCGCCCGCCCGGACTCCGAGGACGGCTGGAACCTCCAACTGGCGGTGGAGAACTTCCGCTTCACCCCCGACAGCACCGGCGGCGCCGCCCTCCCGGGCGCCGGTCATGCCCACCTTGAGCTCGACGGCCGCAAACTGGCCCGGCTGTACGGCCCCTGGTTCCACCTGCCCGCCGCGCAGGTCCCCGAGGGCGCGCACACCCTGACCGTCCGCCTGTACGCGGACGACCACACCGCCTGGGCGGTGTCCGGCAAGCCGGTCGAGGGCATGATGCAGCTCACCGCCGCCGCCTCGGGCAGCCATCCCGGCGGACACAGCCACGGCGCCACCCCGCCGCCGGAGCAGGCCGACCGGACGGTCACCATCACCGTCCGGGACGGCAGGGTCAGCCCCGCCCCCGCCCGCACCGAGTTGCGGCGCGGCGAGCGGGTCGCCCTGCGCGTCACCAGCGATCGCGCGGACACCCTGCACGTGCACGGCTACGACAAGGAACTCGCCCTGCCCGCACGCCAGGAGGCCACCCTGATCCTGACGGCCGACCGAACCGGCCTCTTCGAGGTCGAGACCCACGAGTCCGCCCTGATCCTGACCCAACTCCTCGTCCGATGACCCCGACACCACCCGAGACGACCTCGCCAAAACCGCACCCACTGCCGCCACCATCCGCGCAGCCGCAGCCGCAGCCGCAGCCGCAGCCGCTGCCGCTGACTCCGGCCGTGGCCGACGCCCCGGCCTCGTGGCCGAGGCCCCCCGCGGCCGCCACCCGGCCATCCGGGAGCGGCCCCACCCCCGGACAGCCCGCAGCCGCCGTCAGCCGGACCACCCCCGCCGGGGCAGCGGCCCAAGGTCCCGCACCCTGCGTCGGCTTCGCCCCGCCCGCCGGGGGCAAGCGCGCCCCTGGACAGCCCGCAGCCGCCATCGCCCGGACCGCCCCTGTCGGGGGAGCGGCCCAAGGCGCAGCGCCCGGCGCCGGCTTCGCCCGGCCGTCCGGGGGCGGCCCCACCCCCGGACAGCCCGCAGCCGCCATTGCCCGGACCACCCCCGCCGGGGCAGCGGCCCAAGGCGCAGCGCCCCGTGCCGGCTTCGCCCGGGCCGCTGGGGGCAAGCCCGCGCCAGAATCGTGCGCGGCCGCCGTCCCGCAGACCACCCCTGTTGCCCAAGCTGACGTGCCCGGCGTCGGCGCCGGCTTCGCCCGGCCTGCCGGGGCCGGCCGCACCCCCGGACAGCCCGCGGCCGCCGTCGCGCAGGCCACCCGCGCCGGGGCAGCGGCCCAAGGTGCCGCGTCCCGTGTCGGCTTCGCCCGGCCTGCCGGGGCCGGCCGCACCCCCGGACAGCCTGCGGCCGCCGCAGCGCAGACCACCCCCGCCGGGGCAGCGGCCCAAGGTGCCGCGTCCCGTGTCGGCGTCGCCCGGCCCACCGGGGGCAAGCCCGCCCCAAGACCGTCCGCAGCCGCCATCGCTCTGGCCATCCCGGACCGGGGAGTGGCCCGAGGTGCCGAGGACGGCGCCGGCTTCGCCCGGCCGTCCGGGGGCGGCCCCACCCCCGGACAGCCCGCGGCCGCCATCGCCCGGACCACCCCCGTCGGGGGAGCGGCCCAAGGTGTCGCGCCCCGTGTCGGCTTCGCCCGGATCTCCGGACGCGGGCCCGCGTCCGGGATGCCGGGCCGTGGCCTGTGCGGGACACCGGCCTGGGCCGGTCGGTGGTGACCCCCGTCGGGCCGGGCGTCGCTCCAGGCGCCGGCGGTGGTGGCGATGGCCAGGGCGTGGTCCCACACCTGGCCGAGCCGCTCACCGCGCTAGCGCACGGGATCGGTTCCCAGCACGATCTGCCGATCTCTCCCTTCTACGCCTTCGCCGGTGCCTTCGCCGCGCTCTTCGTCTCCTTTCTGGCCCTCGGCCTGCTCTGGTCCACCTCCCGCTTCCACGGCGACCGCTCGGGTCGCGCCCTGCCCGTCGCCCTCCAGCGGGCCGCCGACGCGCCCACCACCCGCACCGCCCTGCGCGGACTCGGTCTCGCCGCCGCCCTGGCCGTCCTCCTCCACCTCCTCCTCGGTCCCGACGACCCCGCACGCAACCCAGCTCCCGGAGCCGTCTACGTCCTGTTCTGGGTCGGCCTCGTCCCCGCCTCCCTCCTCCTCGGCCCCGTCTGGCGCCTGCTCAACCCGCTCCGGACCCTGCACCGCCTCCTCCGCCGAGCCCGGCGCCGCACCGACCCCGACCGGCCCCTCCCCACGGGTCTCGGCCAATGGCCCGCCGCCGCCGGGCTGTTCGCCTTCACCTGGCTCGAACTCGCCGCTCCCGATCCCGCATCCACCAGCACCCTCCTCATGGCCCTCGCCGTCTACGCCACCACCCAGCTCGTGCTCGCCGCCCGCTTCGGCGAGCGCTGGTTCGACGACGGAGACGCCTTCGACGCCTACTCCGCCCTCCTGGCCCGCCTCTCCCTCCTCGGACGTCGTAGCGACGGCCGCCTGGTTCTCCGTAACCCCTTCCACGGACTCGACGCGACACCCGAGCGGCCCGGACTCGTCGCCACCGTCTGCGTCCTGCTCGGCTCCACCGCCTACGACGGCTTCTCCGATCAGCCCTCGTGGATCAACACGCTGCAGACCTCCCCCCTCGGCCGCACCCCCACGGCCACTCTCGGACTTCTCGCCTCCGTCACCCTCGTCGCCACCCTGTACTGCCTGTGCGCCGCGGCCACCCGCCTCGTCAGCGGCCCGCACCCCGGCCCGCTGACCGCCTTCGCGCACTCACTCGTGCCGATCGCGCTCGGCTATCTCGTCGCCCACTACTTCTCCCTTCTGGTAACCGAAGGACCACGCACAGTCAGCATGGCAGTCGGCACTGACAATGGCCCCGAACCCGCCTCGCCACTGGGTCCCGGCGGCCTCGCAGCCCTCCAGGTCGTCGCCGTCGTCACCGGCCACGTGCTCGGTGTCGTAGCCGCCCACGACCGCTCCGTGCGCCTCTTTCCGCCCGCGAAGGCGGTGGCCGGCCAATTGCCGCTGCTCGCGCTGATGATCACGTACACCATCGGCGGGCTGAGCCTCCTGTTGAACTGAGGCCACCGCTCGACAGAGAAGCGAGGAACGGCATGATGGACCCCGTGCCTCCCGCCCACTCCCTGCGCCGCGCCCCGATCCAGCAGCGCAGCGCCGACCGGCTCGCCCGGATCCTCGACGCCTGCGCCGAGCTGCTCGACGAGACCGGGTACGAGAACCTCAGCACCCGAGCCGTCGCCCTGCGTGCCGGCGTGCCGATCGGCTCGGTCTACCGCTTCTTCGGCAACAAGCGGGCCATGGCCATCGCCCTCGCCCACCGCAATCTGGACCACTACGCCGACGGCATCGCGGACCGCCTCGCCGACCTCCCCGCCACCGACTGGCGGCCCGTCGTCGACGCCGTACTGGACGAGTACCTCGCCATGAAGCGAAGCGTCCCCGGCTTCGCGCTCGTCGACTTCGGCGTGCCCGCGCCGCCGCCCGACGGCCCGGAGGCCGACCCCAACCACCTGGTCGCGGCCCGCCTCACCGAACTGCTCTGCGCCCACCTCGGCCTGACCCCCGACGCCACCCTGGAGCGGGCCGTACTGGTCGCCGTCGAGGCCACCGACGCACTGATCCAACTGGCCTTCCGTGCCGACCCGGCGGGGGATCCCGGCATCGTCGCCGAGACCCGGGCGATGATGCAGGCCTACCTGTCCCGCGTGCTGGACTGAAACCCCCGCTCTGCCTGGTTCGCGGCCCCACCTGGCCGCGTACGACCGGGCCGCGTCCCCCACCCGGGCCGCGTACGACCGGGTCGCGTCCCCAACCTGGCGGCGTCCGGCCGCGTCCCCGACCTGGCCCGTCCCCGACCTGGCCCGTCCCTGACTGGGCCCCTCGCTGACTGGGCCCGCGCCCGAGCGGCCCGCGCTCCCCGACCGGCCCGCGCCCGACCGGCTTGTGCCCGACCGGCCCGCGCCCGACCGACCCGCGCCCCGGCCCGACGCAGCCGCACCAGGCCCGCTCCGCCGAAGCCGCTCGGCACCGGTCGCAAGACTGCTCCGCAGACCCCTCCCCTCCCTCCCTACCGGTCGGTATGCTCGGTGCCCCCGCGTGCCCGTGCCGCAGCCTGCCGCCCCTGGAGCGCCCCATGTCCCGCACCGCCCTGCGCATCTGCCCCCTGTGCGAAGCCACCTGCGGCCTCACCCTCACCATCGAGGACGCCACCGTCACCGGCGCCCGCGGCGACCGCGAGGACGTCTTCAGTCACGGCTTCATCTGCCCCAAGGGCGCGGCCTTCGGACCGATCGATTCCGACCCCGACCGGCTGCGCGCGCCCCTCGTCCGCCGCGACGGCAGGCTCCAGGAAGCGACCTGGGAGGAGGCCTTCGACGCCATCGCCGCCGCCGTCCCCGCCCTCGTCGGGGAGTACGGGGCGCAGGCGGTCGGGGTCGTCCTCGGCAACCCGAACGTCCACACCATGGCCGGCGCCCTCTACCCGCCGCTGCTCCTCAAGGCACTCGGCACCCGCAACCTCTTCACCGCCAGCACGCTCGACCAGATGCCCAAGCACGTCTCCAGCGGGCTGCTCTTCGGCGATCCCTTCGCCATCCCGGTCCCCGACCTCGACCACACCGACTTCCTGCTCCTCCTCGGCGCCAACCCGCTCGAGTCCAACGGCTCCCTGTGCACCGCCCCCGACTTCCCCGGCAAGCTGAAGGCCCTGCGCGCCCGCGGCGGCACCCTGGTGGTCGTCGACCCGCGCCGCACCCGCACCGCCCGGCTCGCCGACCGGCACCTCGCGCCGCGCCCCGGGAGCGACGCACTGCTGCTCGCCGCGCTCGCGCACACCCTCCTCGCCGAGAAGCTCGCCGCACCGGGCACGCTGGAGGAACACACCCAGGGCCTCGGGGAACTCGCCACCGCGCTCGGGAGTTTCACTCCTGAGGCCGTAGCCCCCGCCTGCGACCTCACGGCCGCCGAGATCCGCACCCTGGCCCGCGAGCTCGCGGCCGCACCCACCGCCGCCGTCTACGGACGGATCGGCAGCTGCACCGTCGAGTACGGCACCCTCGCCAGCTGGCTCGTCGACGTCCTGAACATCCTCACCGGCAACCTGGACCGGCCGGGCGGAGCCCTCTTCCCGCTCTCCGCGACCGGCCCCGCGCCCCGGCCGGGCCGCCCTGGCAAAGGGTTCGCCCTCGGCCGCTGGTCCAGCCGGGTCAGCGGCCACCCCGAAGCCAAGGGTGAACTGCCCATAGCCGCTCTCGCCGAGGAAATCGAAATCCCTGGCGACGGGCGGGTACGGGTCCTGCTCGCCATCGCCGCGAACCCCGTCCTGTCCGCACCCGACGGCGACCGGCTCGACCGGGCGCTGGCCGGCCTCGACTTCATGGTCTCCGTGGACCCGTATCTGAACGAGACCTCACGCCACGCCCATGTCGTGCTGCCCCCGCCGCCGCCCTCCCAGAGCGCACACTTCGACTTCGCGTTCAACGGGTTCGCCGTACGCAACCAGGCGCGCTACTCGCCGGCCGTCGTTCCGCTGGAGGACGGGCGGATGGACGAGTGCGAGATCCAGGCCCGTCTCGTGCTCGCAGTCTCCGGCATGCACGGATCCGCCGCCCCGGACGCCATCGACGAGCTGGCCATCCGGACCACCCTCGCCAAGGAGACCGCGGACCCCCGCTCGCGGCTGCACGGGCAGGACCCGGCGGTCCTCACCGGCCTGCTCACCGGGCGGAGCGGCCCCGAGCGGCGGCTCGACCTGATGCTCCGACTCGGGCCGTACGGAGACCAGTTCGCCGCGGCAGACGGGGCCGCGGCAGACGGGGCCGCGGCAGACGAGGCCCAGGCCGGAGGCGCCGACGCCGATGCCGGGGCCGGGGTGCGCGTCGAGGGGGAGGCGGCCACGCTCGGGCTCAGCCTGGAGCGGCTGCTCGCGCACCCGCACGGCATCGACCTGGGCCCGCTGCGGCCCCGGCTCCCGGGCGTGCTGAAGACCCGCAGCGGCAGGATCGAGCTGCTCCCGGACCCGATCGCGGCCGAGCTGCCCAGGATGCGCGCGGCGCTCGCCGACCGCCCCGCCGCCCTGGTGCTCGTGGGCCGCCGCCACCTGCGGTCCAACAACAGCTGGTTGCACAACGTCCCTGCCCTCACCGGAGGTTCCAACCGCTGCACCCTTCAGATCCACCCGGAGGACGCGGACCGCCTGGGCCTGGCCGACGGCGGCCGGGCCAGGATCACCGCCGACGGCGGCAGCCTGGAGGTTCCCGTCGAGGTCACGGACACCGTCCGCACGGGAGTGGTGAGCCTCCCGCACGGCTGGGGTCACGACCGCGGCGGGGCACGGCTCTCGGTCGCTTCCGCCACACCCGGCGTCAACGTCAACCAGCTGCTCGACGGCACCCGGCTCGACCCGCTGTCGGGCACGGCCGTGCTCAACGGCTTCCCCGTCGAGCTAGCACCCCTCCCCTGAGCTGGGGTTTTGCTCGTATTGCTCACACGCAGACGTCTTGTTGGCGTAAGGAGGCGGCACCTACCTTCCCCACATGCTGACCTTCCTCGGCTTCGCCATGATCGCGACCTTCCTGGTCCTGATCATGATGAAGAAAATGTCGCCCATCGCGGCGCTCGTCCTCATTCCCGCGCTCTTCTGCGTGTTCGCAGGCAAGGGCGCACACCTCGGCGACTACGTCATCGACGGCGTCGGCAAGCTCGCGCCGACCGCCGCCATGCTGATGTTCGCCATCGTCTACTTCGGCGTGATGATCGACGTCGGCCTCTTCGACCCGGTCGTGCGCGGCATCCTGCGCTTCTGCAAGGCCGACCCGATGCGCGTGGTGGTCGGTACCGCCGTCCTCGCCGCCATCGTCTCGCTCGACGGCGACGGATCGACCACCTTCATGATCACCGTCTCGGCCATGTATCCGCTGTACAAGCGGCTCGGCCTCAGCCTGGTGGTCATGACGGGTGTCGCGGCCACCGCCAACGGTGTCATGAACACCCTGCCCTGGGGCGGCCCCACGGCCCGCGCCGCCACCGCCCTCAAGCTCGACGCCGCCGACATCTTCGTCCCGATGATCCCGGCCCTCGCGATGGGCCTCCTCTTCGTGTTCGTCCTGGCGTACGTGCTCGGCGTGAAGGAGCGCCGCCGGGTCGGCCTCCTGGTCCTTCCCCCGGAAACGGACGCGGACGCGGACACGGCCATGGCCACGGACACGGACGCCGAGGAGGAGCGCGCGCCGGGGGCCACCTCCGCGCTGGTCGCCGCCGGTACCGGGACCCTCGCCGGTAGCGGGGCCTCCGCCGGCCCGGCCGCCGGGGCGCCGAGGTGCGCGGCCGGCGGCTCCGCCGCCACGGGCGACCGCCACGCCGCGGGCGGCTCCGAGCCCGCCACCGTTGTCCCCGGGGACGGTTTCCAGGGCCTCGACCCGCATCGGGCCACCCTGCGCCCGCGCCTGTACTGGTTCAACGCCGGCCTCACCATCGCCCTCCTGGCCGCGATGATCATGGAGCTGCTGCCCATCCCCGTGCTGTTCCTGCTCGGCGCGGCCCTCGCCCTCACCGTCAACTTCCCGCACATGCCCGACCAGAAAGCCCGGATCGCCGCCCACGCCGACAACGTCCTCAACGTCGCCGGCATGGTCTTCGCCGCAGCCGTCTTCACGGGCGTCCTCACCGGCACCGGCATGGTCAAGCACATGGCCAACTGGCTCGTCGGGGCCATCCCCGAGGGCATGGGCCCGCACATGGCTCTGGTCACCGGTCTGCTCAGCCTGCCGCTCACGTACTTCATGTCCAACGACGGGTTCTACTTCGGCGTGCTCCCCGTCCTGGCCGAGGCCGGAGCCGCCCACGGAGTCTCCCCGCTGGAGATCGCCCGCGCCTCCCTGGTCGGCCAGGCCCTGCACATGTCCAGCCCGCTGGTTCCGGCCGTGTACGTCCTCGTCGGCATGGCCAAGGTCGAGTTCGGCGACCACACCCGCTTCACCGTGAAATGGGCGGCCCTGACCTCGCTGGTCGTCCTGGCGGCAGGGATGCTTTTCGGCATCATCTGATTCCGGGGCGCCCTGGTGGCCGGAAAACTACCGACGCTAGTTTGTAGGGTGTTGGCGAGGTCAGGTCTACGCGCTCGTGCGTGCTCGGGAGGAATGCCATGAAGGCCCACGACGGGATGTACATCGGCGGCGAATGGCGGCCCTCCGCCGGACGCGACCGGATCGAGGTCGTCAACCCGGCCGACGAGCTGGTCATCGGCTCGGTTCCGGCCGGCACCGCCGAGGACGTGGACGCAGCCGTACGCGCGGCCCGCGCGGCCTTCCCCGGCTGGGCGGCCACGGCTCCGGCCGAGCGGGCCACGCTGATCGGCGCGCTCCGCGACGTGCTGGTCGCCCGCAAGAGCGAGATCGCCGAGGTCATCACCGCCGAGCTCGGCTCCCCGCTCGGCTTCGCGGAGATGGTCCACGTCGGCGCCCCGATCGCCGTGGCCTCCTCCTACGCCGAGCTCGCGGCCTCGTACGCCTTCGAGGAGCGGATCGGGAACTCCACCGTGCTGCTGGAGCCGGTCGGTGTGGTGGGAGCCATCACGCCCTGGAACTACCCGCTGCACCAAGTCGTTGCAAAGGTGGCGCCCGCTCTCGCCGCCGGCTGCACCCTCGTACTCAAGCCGGCCGAGGACACCCCGCTGACCGCACAGCTCTTCGCCGAAGCCGTGCACGAGGCGGGCATCCCGGCCGGAGTCTTCAACCTGGTGACCGGCACCGGCCCGGTCGCCGGCCAGGCGCTGGCCGCGCACGAGGGAGTCGACCTCGTCTCCTTCACCGGCTCGACCGCTGTCGGCAAGCAGATCGGCGCCACGGCCGGTGCCGCCGTCAAGCGGGTCGCCCTCGAGCTGGGCGGAAAATCGGCCAATGTCATCCTGCCCGGGGCCGATCTGGCCAGGGCCGTCGCGACCGGCGTCGGCCATGTCATGAACAACTCCGGCCAGAGCTGCAACGCGCTCACCCGCATGCTCGTCCACCGGGACCAGTACGAGGAGGCCGTCGCGCTCGCGGCCGCCGCCGTCGCCACGTACCCCACCGGCGACCCCACCGACTCGGCCACCCGCCTCGGCCCGGTCATCAACGCCAAGCAGCACGAACGCGTGCGCGGCTACATCGCCAAGGGCGTCAAGGAAGGCGCGCGCCTCGTCGCCGGAGGCCCCGACGCGCCGCAGGCGCGCGGCTACTTCGTCGCCCCGACCGTGTTCGCCGATGTCACACCCGACATGACCATCGCCCAGGAGGAGATCTTCGGCCCGGTGCTGTCGATCCTCTCCTACGAGGACGAGGAGGACGCTCTGCGCATCGCCAACGGCACCGTCTACGGCCTGGGCGGCGCCGTCTGGGCCGCGGACGAGGACACCGCCGTGGCCTTCGCCCGCCGTATGGACACCGGACAGGTGGACATCAACGGCGGCCGCTTCAACGTGCTCGCTCCCTTCGGCGGCTACAAGCAGTCGGGCGTCGGCCGTGAGCTGGGTCCGCACGGCCTGGCGGAGTACCTCCAGACCAAGTCTCTGCAGTTCTAAGCTGTCCTGCCTGTCCTGCCTGTCCTGAGCCGCACCGAGACGGAGAAGACGACCATGGTCCGCGCCGCCATCCTGCCCGCAGTCGGAGCCCCGCTGGAGATACGGGAGATCGTGCTGCCCGATCCCGGCCCCGGGCAGGTCCGGGTCCGGCTCACCGCAGCCGGGGTCTGCCACTCCGACCTCTCGCTCACCAACGGCACCATGCGCGTTCCCGTCCCCGCCGCCCTCGGCCACGAGGGCGCGGGTACGGTCCTCGCCGTCGGGGAAGGCGTGACCCACGTCGCCCCCGGCGACGGGGTCGTGCTCAACTGGGCCCCGTCCTGCGGGGCGTGCCACCACTGCTCCATCGGCGAGGTCTGGCTCTGCGCCAACGCGCTCACGGGCGTCGGGGCCGTCTACGCGCACGACGCGCGGGGCGCCGAGCTGCACCCGGGGCTGAACGTGGCCGCGTTCGCCGAGGAGACCGTCGTCGCGGCCAACTGCGTGCTGCCCGCGCCCGCCGGAATCCCGCTCGCCGAGGCCGCCCTGCTCGGCTGCGCGGTCCTCACCGGCTACGGGGCCGTCCACCACAGCGCCCAGGTCCGCCCCGGCGAATCCGTCGCCGTCTTCGGCGTCGGCGGGGTCGGCCTGGCCGCCCTGCAGTCCGCCCGGATCGCACAGGCGGGCCCGGTCATCGCCGTCGACGTGTCCCCGGCCAAGGAGGAATTGGCCCGAGCGGCCGGAGCCACCGAGTTCGTGCTCGCCTCCGACACCACCGCCAAGCAGATCCGGGCGCTCACCGGGGGCCAGGGCGCGGATGTCGCCGTCGAATGCGTCGGCAGGGCGCAGACCATCCGCGGAGCCTGGGAGTCCACCCGCCGTGGCGGCCGCACCACGGTCGTGGGCATCGGCGGCAAGGAGCAGCAGGTCACCTTCCACGCGCTGGAGATCTTCCACTTCGCACGCACCCTCACCGGCTGCGTCTACGGCAACAGCGACCCCGCCCGCGACCTCCCGGTGATCGCCGAACACGTCCGCGCGGGCCGCCTCGACCTCGGAGCCATGGTCACCGACCGCATCACGCTCGACGGCATCCCGGCCGCCTTCGAGGCCATGCTGGCGGGCAAGGGCGGCCGCTCCCTGGTCGTCTTCTAGCCGGGCCGATTCCGCAGGCTTCCGGCGCGGGGGCGGCGCGGGTCGCCGCCGCGGCCTGGGCCGAACCGGCGTGGCCCGGACCGGAGTGGCGGCCTGGGCCGAACCGGCCAGGCCTGGCCTGGCCCGGCCCGGCCCGGCCCGGCCCGCCAGGCCTAGCCCTGCCCGAAACGGCCCGCCTTGTCCGAACCGGCCCGCGTGCCCCGGCCCGCCCCGGCCCCGTCCCACGCTGGGCCGGCCCCGCGCTGCCCCGGCCCCGCCCCGCCCTGGCCCGAACCGGCCCGGGTCGCCCCCGCCCGCGCTGCGCCGCCCTCCGCCCGGGACTCAGGCCGTCTCCTTCGTCTCCTTCAATGCCTCGTACTGCAGGGCCAGCCCGTCCAGCAGTGCCGCCAGGCCGGTCTCGAAGGCGCCCTCGTCCACCTCGCGTTGGCGCTCGGCCAGCAGGTGGGCCTGGCCCAGGTGGGGGTAGTCCGCCGGGTCGTATGCCGTCTCGTCGTCCACGAAGCCCCGGGCGAAGGAGGCCACCGCCGAGCCGAGGATGAAGTACCGCATCAACGCGCCGATCCGGGTCGCCTGCGCCGGCGGCCAGCCGGCCGCCGTCATCGCGCCGAACACCGCGTCCGCCAGCCGCAGGCCCGCCGGGCGGCGGCCCGGCCCCCGTGCCAGCACCGGCACGATGTTCGGATGGTCGGACAAGGCGTCCCGGTACGAGTGGGCCCAGGCGTGCAGGGCCCCCCGCCAGTCCGGGTCACCCTCGAACATCGACAAGTCGACCCGCGCGCTCACCGCGTCCGCGACCGCCTCCAGGATCTCGTCCTTCGTGCGGAAGTGGTTGTACAGGGACGGCCCGCTGACCCCCAGCGCGGCCGCCAGCCGCCGCGTCGAGACTGCCTCCAGCCCCTCCGCGTCGACCAGTGCGGCCGCCGCCCCGATGATGCGGGCTCTGCTGAGGAGAGGCTTGCGCGGTCTGGCCATGCGCCACATAGTAGGGCCTGCCCGTCATAAACTACCGGTGCTAGTTAAAGGCCGGTCGAGCCGCCCGGAGGTGCCCGGTGGACCTGGAGCTGAGCGAGGAGCAGGAGGCCGTACGCCGGCTCGCCCGCGAGTTCACCGAGCGCGAGGTCGCCCCGTACGCCGCCGAGTGGGACCGCGCCGAGAGCGTGGACCGGGCCATCGTGAAGAAGCTCGGCGCCCTCGGCTTCCTCGGCCTGACCGTCCCCGAGGAGTACGGCGGCTCCGGCGGCGACCACCTCTCCTACGTCCTGGTCACCGAGGAGCTCGGGCGCGGCGACTCCGCAGTGCGCGGCATCGTCTCCGTCTCGCTCGGCCTGGTCGCCAAGACCATCGCGGCCTGGGGCACCGAGGAGCAGAAGCACGCCTGGCTGCCCCGCCTGTGCTCCGGGGACGCACTCGGCTGCTTCGGCCTCACCGAGCCCGGCACCGGCTCCGACGCCGGCGGCCTCACCACCCGCGCCGTGCGCGAGGGGGACTCGTACCTCGTCAGCGGCAGCAAGATGTTCATCACCAACGGCACCTGGGCCGACGTCGTCCTGCTCTTCGCCCGCACGGGAGACGAACCCGGCCACCGCGGGGTCTCCGCCTTCCTCGTCCCCACCGACACCCCCGGCCTGACGCGCCGCGAGATCCACGGCAAGCTCGGCCTGCGCGGCCAGGCCACCGCCGAGCTCTCCCTCGACGGCGTCCGCGTCCCCGCCTCCGCAATGCTCGGCCCCGACGGCAAGGGCTTCTCGGTCGCCATGTCCGCGCTGGCCAAGGGCCGGATGTCGGTCGCCGCCGGCTGCGTCGGCATCGCCCAGGCGGCGCTCGACGCGGCCGTCTCGTACGCCGCCCAGCGCGAGCAGTTCGGCAAGCCGATCGCCCACCACCAGCTGGTCCAGGAGCTGATAGCCGACATCTCGGTCGACGTGGACGCCGCCCGCCTGCTCACCTGGCGCGTCGCGGACCTCATAGACCGGGGCCGGCCCTTCGCCACCGAGTCCTCCACCGCGAAGCTCTTCGCCTCCGAGGCCGCCGTCCGGGCCGCGAGCAACGCCCTCCAGGTGCACGGCGGTTACGGCTACATCGACGAGTACCCGGCCGGGAAGCTGCTGCGCGACGCCCGCGTCATGACCCTGTACGAGGGCACCAGTCAGATCCAGAAACTGCTCATCGGCCGCGCCCGCACCGGAGTCTCCGCCTTCTGAGTACGCGCATGAGTACCTGTGCGGATGTGGGCCCCGCCACATCCGCCGGATGCTGTGGCCATGAACGAGACACCGGTCAAGCAGCAGAACACGGGGGCGTACTACGGCCAGGCCGTTGCCTCCTTCGGCGTCGCGCTGAGCGCGGTGGCCGTCGGCATCTACAACCTCGACGCGGACGCGTGGGTGCGGGCCTTCCTCGGCATCGCCGTCCTGTACCTGACCACCTCGGCCTTCACGCTCGCCAAGGTGGTCCGGGACCGGCAGGAGGCGGGACAGATCGTCAGCAGAGTGGACCAGGCCAGAATGGAGAAGATCCTGGCCGAGTACGACCCCTTCCAGCCGAAGCCCTGAGCGCATGCTCTAAGCGCTTGCTCACCCTCCGGTAAGGTGTCACTTCCACACGGCGAAGAGGGTGAGTGAGCGATGGACAGCGCGGAGGAGACGGCCGGCGGCTACCAGCCGTGGTCGGAGGTCACCCCCGATGCCGCGCGGCGGCTGCTCGTCGCCGCCGTCGACGCGTTCGCCGAGCGCGGATACCACGCCACCACCACACGTGACATCGCGGGCCGTGCCGGTATGAGCCCGGCCGCCCTCTACATCCACTACAAGACCAAGGAAGAGCTGCTCCACCGCATCAGCCGGATCGGCCACGACAAGGCCCTGGAGATCCTCACCACCGCGGCCGACGGTCCCGGACGTGCCGCCGATCGGCTCGACGCCGCCGTACGGTCCTTCGTGCTGTGGCACGCGGCGCACCATCACACCGCGCGCGTGGTCCAGTACGAACTCGACGCCCTCGCTCCCGAGCACCGCTCCGAGATCGTGGCGCTGCGCCGGCAGAGCGACGCCGCCGTGCGCCGCATCCTCGCCGACGGGGTCGCGGCCGGGGAGTTCGACGTCCCCGACGTCCCGGGCACCACCCTCGCCGTCCTGTCGCTCTGCATCGACGTGGCCCGCTGGTTCAGCGTGGCCGGGCAGCGCACGCCCGATGAGGTCGGCGCGCTCTACGCCGACCTCGTCCTCCGCATGGTGGGCGCCCGCCCGCCGAAGGCGGAGCGGCGGGGGCTTCAGAAGTAGTTCAGAAGTAGTAGCGGGAGACCGACTCCGCCACGCACACCGGCTTGTCGCCGCCCTCGCGCTCGACCGTGACGGTCGCCGCGACCTGTACGCCGCCCCCGGCCTCCGTGACCTCCGTGATCACGGCGGTGGCCCGGAGCCGCGACCCGACCGGCACCGGAGCCGGGAAACGCACCTTGTTCGTCCCGTAGTTGATGCCCATCTTCATGCCCTCGACCCGCATGATCTGCGGCACCAGGCTCGGCAGCAGGGACAGGGTCAGATAGCCGTGCGCGATGGTGGAACCGAAGGGTCCGGACGCCGCCCGCTCGGGGTCCACATGGATCCACTGGTGGTCGCCGGTCGCGTCCGCGAAGAGGTCGATCCGCTTCTGGTCCACCTCCAGCCACCCGCTCGGTCCCAGCGGCTCGCCCGTCCCGGCGTGCAGCTCCTCGGCGGACGTGAAGATCCTCGGCTCGGCCATGCCCTGCTCCTGCCTCTCACTCACGGATAGCGCTGGGCGAACAAGCGCTTGCTCAGCCCGCTCAGCATGGTGGGACCGCATGTGTATGTCAACGGCCCTCCGGCTACCCTCGGCGGGGTGCCGCAGATTCCCGAGAAAATCCACGAACTCACCGTCGGCCAGCTGTCCGCCCGAAGCGGCGCCGCCGTCTCCGCGCTCCACTTCTACGAGTCCAAGGGCCTGATCAGCAGCCGCCGCACCTCCGGCAACCAGCGCCGCTACACCCGCGACGCGCTGCGCCGGGTGGCCTTCGTACGCGCCGCCCAGCGCGTGGGCATCCCGCTGGCCAGCATCCGCGAGGCACTGGCCCAGCTGCCCGAGGAGCGCACCCCCAACCGCGAGGACTGGGCCCGGCTGTCGGAGGCGTGGCGCGCCGAGCTCGACCAGCGGATCAGCCAACTCGGGCGCCTGCGCGACCACCTGACCGACTGCATCGGCTGCGGCTGCCTCTCGCTGGAGAACTGCGCGCTGTCCAACCCGGACGACGTCTTCGGTGAAAAGCTCACCGGCTCGCGCCTGTAGGACCTGTTCCGGTCTCCGCTGCCCACACCTCCCGGGCCGCCGCCACCAGTTCGGCATTCGACCGAGCCGGCCGCCCGTCCGGGAGGTGCAGTACGTCGCCCACGCCGGTCCGCCCACCCGTACCGCACCGCGCGGCCAGCCGCAGCACCGGCCAGGCGGCGGCCTCCCGCCCGTACAGCAGCACCGCCACCGGCGGCAGCCCGCGCAGCCCGGCCACCAGCGCCGGATCGGCCGCCGCGAGCTCCAGCGCGAGCCGGACCCGCCCGGGGGTACGCACCGGCCAGGCCAGGAACCGCGCCATCGGCTCCGGCCCGGCCTCCCCGCCCAGCGGCACCACCGCCTCCACCGGGACCCCCCGCGCCAGCAGCGCCTCGGCCAGCTCCCCGGCCCCCGGCTCCGCGAAGCTCACCGCCGCCCGGTCCGGCAGCACCGACCAGGACCGGATCCGCTCCAGCCGCGCCGCCGGGTCGGGCTCGGCCCCCATGCCCGCGTCCACGCACAGGGGTACGCCGACCCCCGCGCCCCGCAGCGCCTCCAGCACCGGCCCGACCACTCGCGGCGACAGGCTCTGCCGGCCGCACGGGGTCCGCGGGTGCACCAGTACCTCCCCGGCTCCCGCGGCGACCGAGGCCAGCGCCGCCTCCGCCAGGTCCGGCGGGGACATCGGCACGGCCGGGCCGTCGGCGGCGCTCCGGGCGCCGTTCAGCGACACCGCCGGCGAGGGCGTCACGCGGCCCCCGCCGTCGGAGTGTCCGCCAGCGCCGGTCTCGGCACCACGATCCCGCAGCCCCCGCACACCGGACCGTCCCAGGCCCAGGCCCCCTCCCACGCCCGGACCGCGGCCGCGGTCGGCCACCGCAGCTCTTCCTCCCCGCAGACCGGGCACGCCGTGCCCGGCGCCGACTCCAGGGCGGTCACCAGCCGCCGCAGCACCTCGCCCAGCGCCCCCTGCGGCCGTACCCCCGGGTCCGCGCACCGCACCACCGCGTCCCCGCTCCCGCCCCACGCCCACTCCGGCCGGCGCAGCCCGTGGTGCTTCTCCCGTCTGCGCCGCTCCGCGAACTGGCGCTCGTACGCCAGCCAGACCGCCCGCGCGTCCTCCAGCTCCTCCAGCGCGGCGACCAGCCGCAGCGGATCCGCCCCCCGGTCCTCGGGGGCGATCCCGTGCCGGTCGCACAGGTGCCACCACGTGGCGCGGTGCCCGTACGGGGCGAACCGCTCCAGGCAGCGGCGCAGGGAATGGCGCCGCAGGGCCCGGTCGTTGCGCGCGTCACGCACCTGGTATGCCAGACTCCGGAATCCCGCCATCGCACCTTCACCTCCGCCGATGTGCCCAACATGCCCGGCCGGGCCGGGGTGCATGCGGGGGCGGTCGAGGCGTGCGGGTGGCACTTGGCCGGAAGTCAGCGCCCCATGCGCCCCGCGGCAACCACCAGCCGGGCCAGTTCCTCGTGGCAGATGTCGCTGTGCGCCCCCGAGGGGGCTCCGCCGCGCCGTACCACTGAACCCGCGTCCACGCTGACGCAACCGGTCGCGGGCACCCCCTCGCGCAGGGCCGCGTCGAGGGCCATGCGGGGCGCACCGGGTACGGCCTGCACCCCGTCGTGCCCGAGGGCGCCCCAGCGTTCGTCGAAACCCAGCAGTCCGGCCGAATCCCCCGCCATCCGGGACGCCAGCGGGTAGAACACCCGGAGCGAGGTGTCGTGCGGGGAATGGCAGGCCACCACCGGACCGTCGACCTTCCGCTGCAGGCCGTCCAGGGCGCCGCCGCGGCCCCTGTCGTGCGGCAGCCGGCCGGAGAACGCGTAGTGCGAGAAAGCCCCCTGGAGCAAGGTCAGCGACTTCACGTACCGGGCGCCTTCCGGCACGGCGCGCAGCGAGAAGGAGACCAGGCGCGCCCCGAAGCTGTGCCCGATCAGATGGACCCGCAGCTCCGGACGCTGCCGCGCCAGCTCCGCCAGCACCGGGCCGAGACCGCGCTCGCCGACGACTCCCGCCCGCTTCTTCATCCTGTAGTACGTCGCCTGCCGCAGCAGCTCCTTGGCGCCGTTCCACAGGGTGCGCGATACGCCGCCCAGTGCCAGGTCCCGCTCACCGGCGCCCCCGGGCTGCGCGCCCGCCTCGACCAGGGCGAGAGCCAGGACCCGGCACACCTCCAGGACGTCCTCCGCGAAGAGCGCGGGAACCGCCGGCGCGGCCGCCGTCGCCACCGCGTCCACCCCGGCCAGCTCCCGTACGAGGGCCCCGAACTCGATGAAGGCGGCCTCCGACTCCGGCCGCTCCTCCAGCAGTTCGGCCACCCGGTCCAGCTCCGCCCGCCGCCCGGGCCAGAACTCCCCGAGCGCCTGCCGGGTGCCGGGATCCAGCGCCGGGCCGAAGCCGGGCTCCCCGAGCGCGCCCAGCGCCTCGAAGTCCGGTATCGGCTCGTCGGAGAAGCGGATCGAGGGCCATACGACCCCCACGTACCCGAGCCGTACGCCCGGCCCCACCAGCCCCGGGAAGGGGGCGAAGAACCGGTCGTAGAGCCGGGTCGCGGTGGACCGGTCGCTGTTCCAGCCGTGCGCGAAGAGGAGCAGGTCCGTGGCCTCCATCCGGGACACCGCGCCCTGTGAGGCCCGGTCCACGTCCCCCTCGGAGTCGAAGGTCAGCTCCGCGTACGGCCCGACCCCGATCCCGGCTGCGCTCCGTACCGCGATGTCCGCCATGACGTCCCCCTCCACGCCGCCCTCCGGTGGGTCCAGCATCCTGCTGCCGCCCCCGCCCGGCCAGACCCGTGACGCCACCGGCTCACCGGCCGTCCCGGTCACCCGTAGAGCAGGTATTCCCCGCGCACCGCCCCGAACCGGGCCAGCCCCGCCGCCCAGTCGCCGGCGATCTCCTCCACCCCCGCCCCCGCGTCCACCAGCTTCCGCACCCGGTCGGCACCCGTCAGCTTGTCGATCCAGTGGTCCGTGCGCCAGGCGAAGCCGCTCCACGACCGCCGGGCGGTGACCAGCAGCCCGATCCCGGCCCGGACCGGATCGAAGGCCTCCCGGTCGTGCACGATCAGCCGGACCCCGCCGCACACCTTCCCCGCGTGCTTGGAGAACGTGGGCGTGAAGTACGCCTCGCGGAACCACACCCCGGGCAGCTCCAGAGCGTTCGCCGCCTCCGCCCACCGCCGGTCGACGCCCTCCGCGCCCACCACCTCGAACGGCGTGGTCGTCCCGCGTCCCTCGGACAGGTTCGTCCCCTCGAACAGGCAGGTGCCGGCGTACGCGAGGGCCGTGTCCGGGGTCGGCATGTTCGGGCTCGGCGGTACCCAGGGCAGCCCGGTCTCGCCGAAGAACGAGCCCCGCCGCCATCCGCTCATCGCCACCGTCCGCAGCCTGACGGGCCCTTCGGGAAAGGACCCGCCGGTCAGGAACTCGCCGTTGAAGAGCCGGGCCAGTTCGGCCGCCGTCATCCCGTGCGCGAGCGCGATCGGCTCCCGCCCCACGAAGCTCGCGTACGGGCGCTCCAGCACCGGCCCCGCGGCCCGCCGGGCGCCCACCGGATTGGGACGGTCCAGCACCACCACCGCCTTGCCGGCGAGGGCGGCCGCGCGCATGCAGTCGTACAGCGTCCAGATGTAGGTGTAGAAGCGCGCCCCGACGTCCTGGATGTCGAAGACGACGGTGTCGATCCCGGCCGCCGTGAACACGTCCGCGAGCCGCTGCCCGCTCTTGTCGTACGTGTCGTACACGGGCAGCCCGGTCGCCGGATCCCTGGAGGCCCCCTCGGAGCCCCCCGCCTGAGCCGTGCCGCGGAACCCGTGCTCGGGTCCGAACACCGCGACCAGATCCACACGTTCGTCCGCGTGGAGCACGTCGACCAGGTGGCGGGCGTCGGCGGTGATGCCGGTGGGGTTGGTGACCACCCCGACCTTCTGACCGGCGAGTTCGGCGTACCCGTCCGCGGCGAGCCGCTCGAAACCGGTCCGCACCCGCCCCGCACGTGGGGCACCCGCCCCCACGGCCCCCGCCGCCCCCATGGCCCCCGCCAGTCCCAGCACCCCGCGTCGCGACAGCGTCATCCGGCCACGCTACGAGTCGCACCCCTTCCGTCCGGACATACCGACTGGTTAGTCTGCTCGCCATCCAGTATTGGGGGCCGGCGTCCGGCCGCACGAGAGGTGATCCCCGTGAGCGAGTACCAGGACCAGCGAGTCGTCGTCACCGGCGCGGGCGGCGGCATCGGCGCCGCCCTCGCACACCGCTTCGCGGCCGAGGGCGCCACGGTGGTGGTCAACGACCTCGACGCGGCCAAGGCCGCCGCGGTGGCCGGCGCGATCGGGCCCCGGGCGATCCCGGTGCCGGGGGACGCGTCGACGGTCGTGGCCGAGGCCCGCGACGCCCTCGGCGGCGGGATCGACATCTACTGCGCCAACGCCGGACTCGCCTCGGGCGGCGACGCGTTCGCCGACGAGGCCGTCTGGGAGGCGGCCTGGGACACCAACGTCATGGCCCACGTGCGCGCCGCCCGGCTGCTCCTGCCCGACTGGCTGGAGCGGGAGAGCGGCCGCTTCGTGTCCACCGTCTCCGCCGCAGGACTGCTGACCATGATCGGGGCGGCGCCGTACAGTGTCACCAAGCACGGTGCGCTCGCCTTCGCGGAATGGCTCTCGCTGACCTACCGCCACCGCGGTGTGCAGGTCCACGCCATCTGTCCGCAGGGGGTGCGCACCGACATGCTGACGGCTGCGGGATCGGCGGGCGACCTCGTCCTCGCGCCGACCGCGATCGAGCCGGAAGCGGTCGCTGACGCACTGTTCGACGGCATGGAGAAGGGCCGGTTCTTGATCCTCCCGCACCCCGAGGTCGCGGACTTCTACGCCGCCCGCGCCACCGAACCGGACCGCTGGCTCAGCGGCATGAACCAGCTCCAGCAGAAGTGGGAGACCCGGTGACCTCCCCGTATGCCGCCAAGCCCTGGCTCGGGCTGCTCAGCCCGGCCCAGCGCGCGCCCGTCACACCGCCGCCGACCGTGCTGCACCTCTTCCGCGAGGCCGTGGCACGGGCCCCCGAGCGCACCGCGCTCGCCTATTTCGACGGCCGCACCGACTACGCCGGGGCCGACGTGCTGTCCGACTCCCTCGCGGGCCACCTCGCGGCGCACGGCGTCGGCCGCGGGGACCGGGTCGCCGTCATGCTGCAGAACACCCCGCACTTCGTGCTCGCCGTGCTCGCGGCCTGGAAGGCCGGGGCCGTCGTGGTCCCGCTCAACCCGATGTACAAGGCCGGCGAGGTCGGGCACATCCTGCGCGACTCCGGGGCCGCCGCGCTGGTCTGTGACGGCCACGTGTGGACGGCGTACGTGCGCGAGGCCGCGCGCGGTACGGACGTGCGCGCCGTCCTGACCGCCCGCGACCAGGATTTCCAGACCCGCGACGACGCACGGCTCTTCGCCCCGGCGGCCGTACCGGATCCGCGCCCCGCACCGGACTCCGTCGCCGGGCCGTCGGGCGGACGGCCGGCCCCGCAGGCCGCCGACCTCACCACCGTGGCCGGCCAGGGCCACCCCGCGCCGGACGACCCGCACCTCACCGCCGCCGACACCGCCCTCATCAGCTACACCTCCGGCACCAGCGGCACCCCCAAGGGCGCCATGAACCCGCACGGCGCGCTCACGTACAACGCCGTCCGCCAGGTGACCGGCCACCCCGTCCCCGAGGGCGCCGCCTACTTCGCCCTCGCGCCCCTCTTCCACATCACCGGCATGGTCTGCGAGCTCGCCGCCTGCTTCGCCAACGCCGGCACCCTCGTCCTCGCGCACCGCTTCGACGCCGGGGTCGTGCTCGACGCCTTCCTGGAGCACCGCCCGGCCTACACCGTCGGCCCGGCCACCGCCTTCATGGCCCTGGCCGCGCACCCCGGCGTCACCCGCGACCACTTCGCCTCGTTCCAGGTGATCTCCTCCGGCGGAGCCCCGCTGCCGCCCGCCCTCGTGGAACGCCTCCGCGCCGCCTTCGGCTTCTACCTCCGCAACGGCTACGGCCTCACCGAGTGCACGGCGCCCTGCGCCTCGGTTCCCGCGCACCTCGAAGCCCCCGTCGACCCCGCCTCCGGCACCCTCTCGGTCGGACTGCCCGGCGCCGACACCGTCGTGCGCATCCTCGACGAGCGGGGCGCCGAGGCACCCGTCGGCGAGACCGGCGAGATAGCCGTCCGCGGCCCCCAGGTCGTGCCCGGCTACTGGGGCCTGCCCGCCGACACCGCCAAGGCGTTCCCCGACGGCGAACTGCGCACCGGGGACGTCGGGTTCATGGACGCCGACGGCTGGCTCTACGTCGTCGACCGCAAGAAGGACATGATCAACGCCTCCGGCTTCAAGGTCTGGCCGCGCGAGGTCGAGGACGTGCTCTACACCCACCCCGCGGTCCGCGAGGCGGCCGTGGTCGGCGTCCCGGATCCCTACCGCGGGGAGAGCGTGAAGGCGTACGTCAGCCTCCGCCCCGGCACCTCCGCGGAGCCGGGGGAGCTGTCCGCCTACTGCGCCGCGCGCATCGCCGCGTACAAATACCCGCGCCAGGTGGAGATCCTGCCTGTCCTTCCGAAGACCACCAGTGGCAAGATCCTGCGACGGGAATTGCGCGAGCGCGGCTGAAAACAGTCGGACGGTCGTACAGGAGCAATGGGAAGGGAAGGTCGGCGCCATGGCTGCCAGGACCACGGAACCCGAAGGCACGCACGAGGCCCCGGTACCGCAGCGGCTGCTGGCCGTCGCCACCAGGCTGTTCGCCGAGCGGGGCTACGACCGCACGTCCGTGCAGGAGATCGTCGAGGCGGCCGGGGTCACCAAGGGCGCGCTCTACCACTACTTCGGGTCCAAGGACGACCTGCTGCACGAGGTGTACGCACGGATGCTGCGCCTGCAACAGCAGCGGCTCGACGCGGTGGCGGGGTCCGACGCGCCCGTGGAGGAGCGGCTGCGGGCGGCCGCCGCCGACGTGGTGGTGACCACCATCGAGAACCTCGACGACGCGGCGATCTTCTTCCGGTCGATGCACCAGCTCAGCCCGGAGAAGTCCAAGCAGGTGCGGGCCGAGCGCCGGCGCTACCACGAGCGCTTCCGGGCGCTGGTCGAGGAGGGCCAGCGTACGGGGGTGTTCTCCAGCGCCACCCCCGCCGACCTGGTGGTGGACTACCACTTCGGGTCCGTGCACCACCTGTCCACCTGGTACCGCGCCGACGGCCCGCTCACGCCCCAGCAGGTCGCCGATCACCTCGCAGACCTGCTCATGCGCGCACTGCGCCCGTGAGGGCCTCCAGGGTGGGGTAGTCGGTGTAGCCCTCCGCCCCCTGCACGTGCATCAGGAACTCCGGGCGGACCTCGTTGAGCGGCGCGCCCGTGCGCAGCCGCTCCACGAGGTCGGGGTTGGCGAGGAAGCCCCGGCGCAGGGCGACCAGGTCGGCTCCTTCGGCCAGTAGCCGTTCGCCCCGCCGCTTGCCGCCGCCGGCCGCGACCTCCTCGCGGGGGAGGGCCGGGTTCGCGATCAGCGCGCCGGGCCAGGCCTTGCGGATCTCCGCGAAGCCGGGCCGGCCGGGGTCGGCGTGGACCTGGTGCAGGTAGACCGGCTCGATGTCCGCCAGGGCCTCGAGCAGCGCCGGGTAGATCCTCTCGGTGTCCCCCTCCTCGACGCCGTTGACGTTCACTCCGGGCGAGATCCGTACGCCGACCCGCTCCGGGCCGACGGCCTCGGCGACGGCCCGGACCACCTCGACGGTGAACCGGATCCGCTCTTCCGCCGACCCGCCCCACGCGTCGGTACGTCGGCCGCCCGGAGGGCGTGCCAGGCCCCGCCGGCCAGAGGAGACTTCGACGACACGACCTGGGCCAGGGCCTGTCGTCAGGGCCTGAGCGCTGTCCGGGGGCCCCGGACAGCGCTCAGGCCCAGGTCCCTACATGTAGCGCTTCAGCTCGCGCCTGGCCAGCGAGCGCTGGTGGACCTCGTCCGGTCCGTCGGCCAGCCGCAGCGTCCGCGCCGCCGCCCACAGTTCGGCCAGCGGGAAGTCCTGGCTCACCCCGCCCGCGCCGTGCAGCTGCACCGCCTGGTCGAGGATCCCCACCACCGCCCGCGGGGTCGCGATCTTGATGGCCTGGATCTCGGTGTGCGCGCCCCGGTTGCCGGCCGTGTCCATCAGCCAGGCCGTCTTCAGCACCAGCAGTCGCAGCTGCTCCACCGTGACCCGGGCGTCCGCGATCCAGTTCTGCACGACGCCCTGTGCGGCCAGCGGCTTGCCGAAGGCGGTACGGTCCACCGCGCGCCGGCACATCAGCTCGATGGCCCGCTCCGCCATGCCGATCAGCCGCATGCAGTGGTGGATGCGGCCGGGGCCGAGCCGCGCCTGGGCGATGGCGAAGCCGGTGCCCTCCTCGCCGATCAGGTTCGCGGCCGGGACCCGCGCCCCGTCGAAGACGACTTCGGCGTGGCCGCCGTGGTCGTGGTCCTCGTACCCGTACACCGTCATGGCCCGGCGCACCTCGACCCCGGGGGTGTCGCGCGGGACCAGGATCATCGACTGCTGGCGGCGCGGATCGGCGCCTTCCGGGTCGGTCTTGCCCATCACGATGAAGATCCTGCAATCCGGGTTCATCGCCCCGGAGATGAACCACTTGCGCCCGGTGACCACGTACTCGTCACCCACACGCTCGATCCGGGTCTCGACGTTGGTCGCGTCCGAGGACGCCACGTCCGGCTCGGTCATCGCGAAGGCGGACCGGATCTCCCCGGCCAGCAGCGGCTCCAGCCACTGCTTCTTGTGCTCCTCGCTGCCGAACTGCGCGAGCAGCTCCATGTTCCCGGTGTCCGGGGCCGCGCAGTTGGTGGCCGTCGGCGCCAGGTGCGGGCTGCGGCCGGTGATCTCGGCGAGCGGGGCGTACTGGAGATTGGTCAGTCCGGCGCCGTACTCCGCGTCCGGCAGGAAGAGGTTCCACAGGCCCTGGCGGCGCGCTTCGGCCTTCAGTTCACCGAAGACGGCCGGGGTGTCCCAGGGCGAGGCCAGCCGCGCGCGCTGCTCGGCGGCGACGGGTTCCGCCGGGTAGACGTACTCCTCCATGAACGCGAGCAGCCGCTCGCGGAGTTCCTCGGTCCGGGCGTCGAATGCGAAGTCCATGAGTGGGATGCCTCAGCCTTCCTGGAGTTCCTGGAGGGTGGTCAGCCCGTGTTCGATGAAGACCGGGACCAGCTCGCCGATCCGGTCGAAGCCCGCGCCGACCGTCTGCCCGAGCGTGTAGCGGTAGTGGATGCCTTCGAGGATCACCGCGAGCTTGAACCAGGCGAAGGCCGTGTACCAGGCGATCGCACGGGTGTCCCGGCCGGAGCGGGCGGCGTACCGTTCGATCAGCTCGGCGGGCGTCGGATGCCCCGGCGCCCCGCTCGTCGTACTGACCGGAGATTCGGTCAGGCCCAGGTCCGAGCTGTACATCACCAGCAGCCCGAGATCGGTCAGCGGATCGCCCAGCGTGGACATCTCCCAGTCCAGCACCGCCCGGATCGTGTCGTCCGGCCCGCCGATCAGTACGTTGTCCAGCCGGAAGTCCCCGTGCACCACGGTCGGAGCGGGGGAGTCGGGCAGCGCCCGGCCGAGCGCGGCGTGCAGCTCGTCGATCCCGGCGAGCTCACGCCCCCGCGAGGCAGCGAGCTGCTTGCCCCAGCGGCGCAGCTGCCGGTCGAGGAAGCCCTCGGGCCGGCCGAAGGCGCCCAGCCCCACGGCCTGCGGATCCACCGCGTGCAGCTCGACCAGGGTGTCCACGAGGCCCAGCACCGCCCGTCGGGTGCGCTCGGGGCCGATCGCGGCGAGCTCGCCCGCCGTGCGGTACGGCACCCCCTCCACGTACTCCATGACGTAGAACGGCGCTCCCAGGACGGAGTCGTCCTCGCACAGGAGCAGTGGCTCGGGCACCGGCACGGCCGTCCCGTGGAGGGCCGCGATCACCCGGTGCTCGCGCCGCATGTCGTGCGCGGTGGCCAGGACGTGGCCGAGCGGGGGACGGCGCACCACCCAGCGGGCGGAGCCGTCGGTGACCGCGTACGTCAGGTTCGACCGGCCCCCCTCGATCAGCCGGCCGCTCAGCGGCCCGGTCACGAGCCCGGGTCGCGCGGCGTCGAGATGGCCGCGCAGCCGCTCCAGATCGAGGCCTCGCGGATCGTCCGGGGCTGGGGTCATGCTGGGCACCTCCGTACGGGGTGGACGGTTGCTGACGGGTTGCTCAGAGGCCATCATGCCGACCAGTCGGTATGCCGTCCAGAGGCGGGCCGAAAGAACTCCTCCGGCCGCGCCCCGCCGGCGTTCGGGTCGGACAGGCCAGTCAGGCGTGCGAGTCAGGCGTGGCAGAGGATCGGCGTCCCGCCGTTCATCACCGTCATGTCCCGCAGCACCGCCAGGATGTCCAGCGGAGCACCCTCCGGCTCCCCGCCCAGTTCCGCGTAGGCCCGGTGCAGGTTCGCCACCAGCCGCTCGCTCTCCCGCCAGGCGGCGAACTCGCCGAGATCGGCCCGCCGGGCGGCCTCCAGCGGGGTCAGCCCCTTCCCGCGACCCTCCGCGGCCAGTTCGGCCACGTACCGCAGATAGCGCTCGGTGGCCTCGTAGGCCGACCCGTCGGTCAGGGGCCCGTGGCCCGGTACGACGGTGTCCGCGTCCAGCGAGCGCAGCAGCTCCAGCGCCCGCAGCGAGCCGGCCAGCGAGCCCATCGCCAGGAACGGTGTCCCCTCCGCGAAGACCAGGTCGCCCGTGAACACGACCCGCTGCCGGGGCAGCCACACGATCGAGTCGCCGGTGGTGTGCGCGACACCGGGGTGGATGACCCGCACCTCCGTCTCGCCGACGTGCAGGGTCATCCGCTCGCTGTAGGTGAGGTCGGGCGCCGTGATGTCTATCGCGCCGAAGTCCGTCGCGGGCCAGATCATCTCCAGCTGGTGCCCGGCGGTGAGCTGCTCGGTCCGCGCGTTGTCGTGACCGACGATCAGTGCCCCGGGGGCGAACACGCCGTTGCCGTAGGTGTGGTCGCCGTGGTGATGGGTGTTCACCACGGTGCGGGGGAGCGGCACCCCGGCCGTCACGACCGCCTCGCGCAGGGCGAGGGCCCGCCGCTCGGTGGCGGCGGTGTCGACGAGCAGCGTCCGGCCGCCGTCGCTGACGAAGCCGGCGTTGTTGAGGCACCAGCCGCCGTCCGGCTGGACGTAGGCGTACACCCCTGGTGCGGGCTGGACGACGTAAGGCTCATCGACGGGCATCTGCGCTCTCCCCGGGTCGCTTTGACGGGCGGTCGGCATCCTGCCAGCCGTCGCGGCGCCGGGGGAGGGCGGGTACCGCTCCTGACCGGACTTCCGGTCAGTTCCCGCGCAGGTCAGTGATCGTCGTAGTGGCCGTCGTGCGCGGCGTGCCGGTGTCCGTCGTGTACGTAGTCGACGTGGTCCCCGTGCCGCACCGACTCGTGCCCGCAGTCCGGGCCGTGGGCGTGCGTGTGGCCGTCGTGGGCGGTGTGTCCGGGGCTCTCGCACTCGTCCCAGTGCCCGGAGTGTTCCCGGTGGAGGTGGCCGTCGTGCGCGTAGTCGACGTGATCGCCGTGCGGAACGGCCTGGTGCCCGCAGTCGGCGCCGTGGACGTGCTGATGCGTGGGATGTTCCTGGTGCATGGTCGTCATGACGCCGAGGCTAGTGCGGATCGACCGGTATCGCCCGTTGTGTCCGAGTGGCGCGCAGAAGCCCGATCATCCGACCGGCAGTTCAGATGATCACGGCCATCGCGAAGGCCGCCAGTGCCACCGTGCACGCCACCACCGCCAGGGCCGACCGCGGCGCGAGCCCCCGCGACGGCCCGGCCGCGAGCTCCCGGATCCGCCGGTGCGCCACCCACAGGAACGCCAGCCAGACCAGCGCGGTCACCGCCGCCCCGGCCACCTCCACCGGCCTCCCGGACCCGCGGACCGCCTGCCGCAGCGCGAGGACCGCCACGACCGAGCAGGCCAGCGTCGTACGCCGCCACGCGAGCCGGGTCCGCTCGGGCTGCAGCCCGGCATCGCGGATCTCGCCGGAGGCACTCACCGCCCCGACGTCCAGCCCAGCAGCACGAGCACCACCATCGCCGCCGCGACCAGCCCGACCCCCAGGCTCAGGACCACCGGGAACCGCGACAGCGGCAGATCCTCGCCCCGCCGCATCGCCCGTTCGCACCGCACCCAATGGTTCACGGCCCGCAGCGCACAGGCCGCACCCACCGCGAGCAGCGACAGGGCCATCCCGACCCGCACCCCCCACCGCAGGTCCGGCAGGAACTGGTCGACGGCGAAGCCGCCGCCCACCAGCGCCAGTGCGGTCCGGATCCAGGCCAGGAAGGTCCGCTCGTTGGCCAGCGAGAAGCGATAGTCGGGGGTCTCGCCCTCGTCCCTCAGGCGCGACGGCGAGAACCACAGGCGCAGGTCCCTGACGAAGGCGATCACCCGGCCAATCTACTGGCGCGGCCCCCGGAACTCCCGCAGCCGCCGGTACGCCTCCAGCCCGTCCGGCACCCACGCCCACGACCCGTCCGCGACGCGCCGCTCCAGCTCCTCCTCGGTCAGGTACGTGTGCCAGTCCACCTCCGACTCCTGCGGGGCCACCGGCAGCTCGCACCGCACCTCGTGCACGTACGACCACCAGGCCCCGCCCGGGCCCTCGTACAGGAACTTGAACAGCGGCACGGGCTGCGGCAGCCCGTGGACCCCCAGTTCCTCCTCGGCCTCCCGCAGGGCGGCCTCCGCGTAGCTCTCGCCGGCGCCCAGCACCCCGCCCACGAACATGTCGTAGTGCGAGGGGAACACGAGTTTCGAAGCAGTCCTCCGGTGGACGAAGATCCGCCCCCGCGCGTCCCTGGCCTGCACGAACACACAGCGGTGGATCAGCCCGGGGGCGTACACCTCGCCCCGCGCGGCCCGTCCCGTCACCCGGTCGTCCCGGTCCACCACGTCCAGTACTTCATCAGCGGCACTCACGGCATTCATCCAATCACCGCTGTTGACTGGTTACCGCTCCGTAGCCAAAGATCGCCCCACCACCGACGGAGGACGGGTATCGCATGACGTACGACGCAGACGTGATCGTGATCGGCGCCGGGCTGGCCGGACTCGCGGCCACCGCCGAACTCGTCGACGCGGGCCGCAAGGTCATCCTGCTCGACCAGGAACCCGAACAGTCCATCGGCGGCCAGGCCCACTGGTCCTTCGGCGGCATGTTCCTCGTGGACTCGCCCGAGCAGCGCCGGATGCGGATCAAGGACAACCACGCGCTCGCCCTCCAGGACTGGCTGGGCACCGCCGGATTCGACCGTGCGGAGGACGCCTGGCCGCGCCGCTGGGCCGAGGCCTACGTGGACTTCGCGGCCGGTGAGAAGCGGTCCTGGCTGCACGCGCAGGGCGTGCGCTTCTTCCCGGTGGTCGGCTGGGCGGAGCGCGGCGGCTACGACGCCGACGGCCACGGGAACTCCGTCCCCCGCTTCCACATCACCTGGGGCACCGGCCCCGGCCTGGTCGCGCCCTTCGAACGGCGGGTCCGCGCCGGCGTGGCCCGCGGCCTGGTCCAGCTGAGGTTCCGCCACCGGGTGACGGGCCTGTCCCGTACCGCGGGCGCCGTCGACACCGTGACGGGCGAGATCCTGGAGCCCTCCGACGCCGTACGGGGCACCGCGAGCAGCCGCGAGGCCACCGGCGCCTTCTCCCTCCGGGCCCAGGCCGTGATCGTGACCAGCGGCGGCATCGGCGGCAACCACGACCTCGTACGCGCGCAGTGGCCCGACCGGCTCGGCACCCCGCCGCGGCGCATGCTCTCCGGGGTCCCCGCCCACGTGGACGGCCTGATGCTGGGGATCGCGGAGGGGGCGGGCGCCAGCCACATCAACAAGGACCGGATGTGGCACTACACCGAGGGCATCGAGAACTGGAACCCGATCTGGTCCCGGCACGGCATACGCATCCTGCCCGGCCCGTCCTCGCTCTGGCTGGACGCGACCGGCAAGCGGCTGCCCGTGCCCCTCTTCCCGGGTTTCGACACCCTCGGGACCCTCGACCACATCATGAAGACCGGCCACGACCACACCTGGTTCGTGCTCAACCAGCGCATCATCGGCAAGGAGTTCGCCCTCTCCGGCTCCGAGCAGAACCCCGACCTCACCGGCAAGTCCGTCCGCGACGTCATCTCCCGCGCGCGGCAGGCCGTGCCCGCCCCGGTCAAGGCGTTCATGGACCACGGCGCGGACTTCGTCGTGGAGCGAGATCTGTCCGCGCTGGTGCGCGGGATGAACGCCGTCACCAAGGACGACCTGATCGACGAGGCCGCCCTGCGCCGCGTGATCACCTCCCGGGACCGGGAGATCGCCAACCCGTTCACCAAGGACCTCCAGGTCACGGCGATCCACGGCGCCCGCAAGTACCTCGGCGACAAGCTGATCCGCACGGCCGCACCGCACCGGATCCTGGACCCGCAGGCCGGGCCGCTGATCGCGGTACGGCTGTCCATCCTGACCCGCAAGTCCCTGGGCGGCCTGGAGACCGACCTCTCCTCGCGCGTCCTGACTGCTGGGGGCGAACCGCTGCCCGGCGTCTACGCGGCGGGCGAGGCGGCCGGCTTCGGCGGCGGCGGCGTCCACGGCTACCGCGCCCTGGAGGGCACCTTCCTGGGCGGCTGCGTCTTCTCGGGCCGGGCGGCGGGCCGGGCGGCGGCCGCCGCTGTCGGCTGAGGTGCCCGCCGGACCGCCGTTCACCCGCAGGCCCGCACCCCGCGCTGCTCCCGGTCCCTCCGGGGGCGGCGCCCCGGTCAGCCCAGCCGCTCCACGACGCGGAACCGCTCCGCCACCACGAGGGTCTCGTCGCCCACGGTGAACCCCGGGTCGCCGAGGACGGCGCGCATCTCCTCGCCGTGCCAGAACCGCTCGTGCGAGGTGCGCCATTCGGCCACCGACGCGTATCCCTCGCCTTCGTCCAGCGCGTGCCGCAGGGTGACGTCCGCCAACCGCAGCACCTCCACGCCCGTCACCTCCAGGACCGCCACGCCGCGCTCCCCGGAGTCGACGACGAGGAAACGGTCGCCCGGCTCCGGCAGGCTCTCGCCCTCGGCCCCGTACACCGCGAGCACACCCGTGGTGCTCGTCTTCGCCCCGCTCAGCACCGCCGCCACCAGCTTGTCGCGCAACGGCCCGGGAAAGGCGAACAGGTAGTGCGGGAGATCCGAGTGGTCCGTCATGGCCTCACCCTACGGCGCCCTGCGCCACCGCGGCCGGTTCGGGCCGCCCGCCCTAACTCGACACCGTGCGATACCAGTTGAAACCCGCCACGCAGCGGACCGGACCTTGACTCGGAGCTGGGCGTACCGCTTTGCTGTCCGTGATCACCGGTTCGCTCACCGGCATGATCCACCCGACCGTCCGGCCACGCGACTCATGTGCACCGTGCACGGATTCAGGCCACGCCCACTCCGCCCGCCCGCGTCCTGGAGGGAAACCCGCGGATGTCCCCGCCTCCGCCGCCCCTCGGCCGCGCCCGCAAGCGCGACGCCCAGCTCTTCGACCCGGCCCTCTGTGACGCCGAACTCGTCGACGTACGCTCCCAGTTCACCCAGGGCCGCTGGTCCCGGGCCCGATCCCTGCTCGTCGGCACCGGCGACGACTGGGACCGCCGAGGCCACCGCATCGTCGTCCTCGCCGAGACCCCGGCGGCCACCGCCTGGGCCCGCGAATGGCTGCTCGCCGAACCCGAGAGCGCCGACGCCGCCACCCTCCTCGCCTGCGCCGCCGTCTTCACCGCCCTGCGTCGCAAGGGCACACCGGCCGCCGCCGAGGAAGCCTGCCGCCGGGCCGCCGCGCTGCTCCCCGCCGACCCGACCCCCTGGCTCGGCCTGCTGCTCCTGTCCAAGGCCTTCGGCAGCGAGGAGGAGTTCAGCCGCCTCTTCGACCAGGTCAGGGCACGGCACCGCGAGCACCACCACGCACACCACCTGATGGTCGCCAAACTCGCCGAACGCACCCCTGCGGCCGGCCAGGACCCCCTCCACGAGGTCTACGACTTCGCCGCCTGGGCCGCCGAGGAGTCCCCGGCCGACTCCCCGCTCGCCGTGCTCCCGGTCATCGCCCACGCGGAGCGCTACCGGGTGCTCGCCGCCACCCAGGGCCACAGCTCCCAGAGCGCCGCCGCCCACTGGTCCGGCCGCCGCGCCCGCCAGGTGCTGCGCTCCGCCTTCGACTGGTGGCTGGAGTGGGAACGCGAGGACCACCCCCGCAACCGCGTCGACCTCAACTTCCTCGCCCACGCCAAGCTCTGCGAGGGCCGCCCCGCCGAGGCAGCCGCCCTCTTCCAGCGCATCGGCAGCCACGCCACCCGCGCCCCCTGGTCCTACCCGGACCTCGACCCGCACAAGGCCTTCCTCGCCGCGCGCAGCGCCGCGCTCGGCACCGCCTGACACCGCACCCGCGGAGCACCCCGGAACGATCCCGTACCGCCGAACGATCCCGTACCCCCGAAAGCCCCCGCATCACCCGCATCCCCGAAAGGACGCCGCCATGCCGACGGGCAGATCCACCACGCTCCAGGACCCGGCCGAGATCCGCACGTACAAGGGCCAGGACCGCGCTCTGCGGGCCGACCGCCTCGGCACCGCCGGCCTGCTGCTCTCCGTACTCGCCGCCAGCGCGCCCCTGATGGTGGTCGCCGGTGTGATGCCCACCACCTTCGGCGTCATGGGCATCGTGGGCCAGCCGCTGCTCTTCGTCATCCTCGGCGCCGTCCTCGCGCTCTTCAGCATCGGCTACGCCGAGATGAGCCGCCACGTCCACAACGCCGGTGCCTTCTACGCGTACATCGCCCGCGGCCTCGGCCCCACCGCGGGCGCCGGCGCCGCCCTCGTCGCCCTCGTCGCGTACAGCGCCATGCAGGTCGGCGTCTTCGGCATCCTCGGCTTCGAGATCTCCGGCCTCTTCGCCACCTACCTGAAGATCGAACTCGCCTGGTGGATACCGGCGCTGCTCGCCGTCGCCGCCACCGGCGCCCTCGGCTGGCTCAAGATCGACCTCAACGCCAAGGTGCTCGGCGTCCTCCTCCTCATCGAGTGCGTCCTCGTCGTCGTCTTCGACGTCGCCGCCCTCGGCAAGCCCGGCGCCGAAGGCCTCTCGCTGCACGCCTTCAACCCCGGGACCCTGAGCGGTCCCGGCCTCGGCACCGCCCTCTGCTTCTGCATCGCCGCGTTCGTCGGCTTCGAGCAGTCCCCGGTGTACGCCGAGGAGACCAGCAAGCCGCACATCGTCGTCTCCCGGGTGATGTTCCTCGCCGTCGGCTTCGTCGCCCTCTTCTTCGCCCTGAGCGCCTGGGCCCTGACCGTGGCCACCGGCCCCGCCGAGGTCGTCAAGACCGCCGGGGAGGCCGGCCCGGGCCTGCTCTTCCAGCTCACCGAGGAGCGCCTGGGCGCCACCTTCACCGACGTCCTGCACGTCCTCTTCGTGACCGGCATGTTCGCGGCCATGCTCAGCTTCCACAACGTGGTCGCCCGCTACGCCTTCGCGATGGGCCGCGAAGGCCTCCTCCCGGCCGCCTTCGGCCGGACCAACGCGGGCACCGGCGCCCCCGGCACCGGGTCCCTCCTGCAGACCGCCGTCGCCGCCCTCGTCGTGATCGCCTTCGCCGTCACCGACGACCTGCCCGCGGGCGACCCCACGGCCCCCGTGCTGCACCTGTTCACCTGGATGGGCAGCGTCGGCGCCCTCGGCGTGACCCTCCTCATGGCCGCCGCCTCCTTCGCCGTCATCGCCTTCTTCGTCCGCCGCGGCACCGCCGGCGCCCAGGTCTGGCGGCTCGTCGCGGCCGGCGCCGCCGGTATCGCGCTGCTCGCCATCGCCGTCTACACCGTGAAGGACTTCGGCGTCCTGGTCGGCGCCGAGGAGGGCTCCGCGCTCAGCTGGGCGCTGCCGGGCATCATCGCCGCCGCCGTCGTGATCGGTCTGGTCCACGGGGCGGTGCTGCGCAGCCGCCGCCCCGAGGTGCACGCCCGCATCGGCCTGGGCAACGAGGCCTTCCGCCTCGACCAGGCGGCAGAGGCCACCACCGCCGACTGACCCCGGGGCCTGGCATTCCAGCGCCCAAAAAGCCCCCGACACCCCTTTCCAAGGTCGTCGGGGGCTTCGTGCGTGTGGGCCGATTTTGGCGGCTGGCGGACCCCCATGGTCTCCTGGGGCGATCAAAACGACCGAACCGCTGCACAGGGGACACCACCCAGCTCCCCTGCGCGGCGGTCCGGGCCTGCCTGTCCGACCCCCACGAAGGCGAAGTCATACATGAGTGACCGCACCTTGACCGAGGCTCCCGCCCCGGCGTCTTCCCGCCATGTCGACGCCGGTGACGAGGGCTACAGCAAGGACCTGAAGTCCCGCCACATCAGCATGATCGCGATCGGCGGGGCGATAGGCACCGGCCTGTTCCTCGGAGCCGGTGGCCGCCTCGCCGGAGCCGGCCCGTCCCTCGCGATCGCCTACGCGGTGTGCGGGATCTTCGCCTTCTTCGTCGTCCGGGCCCTCGGCGAGCTCGTGCTCTACCGCCCCTCCTCCGGAGCCTTCGTCTCCTACGCCCGCGAGTTCATGGGGGAGAAGGGCGCCTACACGGCCGGCTGGCTGTACTTCCTGAACTGGTCCACGACCACCGTGGCGGACATCACGGCCGCCGCGACCTACGCCCACTTCTGGTCGCTGTTCACCGACGTCCCCCAGTGGGTCCTCGCCTTCATCGCCCTCGCCGTCGTCCTCACCGCGAACCTGATCTCGGTGAAGTACTTCGGCGAGATGGAGTTCTGGTTCTCCCTGGTCAAGGTCGCGGCCCTGGTCGTCTTCCTGATCGTCGGCATCTGGCTCGTGGCCACCAGCCACGAGATCGGCGGCCACACTCCGGGCCTGGCCTCCATCACCGACAACGGCGGCCTCTTCCCCGCCGGCGTCCTCCCGATGCTGCTGGTGATCCAGGGCGTGGTCTTCGCGTACGCCTCCGTCGAGCTCTGCGGCGTCGCCGCCGGCGAGACCGAGAACCCCGAAAAGATCATGCCGAAGGCCATCAACTCGATCATGTGGCGCGTGGGCCTCTTCTACGTCGGCTCCGTGGTCCTGCTCGCGCTGCTGCTCCCGTACACGGAGTACAGCTCGGACCAGAGCCCCTTCGTCACCGTTTTCGACAAGCTCGGCATCCCCGGCGCCGCCGGCGTAATGAACCTGGTCGTCCTGACGGCCGCCCTCTCCAGCCTGAACTCCGGTCTCTACTCCACCGGCCGGATCCTGCGGTCGATGGCCATCTCCGGTTCCGCGCCGAAGTTCACCGCCCGCATGAACAAGGGCAAGGTCCCCTACGGCGGGGTCCTGTTCACCGCCGCCTTCGGCGTCGCCGGTGTCGTCCTGAACTACTTCATGGAGGAGGAGGCCTTCGAGCTCGTCCTCAACTTCGCCTCGCTCGGCATCCTCGGCACCTGGGCGATGGTCATGATCTGTTCGCTGTTCTTCTGGCGCCGCGCGAAGCAGGGCCGGGTGGAACGGCCCGCCTACCGCCTGCCCTGGGCCCCGTACACCCAGGTCGTCACCCTCGTCTTCCTCTTCACGGTCCTGGTCCTGATGTGGTGCGACGGCGGTGTGGGCCGCACCACGGTCATGTTCGTCCCGGTCATCGGCGCCGCCCTGGTCGGCGGCTGGTTCCTGGTCCGCCGCCGCGTGGCCGCCCTCGCCGCCGCCCGCGACTGACCGTCCCGCCCGACCTGCCCGACCACGGGGTCCCGCTGCGCGCGGGGCCCCGTAGTCGTTTTCCCGGCAGGTGCGAGGGCAACGAAAAAGGACCCCGCCGAAGCGGGGTCCTTCTCTTGTGTCCGAGGGGGGACTTGAACCCCCACGCCCGATAAAGGGCACTAGCACCTCAAGCTAGCGCGTCTGCCATTCCGCCACCCGGACAAGGTGTCTGTCTCGCGTCCCTCGCGGGCCGTTCCGACGTGGAAAACATTACCAAACATTCCGGGGTCCCCGATCACACCCCCCGGCGGCCGGGGATCGCCCTTGGGGAGAGGGGCCGGGAGCGGGAGGATGGAGGCAGTTCGGTACTGATCAGTGGGAGGAAGCAGCGTGAGCGAGTCGAGCGCGGGCAGGACCGTCTCCGGCGAGGACGAGGTCGTCGACCTCTGCCGGGACCTCATCCGGATCGACACCAGCAACTACGGGGACCACTCGGGCCCCGGGGAACGCAAGGCGGCCGAATGGGTCGCCGAGAAGCTCGCCGAGGTCGGGCTGGAGCCGCAGGTCTTCGAGTCGCACAAGGGGCGCGCCTCGACGGTGGCGCGGATCGAGGGGGAGGACCCCTCCCGGCCCGCGCTGCTCATCCACGGGCACACCGACGTGGTTCCGGCCAACGCCGCCGACTGGACCTACGACCCGTTCGCGGGGGAGATCGCCGACGGCTGCGTGTGGGGCCGCGGTGCCGTCGACATGAAGGACATGGACGCGATGACGCTGGCCGTCGTACGCGACCGCATGCGCAGCGGGCGCAAGCCCCCGCGCGACATCGTGCTGGCCTTCCTCGCCGACGAGGAGGCGGGCGGCATCTACGGGGCCCGGCACCTCGTCGACAAGCACCCGGGGCTCTTCGAGGGCGTCACCGAGGCCATCGGCGAGGTCGGCGGCTTCTCCTTCACGGTGAACGAGAACCTGCGTCTCTATCTCGTGGAGACCGCCCAGAAGGGCATGCACTGGATGCGGCTCACGGTGGAGGGCACCGCGGGCCACGGCTCCATGACCAACAACGACAACGCCATCACGGAGCTCTGCGAGGCCGTGGGGCGGCTCGGACGCCACCAGTGGCCGGTGCGCGTGACCAAGACCGTACGGAGCTTCCTGGACGAGCTTTCGGACGCGCTCGGCACCCCGCTGGACCCGGACAACATGGACGCCACGCTCGCCAAGCTCGGCGGCATCGCCAAGATGGTCGGCGCGACGCTGCGCAACTCCGCCGCTCCGACGATGCTCGGCGCCGGCTACAAGGTCAACGTCATCCCCGGCCAGGCGACGGCCCATGTCGACGGCCGCTTCCTGCCGGGCTACGAGGACGAGTTCTTCGCCGACCTCGACCGCATCCTCGGCCCCCGGGTCAAGCGGGAGGACGTGCACGGGGACAAGGCCCTGGAGACGGACTTCGACGGCCGTCTGGTCGACGCGATGCAGGGCGCCCTGAAGGCCGAGGACCCGATCGCGCGGGCCGTCCCGTACATGCTCTCGGGCGGTACGGACGCCAAGTCCTTCGACGACCTCGGCATCCGCTGCTTCGGCTTCGCGCCGCTGCAGCTGCCGCCCGAGCTGGACTTCGCCGGGATGTTCCACGGCGTGGACGAGCGGGTGCCGGTCGACGGGCTGAAGTTCGGCGTGCGCGTCCTCGACCGATTCATCGACAACGCCTGAGAATCGCAGAGGTGTGCGCAAACCACTGAGAAGAGTGAATGCACTCATACGCTCGTAGCCCCGGTGATCCTTCCTCGTTACAGGTGGTGCGGTCCGCGGCTGGGACCGCAATTGCCTACTAGGAGGAACAATGATCAAGAAGGTTGTCGCCGCTGCGGCTGCCACCGGTGGCCTGGTTCTCGCGGGTGCGGGTCTGGCCCACGCCGACGCCGCTGCCCAGGGTGCGGCCATCGGCTCCCCCGGTGTCCTGTCCGGCAACGTGCTCCAGGTCCCGATCCACGTGCCGGTCAACGTGTGCGGTAACACGGTGAACGTCATCGGCCTGCTGAACCCGGCCTTCGGCAACACCTGCGTCAACGCCTGACGCGTTCGCAGTTTTGGGCCCCGGAGCGCATTCCAGCGCTCCGGGGCCGCTGGGCTTTCCGGCCCGATCGACCACCTTCGGCGCATCCGGCAGGGGAGCCGAAGTGCCGACGTACAAACACCAGGGGACGAGACACATGCGACGACCGGTACCGGTCACCAGGAAGAGCCTGATCACCATGGCGGCCGCGGGGGGTGTTCTGGCGCTGGGCGGAGGGTACGCCAACGCGGACTCCGGAGCCTCCGGCCAGGCCGCGAATTCCCCGGGCCTGCTGTCCGGGAACAACCTCCAGGCGCCCGTGGACGCACCGGTGAACGTCTGCGGCAACACCATCGACATCATCGGCCTGCTGAATCCGGCCTTCGGGAACCACTGTTCCAACGGTCCGGCCCACGAGGGCAAGCCGGGCAACCCCGGCAACCCGGGCACTCCGGGCCACCCCGGAAACCCCGGCACCCCGGACCATCCCGGTCACCCGGGCACCCCGGGTCACCCCGGAAACCCGGGCACTCCGGGAAGTCACAACCCCGGTCACCCGGGCATCCCAGGTCACCCCGGCTACCCGGGCATCCCGGGTCACCCCGGCTACCCGGGCACCCCGGGCCACCCCGGAAACCCGGGAGGCGGCGACGACGAACCGTGCGACGACCACCCCGATCACCCGAGCACGCCCGGCGGTCACACCCCGAGCACGCCGAGGACGCCGGACACCCCGCCCACGGGCTCCGTCCCGCCCGCCAAGCCCGTCACACACCCCGCCCCGGGGCCCGCCGCGAGCGTCGCCACCCCCGCCCCGGCGGAGCCGGCCGCTCTCGCCGCCACCGGCGGCGGTGACGTCCTGACCTCGGGCCTCCCGCTCGCCGGCGGCCTGCTGCTGGGCGGCGTCGTGCTCTACCGGCGCGCCCGCAACGCCGCCTGACGGCTCTTCACGGCGCGGGTCCTGCCCCCAGGACCCGCGTCACCAGGTCGCGCGGACCTGGCGGATGATCCGGCGGCGCAGCCGCACCCGGCGGCTGCCGTCCCGGTGCAGGGTCAGGCGGTCGAGCTCCCAGTTCCCGTACTCGGCATGATCGGTCAGCAGGCGGGTCGCCTCCTTGCGAGGGACGCCGCGGGGCACGTACACGTCGACAAATTCGTATTCCGGCATCGCATCTATTGTGCGGGCAGACCCTTGCTACGGATAGCGTCTGCTCTATGTCTGATGCCGCTCTGCCCACTGTTGCCGAGGTACGCGCCGCCGCCGAGGCGGTCAAGGCCGCGCTCGACCGCCACCTCGCCGCGGTCGAGCGCAGGACCGGGGACGAGGACCCGGACGTCTACGCCGCGTTCAACGAACTCGCCGCCGCCGCCGAGGAGTACGACGAACTCCTCTACGACCGCTACGACGAGGTCACACCCTTCGAGATCCCCACCCCCGAGGACGGCGTCCCGTACACCGGTCCCGCCGAGCCCGCCGCCTTCAGCGTGCTCATCCGCCGCGACTACGCAGTGGTCGAGCCGCCGCGGCTGATCGCCCAGGCCGAGCGGGTCGCCGCGCACGACCGGGAGGCCGACCTGGTCCACGACGGCGGCACCGCCGGCGCGCTGGGCGTGCTCTTCGGTGAGTACGAGCCCGACGAGATCGCCTCCCGCTACAAGGAGTTCGGGCTGGAGGAGGGCGACTCCACCCTGTGGATCGCGGCCTCGGAAGAGGTCGCCGAACCGGGGGAGTGGCTCAACTCGCCCTTCGGGCACACCGATCCGGAGGACGTGCTGCACCGGTTCGACGTCAGCGCCGTATTCGACGAAGAGGCCGACGAGTTCGGCGAGGACGAGGATGCGGACGAGGGTGAGACGGCGGAGCCGGGGTTGACCACGGCCTGATCCGACGCGGTCCCCGCCCCTCGGGGCGGGGACCGTCCGCCGCTTACTCCGGCTGCCCGCCCGTCGCGGCGAGGGCCGACAACAGGCCCGTCAACCGGGTCGTGCGCGGCTTCGGCAGCACCTCCGCCACCGCGCGCGGCAGCGCCTGGTCCACGCCGTGCACCACGGACAGGTGCCGCTCGGCCCGCCCGAACGCGGTGTACACCCAGTCCCGGGAGAGGGCCTGCGCCGCGTCACCCGGCAGTACGACGACCACCGCCGGCCAGCGCGCCCCCACGGCCTGGTGCGCGGTGACCGCCCAGCCGTGCCGCACCTGGGATTCGACCAGCTCCTTCGGTACGACGACCCGCTCGCCCGCGCGGTCCAGGTGCAGGCCCTCTGCGTCGGCCGACACCACCCGGGCCGGCAGGGCCCGCCCGGGGGAAGGCACGTGGACCGCCCGGTCGCCCGGGTCGAAGCCGCCGAACCGGCCGGGACCGGGGTTCAGCCGCTCCTTGAGGGCGGCGTTCAGCGCCCGGGTGCCCGCCGGGCCGCCGTGGCCCGGGGTGATCACCTGCACGCTGTCCGCCGGGATCCCGAAGGCCCGCGGCACCGACTCGGCCACCAGCTGCACGGCACGGTGCACGGCCTCCCCGGCGTCGCGCACCGGGACGATGACGACCTCCTTGCCGGGGGCCTCGACCTGGTTCAGCTCCCCGATACCGACCCCGGAGACCAGCTCGCCCAAGGGACCCGGGTCCGGGACGCGGGAGACCACCTGGGGGCAGGTACGGGCCGCCAGCAGATCGGCGAACACCCGCCCGGCCCCGGCGGAGCCGAGCACCCCGGGATCCCCGGAGAGCACCAGACGGGCCCCGTCCGGGACGGACTCCACCAGGGCGGCGGCGGTCTCCACGTCCAGCTGCGGCGCGTCCAGCACGATCAGCAGGTCTGCCGCGAACTGCCCGTCGGCGTCCCGGCCGGGCCCCTCCGCCCCGGCGAGCAGCCCGGCGACGGTGACGCCCTCGGCCGAGGGGACGTGCGCGGCCAGGCAGGCGCGCAGGCCGAGCTCCCGCGCGGCCGACAGCAGGGCGAGGGGTTCGGCGCGGGCGGCCTCGCCGCCGGTGTGGGTGACCAGGCCGTGGCCCGCGACCACGCGGATCAGCTCGGCACCCGGTCCGGTGGCGGCCTCGTCCCAGTCGGCCGGGGCGTCGAAGGTGCTGGCGATCCGGGCCAGACCGTCGGCCAGGCTCTCCTCGGCCATCGCCGAGCCCTCCAGACCCACGAGGATCCGTACGGGCTGTTCCTCGTCCTCGCCGACCGGCGGGCCAAGGGGCTCGTGGAAGACCAGCACCGAGCCCTCGGCGATGGCCTGTTCCAGGGCCTCGGCGGGCTCCGGTACGCCGTACTGGACGAGGGCCTTCTCCAGGACCGGGGCCTCCAGCGCGGTGTGCCCCTTGAGGCCGGCCTGGACCAGCAGCCACCCCACCAGGGCGGCCGTGCGGCGCTCGTCGCCCGGACCGGCCCCGGGGCCCAGCACTGCCCGCGCGAACCCGTCCGCCTGGGTCGGGCGGACGGCGGGGACCGACAGCAGCAGCCAGGGGTTCTCGGCGAGCCGGCCGGCGGCGTCGTCGCCGAGGGCCGCCGCGGCCGGGGCGGCGAGTGCCTCGGGGGCGCCGCCGCGGGCCAGGACGGCGCGTACGCCGTCGACGGCGTCGGCGGAGGGGGCGGCGGCCGGCGCCCCTGCCGTCCTGCGGGGCGGCGGCGGGGGAGCGGGGGCCGCCCTGCGCGGCGCGGCCGGGGCCTCGTCGAAGTACACGGCGGGGGGCTTGGCCCCGCTCTCCACGGCCCGTACGGCGGCCAGCAGGTCCGCGGCCGTCCCGCTGAGCTTCGCCCCGGCCTCGACGGGCCCTTCCCGCTCGGCCTTGCGCCGGGCGATCCGCTCCCGCTCGACCTTCTGCGCGGCCAGCTCGGCCTGTGCCTCACTGAGCGCGGGCTGCGTCTGGGCGCCGGGACCGGCCTCGGCTCCGGCCAGGACCACGCCGTCGGCCCCCTCAGCACCCTCCACCCCGGCCTCCGGGGCGTGCCCCCCGGCTCCGCCGGTGCCCTCGGCACCCGCCTCGCCGACGTGTTCCCCGGCTCCGCCGGTGCCCTCGGCACCCGCCTCGTCGGCCTGTTCCCCGGCTCCGCCCGTGCCCTGCGGGGCGTCTGCCGTTGCCTGTTCGTCGACCTCGGGGCCGGGCCCTGCGGGGCCTTCCCCTCTCCCGCCCCTTCCCGAAACCGGGGGCTCCGCCCCCGGCCCCCCGTCATCGGCTTCGCCGTGCGGGTCGGTGCCGGCTTCGGGTGCCCCGCCCTCCGGCCGCTCCTGCGGGCCGGCAGCGGCGGGGTCCACCCCGGACGCCGGGGCTTCGCCCGGGGCGGTACCGGGTTCGCCGTCGGCGGCAGGCTGCGGCGCGGCCGGTTCCTCCGCGGCAGCGGCTTCGGCTTGGCGGTCCGTACTCACAGCGTGCTCCAGTCCTGATCGGGGTAGCGGTGCACGGGAGCCGAAACATCGTCCAGCGCCCGGCAGATCTCCTCCGGAAGACTAAGGGCCTCCACCGACAGTGCCGCCGCGAGCTGCGCCGACGTCCGCGCGCCGACGATCGGCGCGACCACCCCCGGCCGGTCCCGGATCCACGCCAGGGCCACCTGGAGCGGGGTCACCGCCAGCCCCTGGGCCGCCGTCACCACCGCGTCCACGATGCGGCCCGCCGCCTCGTCCAAGTACGGGTCCACCAGGGCGGCCAGGGTCTCCGAGGCGCCGCGCGAGTCCGCCGGAGTGCTGCCCCGGTACTTGCCCGTCAGGACCCCGCGCCCCAGCGGCGAGGAGGGGAGGAGCCCGATGCCCAGGTCCAGCGCGGCGGGCAGCACCTCCCGCTCCACGCCCCGCTGGAGCAGCGAGTACTCCATCTGCGTCGAGGCCAGCCGGGTCCGTACCCCGGGGGCCGCGAGCTGCCAGGTGGCCGCCTTCGCCAGCTGCCAGCCGCAGAAGCCCGCCACCCCGGCGTACCGGGCGCGGCCGCTGCTCACGGCCAGGTCCAGCGCTTGCAGGGTCTCCTCCAGCGGGGTCGCCGGGTCGAAGGCGTGCACCTGCCAGAGGTCGACGTGATCGGTGCCCAGCCGCTCCAGCGAGGCGTCGAGCGCTGCCAGCAGGTGCCCGCGCGAGCCGTCGAAGCGCCGGTCCGGATCCGGCACGCTGCCCGCCTTGGTCGCGATCACCAGGTCCCGGCGCGGGACCAGCCCGCCCACGAACTGCCCCAGGAGGTACTCCGCCTCCCCGCCGCCGTACACGTCGGCCGTGTCGACGAGCGTGCCGCCCGCCTCCCAGAACGTCTTCACCTGCTCGGCGGCGGCTTCCTCACCGGTGTCGCGGCCCCAGGTGAGGGTGCCGAGGCCGATCCGGGAGACGCGCAGTCCGGTGCGGCCGAGATGCCTCTGCTCCATGAGCGCTGAGACTACTGGGGCGCTGACGGATGGGCTCCGGGCACGCTACAGTCCCCGGACATGCACGTTACTGATCGGTAAATCGGTAAGGGGACGACAACATGCGGCTCGGCATCAATCTCGGCTACTGGGGTGCGGGCATGGACGCCGACAACCTCGCCGTCGCGCAGGAGGCCGACCGCCTCGGCTACGACGTCTGCTGGGCCGCCGAGGCCTACGGCTCCGACGCCCCGACAGTCCTGGCCTGGGTTGCCGCCCAGACCGAGCGGATCGACGTCGGCTCCGCGATCCTGCAGATCCCGGCCCGCCAGCCGGCGATGACGGCCATGACCGCGGCCACCCTCGACTCCCTCACCAAGGGCCGCTTCCGGCTCGGCCTCGGCGTCTCCGGGCCGCAGGTCTCCGAGGGCTGGTACGGCGTCAAGTTCGACAAGCCGCTCGCGCGGACCCGGGAGTACGTGGAGATCGTCCGCAAGGCGATGAGCCGCGAGCGCCTCTCGTACGAGGGCCAGCACTGGACCCTGCCGCTGCCCGGCGGCCCGGGCAAGCCGCTGAAGCTGACCGTGCACCCCGAGCGCGAGCACATCCCGCTCTACATCGCCGCCATCGGGCCCAAGAACCTGGAGCAGACCGGCGAGATCGCCGACGGCGCGCTGCTGATCTTCCCGGCCGCCGAGCACCTGGAGGCGACCGCGCTCACCCACATCCGGGCGGGCCGCGAGAAGGCCGGGCTGACCATGGACGGCTTCGACGTGTGCCCGACCGTGCCGCTGGCCCTCGGCGAGGACGTGCCCGCGCTGGCGGACATGTTCCGTCCGTACACCGCGCTGTACGTGGGCGGCATGGGCAGCCGGAAGCAGAACTTCTACAACCAGCTGGCCCAGCGCATGGGCTACGAGAAGGAAGCCGCCGAGATCCAGGACAAGTACCTGGCGGGCGACAAGACCGGCGCGGCCGCAGCCGTCCCGCACTCGCTGATCGACTCCACCACCCTGCTGGGCCCCGTGGAGCGGATCGCCGACGGGATGCGGGCCTACGCGGAGGCCGGGGTCACCACCCTCACGCTGGCCCCGGCCGGGTTCACCCTGGACGAGCGGATCGCCGCCCTGAGGGCCGGCACCGAGGCCATGGAGCTGGCCGGTCTGGCCTGACCCGCCGCTCGGAAATGTGGTCCTGCGGCCGTGGTGGGGGCTCGGGGGGTCTTCCCCGCCACGGCCGACACAGCGAACAACGCGCCGGGCGGCCCCGGGGTTACGCGCCGGGGGCCGTCCCCAGGGTTCGTTCATTCGGACGAGCGGTGCGACCCATCGCTTGCCCGCCCCGGCAACCGGCGTTTGACTCGGTGCATGCTCTCTGCGCGCAGCCTGTTCCAGGAGATCGTCGACAGCGACGACGCCTTCCAGCTGTTCTGCTCCATCGCCGCCAGCGGGGAGTCCCAGGGCGGCTGGGAGAACGCCCGCATCGCGGCCCTCGTGCCGGACTCGATGCGCGATCTCGCACCGAAGATCACCCGGCACGGCGCCGACGAGGACAAGCACGGGCGGATCTTCAAGGCCCTGCTCCGCAAGCGCGGTCTGCCGCCCGTCCCCGTACCCCCCGAGACCGACTACACGATGCTGCTGGAGCGGCGCGGCATCGGTCTCGCGCACGAGAAGCTGCGCCGCGAGGAGCCGCTGACCGAGCGTGACATCGTGGTCTACCTCTCGCACAGCCGGGTCACCGAGCAGCGCGCCTCCGACCAGATGGACATGCTGGTGAGGAACTTCGGCGACCACCCCGAGCTCGGCAAGGCCATCCGCATGATCAGCCATGACGAGGACAACCACCTCGCCTACTGTCACGAGGAGTTGCTGCGCCTGGCCCGGGCGGGACACGGCCGCACCATCCAGCGGGTGCTGCGGGAGAGCGCGCTCGTCGAGATCGCCGTCTACCGGGACGTGAGCCTCGCCGTCATGGACCACATGGGGCGGCTGCTGCGCTGGCCCGCGCCGAAGGCGGCCCTGCTCGCCGCGGGGATCCGGGGGATGCACGCGTACGAGCGGTTCAGCGGCTGGCACCGGATGGTCAGCCTGACCATGCCCGAGCGGCGCGATGCCCTGGGCGGCGCGGCGCTCACGACGCCCGAGTTCGCGTGACCCCGTCAACGCCCGTCCGGGCGCCGCGGGCTACAGCCAGCCCCGGCGCTTGAACATGCGGTGCAGGCCCAGACACGCGACCACCATGACCACGATCACCGCCGGATAGCCCCAGGTGTGCCTCAGCTCCGGCATCACGTCGAAGTTCATCCCGTAGATCCCCGCCACCATCGTGGGGACGGCCGCCATCGCCGCCCAGGCCGAGATCTTGCGCATGTCGTCGTTCTGCCGGACGCCCATCTGCGCGAGATGCGCGGCGAGCGCGTCCGAGAGCAGCCGGTCCAGGCCTTCTATGTACTCGTTCGCCTTGGTCAGGTGGTCGGCGACGTCGCGGAAGAACGGCTGGGAATGCTCGTGCACGAAGGGGACGCTCCCGAAGGCGAGCCGGTTCATCGGCTGCAGCAGCGGGCTCGTCGACCGGCGGAACTCCAGCACCTGCCGCTTGAAGCCGTAGATCCGGGAGGCGGTGTTCTTCGTGTCGGACGCGTTCGGGGCGAAGACCTCGGCCTCCAGCTCCTCCAGGTCCGCCTGCAGTTCGGCCGCCACCTCGATGTAGTGGTCCACCACCGCGTCGGAGACCGCGTACAGCACCGCCGTGGGGCCGTGCCGCAGGACGTCGGGCTCCTGCTCCAGCCGGCGCCTTACGGCGGCCAGCGGGGCCCCCTCGCCGTGCCGGACGGTGACCACGAAGGAGTCGCCGATGAAGACCATCAGCTCGCCGGCCGTCACCGTGTCGGTGTCGTCGTCGTACATCACCGGCTTGAGGACGACGAACAGCGAATCGTCGTACACCTCCAGCTTCGGGCGCTGGTGCGCGGTCAGCGCGTCCTCCACCGCCAGCGCGTGCAGACCGAACTCGCTCCGGACGTACTCGAACTCCTTCTCCGACGGCTCGTGCATGCCGACCCAGAGGAAGGCGTCACCGGCCGCCCGCGCCTCGTCCAGGGCGTCCGAGAAGTCCTCGGGTCCCTCGGTGCGGCGGCCGTCCCGGTAAATCGCGCAGTCGACAATCACGCGGGGCATTCTTCCCTGCCCGGGGCCCGCCCGCACACCGGCGGCACCGCATACGCTGGGCGCCATGGCCACGCTGATCCTCGTACGACACGGGCGGTCCACCGCCAACACCGCTGGGCTGCTCGCCGGATGGACCCCGGGAGTGGGCCTCGACGAGCGCGGCGCCGAGCAGGCCGCCGCGCTGCCCGGCAGGCTCGTGGGGGTGCCGCTCGCCGCCGCCGTCACCAGCCCGCTGCAACGCTGCCGGGAGACGCTCGCACCCCTGCTGGCCGCCAGGCCGGACCTGGAGGTGCACACCGACGAGCGGATCGGCGAGTGCCACTACGGCGACTGGTCGGGCCGCAAACTCTCCGAGCTCGCCGGCGAACCGCTGATGAAGGTCGTCCAGCAGCACCCGTCGGCGGCCGCCTTCCCCGGTGGCGAATCCCTGCGCGCCATGCAGGCGCGCGCCGTGGAAGCCGTACGGGACTGGAACGCGCGGATCGAGGAGGAGTACGGCAGCGACGCCGTCTTCCTGATGTGCTCCCACGGCGACATCATCAAGTCCCTTGTCGCCGACGCCCTCGGCATGCACCTGGACCTCTTCCAGCGCATCCACGTCGACCCCTGCTCGGTGACCGCCGTCCGCTACACGCCCACCAGGCCGTTCGTGTTCCGGCTGGGCGACACCGGGGACTTCGGCTCGCTCGTGCCGCGCTCCGAGACACCCGACAAAGCAGTGGAAGACGGCGGGAACGCGGTCGTGGGAGGCGGCGCGGGCGCGGCGTGATCGAACGGCGCAGTAGGGTGGATGGGCCCGCATACGAGCAGCTCTGCCCTGCCGCTGAGACTTGGAGACGGACGTGCCCCGTCAGGTGTTCCTCTACGACCCCCCGGACCGCTTCGTGGCCGGCACGGTCGGTCTGCCGGGACGCCGTACGTTCTTCCTGCAGGCCTCCTCCGGCCCCCGCGTCACCAGCGTCTCCCTGGAGAAGACCCAGGTCGCCGCGCTGGCCGAGCGGATGGACGAGCTGCTGGACGAGGTCGTACGGCGCACCGGCGGCAACGCCCCGGTCCCGGCGGTCGCCCCGGCCGAGGCCGCCGACACGGCGCCGCTGGACGTCCCGGTCGACGAGGAGTTCCGCGTCGGCACCATGGCACTGGCCTGGGACGGCGAGGAACAGCGGATGATCGTCGAGGCGCAGGCCCTCGTCGAACTCGAAGCCGAATCGGACGAGGATCTCGCCGAGGCGGAGGAGCGGCTGCTCCAGGACGAGGAGAACGGCCCGCCGATGCTGCGGGTCCGCCTCACCGGCGCCCAGGCCCGGGCCTTCGCCAAGCGGGCCCTGGACGTGGTCAACGCGGGCCGTCCGCCGTGCCCGCTGTGCAGTCTGCCGCTGGACCCGGAGGGGCACGTCTGCCCGCGCCAGAACGGCTACCGGCGCCAGGTGTGACCACCATGGGGGAGATCGAGGAGCTGCTCGCCGAGGGCGAACTCACCGTCGTCGGCCGGATCCGGGAGGCGTCCAACGCCGTCCTGCTGTGCACCGTCACGCACGGGGGCGTGAGCGTCGACTGCGTGTACAAGCCGGTCAAGGGCGAGCGCCCGCTGTGGGACTTCCCCGACGGGAACCTCGCCCAGCGCGAGGTCGCCGCCTACCTGGTCTCCGAGGCCACCGGCTGGGGCCTGGTGCCCGCCACCGTGCTGCGCGACGGACCGTACGGCGAGGGCATGGTCCAGCGGTGGATCGCGGCCCCCGAGGGCGAGGGGCAGGGCGCCGAGCTGCTGGCGCTCGTCGAGGGGGAGGAGGCGGGGGAGGGCTGGAAGGCCGTCGCCTTCGCCGACGTCGGCGAAGGCCGCACCGCCCTGCTCGTGCACGCCGACGACCCGCGGCTGCGCCGGCTCGCCGTCCTCGACGCCGTGATCAACAACGGCGACCGCAAGGGCGGCCACCTGCTGCCCGCGCCCGACGGCCGCCTCTACGCCATCGACCACGGCGTGACCTTCCACGCCGAGGACAAACTGCGGACCCTCCTGTGGGGGTGGGCGGGGGAGCCGCTGACGGACGAGGCGCGCCGGGTTCTGGCCTCCCTGGCCGCGGAGCTGACCGACGGAGCCCCGCTCGCCACCCGGCTGGCCGAACTGATCACCGCGGTCGAGCTGGCCGCCGTACGGGACCGGGTGGCGCATTTGCTGCGTACCGGTATCCATCCACAGCCGTCCGGGCAGTGGCCGTCCATCCCGTGGCCGCCGGTCTGAACCGGCCCCACACCGTCGGCACAGATCCGGCCGGACCGCAAGAGTGCCGATCAAGACAACAGTGCAGGTCCGGTTCGTTTCCGGAACATCCGTCCGGTTAGGCTCGACACATGCATGCCTGGCCCGCTTCTGAGGTCCCCTCCCTTCCTGGCAAGGGCCGCGACCTCCAGATCCACGACACCGCGACCCAGGGGACGATCACCCTCGCCCCCGGTCCCGTCGCCCGTATCTACGTCTGCGGGATCACCCCGTACGACGCGACCCACATCGGTCACGCGGCGACCTACAACGCGTTCGACCTCGTGCAGCGCGTGTGGCTCGACACCAAGCGGCAGGTCCACTACGTCCAGAACGTCACGGACGTGGACGACCCGCTCCTGGAGCGGGCGCTGCGCGACGGACTCGACTGGACCGAGCTCGCCGAACGCGAGACCGCCCTCTTCCGCGAGGACATGACCGCCCTGCGCATGCTGCCGCCGCAGCAGTACATCGGAGCCGTCGAGGCCATACCCGGCATCGTGCCGCTGGTCGAGCGGCTGCGGGACGCGGGCGCCGCCTACGAGCTGGAGGGCGACACCTACTTCTCGGTCGAGGCCGACCCGCACTTCGGCGAGGTCTCCAACCTCGATGCCGAGGCGATGCGGCTGCTCTCCGCGGAGCGGGGCGGGGACCCCGACCGGCCCGGGAAGAAGAACCCGCTGGACCCGATGCTGTGGATGGCCGCACGCCCGGGAGAGCCGAGCTGGGACGGCGCCTCGCTGGGCCGCGGCAGGCCCGGCTGGCACATCGAGTGCGTGGCCATAGCCCTGGACCACCTGGGCATGGGCTTCGACATCCAAGGCGGCGGCTCCGACCTGGCGTTCCCGCACCACGAGATGGGCGCCTCGCACGCGCAGGCGCTGACGGGCGAGTTCCCGATGGCCAAGGCGTACGTCCACGCCGGCATGGTCGCCCTGCACGGCGAGAAGATGTCGAAGTCGAAGGGCAACCTCGTCTTCGTGTCGGCGCTGCGGCGGGCCGGGGTCGACCCGGCGGCCATCCGCCTGGCGCTGCTGTCGCACCACTACCGCGCCGACTGGGAGTGGACGGACTCGGTGCTGTCGGACGCGGTGGCCCGCCTGGAGCGCTGGCGCGCGGCCGTGTCGCGGCCGGACGGCATCCCGGCGGACGCCCTGGTCGAGGAAGTACGCGAGGCCCTGTCGAACGACCTCGACGCCCCTGCCGCGCTGGCGGCGGTGGACCGCTGGGTCGACGCGCAGAACGCCTCGGACGGCGACGACGAGGCGGCCCCCGGGCTGGTCTCCCGAACCGTGGACGCCCTCCTGGGCGTGGCCCTGTAGCCGGCTGAGGCCGGGGTGCACCGGGGGCTCCGCCCCCCAGAACCCCGGATGGCGCGGCGCCGTCGCCGGGGGCCCTGCCCCCGGACCCCCGGGCCTGCCGGATCCAGCCCCGCCCGCCGGCGTTCGAGGCGCGGGGTGTGGGGCCGAGCCCCACGAGGCCCGGGCGCCGCCCGGGGGCGCTTGCACGGCGGTGCCGCACCCGGACCCGGCCCGGTCCCGCCCGGCCAGGGCTACGGCTCCGGCGATTCCGGGGGCTCCGGGGTGTCGTCCCCGTCCCGCGGCGGCTGGGCCGGAGGCTGCTGCGGGTCTTCCCCGGGCTCCGGTTTGCGCTTCGGGGTGCGGGGGAGGCCACCGCCCGTGTCCCGAAGGTACGAGCCGTCACCCGGCTCCGCGGCCGGCCCCGCCGCCGGGTCCCGGCGCCGCAGGTACCGCTCGAACTCCCTCGCGATGGCGTCACCCGACGCCTCCGGCAGGTCGGCGGTGTCCCGCGCCTCCTCCAGCGTCTGGACGTACTCCGCCACCTCGCTGTCCTCGGCGGCCAGTTGGTCCACGCCGAGCTGCCACGCCCGTGCGTCCTCCGGGAGTTCGCCCAGCGGGATCCGGATGTCGATCAGATCCTCGAGCCGGTTCAGCAGCGCCAGCGTCGCCTTCGGGTTCGGCGGCTGCGACACGTAGTGCGGCACCGCCGCCCACAGCGACACCGCCGGGACGCCCGCGTGCGTACAGGCCTCCTGGAGCACGCCCACGATCCCGGTCGGGCCCTCGTACTTGGTCTCCTCCAGGTCCATCGTCCGCGCCAGGTCCGCGTCCGAGGTGACCCCGCTCACCGGCACCGGCCGGGTGTGCGGCGTGTCCCCGAGCAGCGCCCCCAGGATGACCACCATCTCGACACCGAGCTCGTGCGCGAAGGCGAGGATCTCGTTGCAGAACGACCGCCACCGCATGGACGGTTCGATCCCGCGCACCAGCACCAGGTCGCGCGGCTTGGCGCCGCCGATCCGGACCACGGACAGCCGCGTCGTCGGCCAGGTGATCTTCCGTACCCCGTTGTCCAGCCACACCGTCGGCCGGTTGACCTGGAAGTCGTAGTAGTCCTCGGCGTCGAGCGCCGCGAACACCTCGCCCTTCCACTCCCGGTCCAGATGTGCGACCGCACCGGAGGCCGCGTCACCCGCGTCGTTCCAGCCCTCGAACGCGGCCACCATGACCGGGTCGATCAGCTCGGGCACGCCCTCAAGCTCGATCACCCAGGTCTCCTTCCGAAGTTCCCTTGCGTACGTGGGTCAGCCTAAGCCTTGGAGGGACGTCGGCCACAGCCCACGACAGAGGGGCGGTTCCCCTCGGAGCCGCCCCTCTTCCCCACCTGCGTGAGCGCTATGCCTTGCGGCTCAGCATCTCCTCGACGCGGGCCCGTACGGCCTCGTCGTCCAGACCGCGGACCGTCACCGTCGTGCGGCGGCGCAGCACGTCGTCGACGGTCTCGGCCCACTCGTTGTCACGGGCGTAGGCGACCTGCGCCCAGATTTCCGGACCGTCGGGGTGGATGCGCTCCGCCAGCGCCGGGTCCTCGTTAGCTATCCGCGCGATGTCGAAGGCGAGCGAGCCGTAGTGCGAGGCCAGGTGGCGCGCGGTCAGCGGGTCCATCCGCGTGCCGGGCTCGCGGTCCACCAGCAGCCGGTGCGCGACCGCGTTCGGGTTGGCGACACCGGGCAGCGCGATCCGGCGTACGAGGGACTTCACCGGCTCCATGTCCTCGGTCAGCGGGCTGCCCGGGAGCTTCGCCAGCTTGTCCATGACCACGCGGCCGATGTGGCGGTACGTGGTCCACTTGCCGCCGGCCACGGACAGCATGCCGCCCGCGCCCTCGGAGACCACCGTCTCGCGCTTGGCCTTCTCCACGCCGCCGGGGCCGCCGGGCAGCACCCGCAGGCCCGCGAAGGCGTACGTCATCAGCGAGCGGTCCAGGTCCGCGTCCTTCACCGAGAAGGCCGCCTCGTCCAGGATCTGCTGGATGTCGGACTCGGTGGCGCGCACGTCCGCCGGGTCGCCCTCGTACACCTCGTCGGTGGTGCCGAGCAGCAGCTGGTCCTCCCACGGGAGGGCGAAGGTGATGCGGTACTTGTCGATCGGGGTGGCCATGGCGGCCTTCCACGGCGACTTGCGCTTCATCACGATGTGCGCGCCCTTGGAGAGGCGGATCGACGGCATCGAGTGCTTGTCTTCCATGCGCCGCAGGTGGTCCACCCACGGGCCGGTGGCGTTGAGCACGACGCGCGCGTCCACGCCGAACTCGGTGCCGTCCAGCCGGTCCTTGAGCTCGGCGCCGGAGACCCGGCCGCGCGTCATGCGCAGCCCGGTGACCTCGGCGTGGTTGAGGACGACCGCGCCCGACTCGACGGCCGCGCGGACCGTCATGACGGCGACGCGGGAGTCGTTCATCTGGTGGTCGTAGTAGACCGCGACGGCCTTGAGGTTGTCCGTCTTCAGACCCGGGTTGTCGGCGGCGGCGCGGGCCGGGGAGATGACCTTGCCCATGCCGTCGCCGAAGGCCGAGAGCGCCGAGTACGCGAACACGCCCGCGCCCAGCTTCGCCGCACCGACCGGACCGCCCTTGTACACGGGCAGGTAGAAGGTGAGCGGGTTGACCAGGTGCGGGGCCACGTCCTTGGCCAGCACCCGGCGCTCGTGGTGGTTCTCGGCGACCAGCTTGACCGCGCCGGTCTGCAGGTAGCGCAAACCGCCGTGGACGAGCTTTGAGGAGGCGGAGGAGGTGGCGCCGGCGAAGTCGCCGGCGTCCACCATGGCGACCCGCAGACCCGACTGCGCGGCGTGCCAGGCCACCGAGGTGCCCAGGATTCCACCGCCGATGACCAGCAGGTCGTACGTGGCCTTCGCCAGCTGCTCACGGGTCTCGGCACGGCTCGCGTTCGAACCGGCGGTCGGGTGCGTGCCCAGTGCGGTCACGCTCTGCAGGCTGCTCATATCTCTCTTAGCTCCTCGTCGATAGCGTCAGCTGAGTGCGGTCAGCTGGCGTCTTCGTCGTCGACCCAGCCCATGGACCGCTCGACGGCCTTGAGCCAGCTCTTGTACTCGCGCTCCCGCTGCTCGGCGGGCATCCGCGGGGTCCACTCGGCCGCGCGGCGCCAGTTGGCGCGCAGGGCGTCGGTGTCGGGCCAGAAGCCGACGGCCAGGCCGGCGGCGTAGGCGGCGCCGAGGCAGGTGGTCTCGGCGACCATCGGGCGCACCACGGGGGCGTCCAGGAAGTCCGAGAGCGTCTGCATCAGCAGGTTGTTGGAGGTCATGCCGCCGTCGACCTTGAGGGCCGCGAGCTCGACGCCCGAGTCCTTGGTCATGGCGTCGGTGATCTCACGGGTCTGCCAGGCGGTGGCCTCCAGGACGGCACGGGCGATGTGCGCCTTGGTGACGTACCGGGTGAGGCCGGCGATCACACCGCGGGCGTCGGAGCGCCAGTACGGGGCGAACAGACCGGAGAAGGCGGGCACGAAGTAGGCGCCGCCGTTGTCCTCGACCGAGGAGGCCAGCGTCTCGATCTCGGCCGCGGACTTGATCAGGCCCATCTGGTCGCGCATCCACTGGACGAGCGAGCCGGTGACGGCGATGGAGCCCTCCAGGGCGTAGACCGGCTTCTGGTCGCCGATCTGGTAGCCGACCGTGGTCAGCAGGCCGCTGTAGGAGTTGATGATCTTGTCGCCGGTGTTCATCAGCATGAACGTTCCGGTGCCGTACGTGGACTTCGCCTCGCCCTCGGCGAAACAGGTCTGGCCGAACAGCGCGGCCTGCTGGTCACCGAGCGCCGAGGCGACCGGGACGCCGGCGAGGACGCCGTCCTTGACGTGGCCGTAGACCTCGGCGGAGGACTTGATCTCCGGGAGGACGTTCAGCGGGACGTCCATGGACTCCGCGATGCGCTCGTCCCACTCGCGGGTGTGCAGGTTCATCAGCATGGTGCGCGAGGCGTTGGTGACGTCGGTGACGTGCACTCCGCCCTGGGTGCCGCCCGTGAGGTTCCAGATGACCCACGAGTCCATGGTGCCGAAGAGGATGTCGCCGGCCTCGGCGCGGGCCCGCAGGCCCTCGACGTTGTCGAGCAGCCAGCGGACCTTCGGACCCGCGAAGTAGCTCGCCAGCGGCAGGCCGGTCTCGCGGCGGAAGCGGTCCTGGCCGACGTTGCGGCCGAGCTCCTTGCACAGGGCGTCGGTGCGGGTGTCCTGCCAGACCAGCGCGTTGTGCACCGGCTCGCCGGTGTTCTTGTCCCACAGCAGGGTGGTCTCGCGCTGGTTGGTGATGCCGATCGCCTTGACGTCGGCGGACGTGATCTCGGCCTTCGCGATGGCGCCGGCGACGACCTCCTGGACATTGGTCCAGATCTCGGTGGCGTCGTGCTCGACCCAGCCCGGCTTCGGGAAGATCTGCTCGTGCTCCTTCTGGTCGACGGCGACGATGCGGCCGTCACGGTCGAAGACGATGCAGCGGGAGGAGGTGGTGCCCTGGTCGATCGCGGCGATGAAGGGGCCGGTGCTGCTGGTCATGGTGGCTGCTCCTGGCAGGTCTCTGAGTAGGCGGAATCAGGAGGGCGGTACGGATCTTGCGATCTTGCCGATGCTGATCAGGCGAACGCGATGTTGTACAGACCACCGGCGACGGCGGCACCGACGAGCGGGCCGACGACCGGGATCCAGGAGTACCCCCAGTCCGAGCCGCCCTTGTGGGGCAGCGGGAGCAGGGCGTGCACGATGCGCGGACCGAGGTCTCGCACCGGGTTGATGGCGTAGCCGGTCGGACCGCCCAGCGAGAGGCCGATGCCGACGACCACGAACGAGGTGATCAGGACGCCTATGACACCGAGCCCCTTGCCACCGTCCTGGAGGCCCTGGGTCAGGATGGCCAGGACCAGGACAGCGGTTCCGATGATCTCGGTCGCGAGGTTCTGCACGACATTACGGATCTCGGGGCCGGTCGAGAAGATGCCGAGCACCGGGCCGGCCGTGTCGTGCGGGTGCGGGTCCTCAGGACCGAGCTTGGCGTCGCGGATGTGCTCCGGGTCGGCCAGGTGCACGCGGAACTGGCCGTAATAGGTGACCCACATCAGGACGGCGCCGAGCATCGCGCCCAGGAGCTGGCCGGCGAAGTAGACCGGCACGTCGCCCCACTCGCCGGTCTTGACGGCGATGCCGACCGTGACCGCGGGGTTGAGGTGTGCGCCGGAGAGCGGAGCGGAGACGTACGCGGCGATCAGTACGGCGAATCCCCAGCCGAAGGTGATCGCGAGCCAGCCCGCGTTGCGGGCCTTGGAGCTCTTGAGCGTGACGGCGGCGCAGACGCCACCGCCGAGCAGTGTGAGCAGGGCGGTACCGATGGTCTCGCCGATGAAGATGTCGGAGCTTGACACCCGCGACTCCTTTGCCTTGCGTCCAGGGGTGGGCGGACACCGGGTCCCTCCGGTGGTCCACGCACTCGGTGAGTGCTGCACCGGTCCTTGGCCTCGTCACACCCTAACGCGTATTGCCGGTAGGTGTTCGACAATGCCGACCGATGAACGGCAGTTTTCCGCCTTGGCGAAGAACGCGTCAAGGGTCGACCAGGTCAAAGACCCGGATCGTTACCACTCGGTCCGATCGTCCAAATCAAGCCAATGGACGGTCGGAAGACGACAAAATCCACCCGAATGGCACACGGGGTGGCCTTCGGGTGGATCGATCGGCTCAGGTCAAGCTCAGAACCGGCCCGCTCCGAGGTCGCGCGAAACCGACCTTGCGCAATCGCGTACGGAGGCCACCAGGGACGCCCGGGGCTCCCCGGACTCCCCGCAGACGCGCTCCACGGCCCCCGCGACGGCCACGGCCCCCACGGGCATCCGGCGCCGGTCGTGGATGGGCGCGGCCACCGAGGCGAGGCCTTCCCACGTCTCCTCGACGTCCGCGGCCCAGCCGCGGGCCCGGGTCAGGTCAAGGATCTCCTCGAAGCCCGCGGTGTCGGTGACCGTACGAGGGGTGAACGACTCGCGGTCCACCTCCAGCGCCTGGGTGTGCGCGACCGGGTCGTAGGCCGACAGCACCTTGCCCAGGGCGGTGGAGTGCAGCGGCTGCATGGCCCCCACCTCCAGCACCTGGCGGCTGTCGTCGGGCCGGAACACGTGGTGCATGATCAGCACCCCGCTCTTGTGCAGCACCCCCACGTACACGCTCTCGCCGCTCGCCCGGGCCAGGTCGTCCGTCCAGACCAGGGCGCGGGCGCGCAGCTCGTGCACGTCCAGGTAGCTGTTGCCCAGGCGCAGCAGCTCCGCGCCCAGCTGGTAGCGGCCGGACGCGGGGTCCTGCTCCACGAATCCCTCGGCCTGCAGGGTGCGCAGGATCCCGTGCGCCGTTCCCTTGGCCAGGCCGAGGGAGGAGGCCACGTCCGAGAGACCCAGCCGGCGCTCCCCACCCGCCAGGAGCCGCAGCATCGCAGCGGCTCGTTCGAGCGACTGGATGTTCCGTGCCATCGCGCAGCCTCCTGCTGACGTAGTTCGACAATGCTGAACACTATCGGTCGATGCCGACCTTGTGCATGCGTGGGCGTTTCCGGGGCGGCGCGGACAAGGTGTAACCCGTGCGGACCCACCGCGCACAGAATGCAGTCCGCCACGTGGGACGACCTCACCGGGGCCGGGACCACGCGGTTACTCTGGCCGCGTGCACCCTTGACACAGAGGGGGTGCAAAGCCGACAGCCGTCGCATCCCAGGGAGCTCAACCATGGCCTCGTTGCCGAACCCGCCCGCAGACACCCAGACCCGGGCCGATGCCCTCCGAGAGGCGCTCGCCACCCGCGTGGTCGTCGCCGACGGAGCCATGGGAACGATGCTCCAGGCGCAGGACCCCACGATGGAGGACTTCCAGCAGCTGGAAGGCTGCAACGAGGTCCTCAACGTCACCCGCCCCGACATCGTGCGCACCGTGCACGAGGCCTACTTCTCGGTGGGCGTGGACTGCGTCGAGACGAACACCTTCGGTGCGAACTTCGCGGCGCTCGCCGAGTACGACATCGCGGAGCGCAACTTCGAGCTGTCGGAGTCCGGTGCCCGGATCGCCCGCGAGGTGGCCGACGAGTTCACCGCCACCACCGGGCAGCAGCGCTGGGTCCTCGGCTCGATGGGCCCGGGCACCAAGCTGCCCACCCTCGGCCACATCACGTACGCGAAGATCCGCGACGCCTACCAGATCAACGCCGAGGGCCTGCTCTCCGGCGGCGCGGACGCGCTGCTCGTCGAGACCACCCAGGACCTCCTGCAGACCAAGTCCTCCATCATCGGCGCCCGCCGCGCCATGGAGGCGCTCGGCGTCTCCGTGCCGCTGATCTGCTCCGTCACCGTCGAGACCACCGGCACGATGCTCCTGGGTTCGGAGATCGGCGCCGCGCTGACGGCGCTGGAGCCGCTGGGCATCGACATGATCGGGCTGAACTGCGCGACCGGTCCGGCGGAGATGAGCGAGCACCTGCGCTACCTGGCCCGCAATGCGCGCATCCCGCTCTCCTGCATGCCCAACGCCGGCCTGCCCGTCCTCGGCAAGAACGGCGCGCACTACCCGCTGTCCGCCCCCGAGCTCGCCGACGCCCAGGAGACCTTCGTCCGCGAGTACGGGCTGTCGCTGGTCGGCGGCTGCTGCGGTACGACGCCGGAGCACCTGCGGCAGGTCGTGGAGCGGGTGCGCGGCCTGAGCCCGGCCGTCCGCGAGCCCCGGCCGGAGCCGGGTGCGGCTTCGCTGTACCAGACGGTGCCGTTCCGGCAGGACACCTCGTACATGGCGATCGGTGAGCGGACGAACGCGAACGGGTCGAAGAAGTTCCGTGAGGC